>UQYK01000001.1 GCA_900545285.1 uncultured Ruminococcus sp.
CTCAGTCGGTAGAGCATGCGGCTGTTAACCGCAGGGTCGTTGGTTCGAGTCCAACTGGAGGAGCCAGTTGAAAGCCATGGATTAAGTTCCATGGCTTTTTCTGCTTTATACTGCTTTTTTGAGAAAAATTTGAAAAAACCTATTGACAGATAAAATAGAATATGTTATACTATATGTGTTGCATGACATGTACAACACATACACATCTTGCAACGCAAAAAGCTTTTTTGCAAAAATGTGTGATACTTCACATAATCGGATGGAACATATTTTAAATGGAATGGAGGGTATGCCGTGTTCCAGATTGATCCAATGTCCCGAACGCCTGTGTATGAGCAAATTATTCAACAGGTGGAACGATTTGTTCTGACCGGGCTGCTTTTGCCCGGCGGACAGATTCCTTCTGTCCGAAGCGTATCGATGACAAATTCTATCAATCCCCGTACCATTTTAAAGGCGTATACCGATTTGGACAGCCGAGGGTTAATCCAGTCTGTCCCGGGAAAGGGCTATTTTGTTTGTGCAGATGCACAGGAACAACTACTGCAAAAAGGACGTGCAAAGATGAAAGATTTGACGCAACTGGTAACAGAGCTTCTGATGGCCGGAATTACGCCGGGCGAAATTGAATCTTGCGTGCAGCAGGTGTTTTCCAGCGCTGCACATCAGGAAAATCCAAAGCAAGGAGGAACGCAGGAATGATTCAAGTTACAAATCTAACGAAGCGTTTTCAGGATTTTACAGCGTTGGAACACGTCACCTGCCATATCGGTTCCGGCTGTATTTACGGCATGGTCGGTTCCAACGGTGCCGGAAAATCCACGTTTTTACGGACGCTATGCGGTGTATATCAGCCGGATGACGGACAGGTGCTGATTGATGGAAAAGCGGTCTGGGATAATCCGGAAGTGAAACGCCGGATTGCCTATGTTCCGGATGAACTGTACTTCCTGCCCGGAGCCAGCTTGGAGAGAATGGCACGGATGTATGCTTCGCTCTATCCGGATTTTGATGCACAGCGTTTTTGGAAACTGTGTGAACAGCTCCAGCTGCCCCGAAAAAAATCACTGGGACAATTTTCAAAGGGAATGCGCCGCCAGGCAGCAACGATTTTGGCATTGGCTTGCCGGCCGGACTATCTCTTTTTCGATGAGACATTTGACGGTCTGGATCCGGTGATGCGGAATTTTGTCAAGAAGCTGATCTGTGATGATGTTCTGGAGCGCGGTGCTTCTGCGATTATAACCTCTCATTCCCTCCGGGAACTGGAAGATATCTGCGATCAGCTGGCGTTGCTCCATAAGGGCGGCCTTGTGCTGGAAAGCGATATTGAAAACCTGAAAACGTCGCAGTTTAAGATTCAGATTGCCTTCCGGGAGCCTTATGAAAAATCGAAGTTTGAGGGGATTCGAATTTCCCACTTTGAAAAGAGCGGCAGCGTTTCCAACATGATTGTCAGCGGAGACCGGGATACAATCGTAAAAAAACTGAACGCCATGGAACCCATTTTGTTAGATGTTTTGCCGCTGTCTCTGGAGGAAGTCTTTACCTATGAGATGGAAACATTGGGATATACATTCCAGATTGACGGCATGACTGAGGAGGAGCATAAATAATGAAGCGTCTTGAAAAACGTGAATTTTACCGCACGCCTGCACAGCGGCAGGAAGCACGCCGGCAAATGGCTACGTCTGTTTTCCTGTTGCTTCTGATCATCGGATTGAGTATTGTGTGTGCACTGGCCTATTTTCATGCGAAAGGGGGCGCTCTGGTATGACGCAGAGAAAGAAAAATCATTGCTGGGGACTGATTGCGGAAGGATTTCGCCAGTGCCGAACCGTTGGAATTTTGTTTTTGGTGATTATGATTCTGGGGGCTGTGGCAGTTCCGGTGATGGAATATATCAATGCAGGAACAATGGATTCCATCAATGTTGGAAATGCAGAAAAAATGTCCACAACCATCATTTGCAGCTACCCGTCAAGTCATCCGCTATTGCTGCTGGCTGTGTTTGCGGCACCTCTGATGACACTGATCTTGTTTCATTTTCTGGACAATCGGGCGGCATCTGACTTGTACCATGCACTGCCCCACAAGCGAATCACACTGTACGTGTGCTATGTTGTATCTGTACTGCTGTGGGTTTTGATTCTGCTGTTTGGCAGTATGCTGGTGTCACTGATTGTTTGTAAGCTGATTCCCGGAACCATAATCTATGATGGCATGGTTTCCTATGTACTCGCTGTTTTTCTGGCTGCATTGCTGTTGATGTCCGGCTTGCTGGTTACCATGAGCCTGACCGGAACCGTTTTTACCAATGTTTTATTGGCTGGCATCATTTTATTTCTGCCGCGTTTTTGCTGTAAGGTTTTGACTTCTGCCGTTTCTTCCACCATGCCGTTTTTGATGCAGAGCAGTGAAAGTAATAACTTTTTCCAAAATACTAACAACCTGTTATACAGCTGGGCCAGTGTGCTGATGAACGTCGAGGATGTTTCTGCGGAACAGGCACTCCATCCCGGCTGGCAGGCGCTGCTGTACACCTTTTTGCTGGCAGTGCTGTATCTGGCAATTGGTTCCTGGCTCTTCTGCCATCGCCGCAGTGAGGCAGCCGGACAGGCCGCACCTAGCCGCATGCTACAGCATGTATACCGGATTCTCGTGACCATGACCTTTACCATTTTTGTGACCAGTGCGCTATATAATACTTTGGAACTTAAAACGATCCGGGAAGACTGGTTTATATATGTTCTTTTCTATGTCGCTGCGGTACTGATCTATTGCATTTATGAACTGATCACTACACGGCGGTGGAAAAATCTGTGGAAAGCAATGCCGGGGCTTGCGATTGTGGCGGTGCTCAACGGTGCGATTCTGCTGGGACTGCATACCGCACACAGCAAAATTATGGCAGATCGGCCGGCGGTACAGGAAATTGAAAGCGTCTCTTTCCGAAACAGCTATGATCATGTGGGCAGCGGCAGCTATTTGTATTACACGGACTATGTGGGCCAAAACACACAAAATATCAAAATTACAGATCCTACGGCAATTTCTCTGATTTCCTACTATTTTAATGAGAATGTCAAGTGCTTTGAGGAAGATCCGGACAGCTATTATGAAAAGTACCAGCAGATTCCCTATGACTATGGAAATGCCATGCTGGGTGGTGCGATGACAGAGCGTATGGAAGACCAAAGCTACGATTGTTATATTGTTACCATCCGGACAAAGAAAAAGGCCATGGATCGTCAGGTATATATTCCGGTAAAGGAAAGCAAAAAGCTGATGGAAATTCTGAAAAAGGATGCAAATTATGTAGAGGCCTGGAAGACGCTGCCGGATCCGCTGGATGACACAATGACAATGAACTCCTATAACGGAGTGGAACTGTCGGATGCAGATGTTGCAGAGATTTTTGCCTCCTATCGGGAGGAGATTCAGCAGGCTTCCTTTGACCAGCTGTACAGTACCATGAACAGTTCTGATGATATTGCCGACAACATTACCTATAGCTTTTATGAAAAGGGCAGAACATACACGCTTACTTGTCCCATCTCCAACAGCGTTACACCCAAAACAGCCACCCTTTATTATGAAAAGGTCTATGCGGCGCAGGCAGAATCCCGTGAGATCTATGATCAGGTGGTACAGGGCAAACTGGATGCGATGGTAGACTGCACCATATACAGCGGACAGAATACCACGAATGCTGAAATAAAAAACCGCTATCTTTACGGAGATTTTGCAACAGATGAATCTCAAGAAGACCAGAAAGCATTGCAGCAGGTACAGAAATATCTGAAAGATGCGCCTGTGATTAGCGGAGAAAGCTATGCTGTGATCTGGATTAATCCGGTATCACAGGACGGCCAGACAATAGAAGAAACCATTTCTATTACAGTTCCGGTAGATGAGCAGGTGTTCCTGGATTCGTCATTGCAGCAGTATTTCAATTATGACAGCTATCTGGAATAAACGTATGACATCCTCTTTTCTCCTTATCCAATAACCGAAAATACCGCACCCAAAACCGGAAGCAAACCGGATTGGATGCGGTATTTTCATTGGAGAAAATATATTTCTTATGAAACCGAGCGAAAGTAAGAGCCTTTATGCCAGGCAAAAATATTTTGCCAGAACTGCGGCTTCTGCCTTGGCCATGCGTTCCAGATTGGAATCAATCAGGAGCCATGCGGTAGCACGGGGATTGGTATGATAGCTGTGTTCCAGCAGAATGCCGGGCACGCCAACCTTTGCCGCGCCGCGGAGAACACCGTAATAGTCGCCGTTCTGTCCCACACGGTTCCAGATGGAGCCGCCTTGTGTTGTGCCCATAACCTGGTGCAGGGTGTTGGCCAGTTCCAGGCCTAAGTCGTTCAGCTCCTTGGTAACGGTGCAGCAGGCCAGCGGGCCGTCTGCTGCCGGATTGTTGCAGGCGTTGCTGTGGATGCTCAGGAACAGGTCGCAGCCGGCAGCTGCCTTGCCGCGAGCTTCTAATCCTAAGTCGCCTTTCTGGGTGGGACGTGTGGTAATGACTTCAATGCCGTAGGATTCCAGGGCAGCCTTCAGATAGAGGTGTACCTTCCAGGACATGTCCGATTCGTAGTAAGCATCATTGACCGGGCTGTGATTGTATTTGCCGTAGTGCCCGGCATCCAGACAGATCTTTACGGTGCGGAGAATGCCGGCATCTGTAAAGGTGTAGTTCTTACCGTCAATGGACTGCTTTCCTGTAACCATCGCGCCATCAGAGCTGAAATAATAACGATTCGTGTCGATTTCTGCCCATCCGGTCTGCATTTTTCCGGAACTCAGGAAATAGTACTTCTTGCTGTCTACAGTCTGCCATCCGGTGCGGGTGACACCGTCTGTACCAAAATAATAGGTGCCGTTCTCCAGCGTCTGCCATCCGGTCTGGAGTTGTCCCTCTTTGGTGAAGTGGTACAGGTTCCCGTCAATGGTTTCCCAGTCATCTGACATGGAACCGTCTGCATTAAAATGGTACTGCTTGGCATCTACCTGCTGCCAGCCAGTTTCCATGGCATAGGAATCGTCAAAGTAGTAGCGCTTTCCGGTGGTGTCTTCTTCCATCCAGCCCTTTACCGGAGCGCCGTCCTTGTCATAGTACCAGGTGGCGTTGTCAGAAAAGGTGTAGAAGCCCAGCTGCTGCTGGCCGGTTTTTTCGTCCAGCTGATAGCGCAGGCCGTCACCGGTTTCTAAAAGGCCGGTTTGCTTGTCGCCGGAAGCATCACTATAGTAGCGGCTGTCATGGTAGAGAATCCATCCGTCCTGGAGCTTTCCGGTTTCCGGATCGAAATAATGCCGGGCACCGTTGATGGTGCGCCAGCCGGTTTTCTCTGCGCCGGTGTAGTCGAAGAGGTATGTAACCGAATCAATGGTCTGATACCCGGTGGCGGCAGCGTAGGTTTCCGGATCGTAATAGTGCCAGGCACCGTCAAAATTCTGCCATCCGGTGCACAAAATTCCGTTTGCATCAAAGCGGTAGGCAATGCCGTCAATCACCTGTACATCTGTTGCACAGGAACCGTCTGCGTAGCGATAGGTTCTGCCGGAGTCGGTGTCTGTCCACGTGCCGGAGGCAGTCTGGTCAGTTTCCGTGGTTCCGGTGGCAACCGGTGCGGCTGTTGGTAAGGGCTCTGCCTCTGCGGCGGAAGCGGTGCCGGTGCAGAAGAGGGCACCGACAGCTGCTGCACCCAGGGGCAGCAGCACTTGCATCAGTTTCTGCAGTTTCATGCAAAAAATCCTTTCTTTTTTAAAATGTATAAGCGCTCGCGGGACATCCTGAAAAAATGTTCCGGGCTGTTCGTGTGCGGTACCGGAAATTGCGGTACCGATATAGTTTTATTTTACAGCAAAATGAAGAATATGTCAAGGAAATACCACAGAAAAAAGCGGAAAAGTGCTTGGGATGCGGAAAATTCCATGGATTGTCCCGGAAAAAACGTGGCGCACCGCTGCCGAAACCTTGACAGAAGGTATGGAGAATGCTATAATATTTTGAAAGAGCCGGATTCCACAGAAGCAATACAAATGGAGGCATCTACAAATGGGAAAAAAAGCAAAAGAAAAGAAATCTAACGATACGAAAACGGAGCGAGCAGTCAAAAAATCAGGAGCAGGTGCAGTCATTGGCTCAATCCTGTTCTTTTTGCTGACCTTCCTGCTGGCAATTTTGCTGCTTTGCAGTACGGTTGCCTATGAAACCCTTTCGGCTGACGGCGTATCCAAAGCGATTTCGCAGATGGATTTGTCACAGGCACAGTGGAAGGAAAACGGAAAAAAACAAAACATGGGGCAGTGGGTTTATGAATGGTATATGCAGGATGCGCCGAATCTGACACCGGAATATGCAGAGGCCGCCCTTGCCAATGAAGAGATAAATGGTGCCATTTGTGATTACATTACAGACCTCAGCGCATATCTGACCAAGAAGAGCGATGAAATGCCGGAAGTGCAGGCAGAAACCTTTGCGGATTTGATGCAGGATGAACTGGCCGGAACGCTGGAAAAGGAAACCGGTGTCCGCTTTGCAGAAACTGACCGGGTTGCGTTCTTGTATGCAACAGAGGATGATGTGCCGGCCTGGAACCAGGCAGTAGACCGGATTGCCGGACACGGCTTCGGAAAATTTGCAGTGCGGTTTTTCTGCACGCTGCCCGGCGTTGTAACTGCGGCAGTACTGACCGGAGTCAGCTTTGTGCTGTGGCTGGCCTTTGCCATCAGGAAACATTGGCGAAAGGGTCGGATGCTCACAGCATCCGGTGTGGCAGTTGCCGTGCCGGGACTGCTGGTTCTGATTGCAGACGGCCTGGTCTTTCTCCTGGCCGGTGCGATGAATGTGTTGGATGACCTGTCCTTTGCCAGAGACGGCCTCAGTGATCTGCTCCTGCCGTCCCTCTGGTCAGCATTGATTGTTGCTCTGTGCGGGATTATCCCGGCTTCTATCGGCATTTGTATCAATGCAGTCTGCCGGGTAAAGGCGAAAAAACAGGGACAGGCGGCACCGTTTGTTCCGGAGGCAGCAGAGCCGCAGCCGGAAAAGGTACCGGTTCTGGCCGGCGCAGCACCGGAAAATCCGGCACCGGCAGGAGAATTTGTCTATTCTCCTGCACCGGAAGGGAAATCGTCGAAGCCAAATGTTCCCGATTCCGGCGTTTGTCCGCACTGCGGCGCGCAAAATGAACCGGGCAGCAAATTCTGCGGTTCCTGCGGCCAGAAAATGTAACGGGTTCTGAGGACCCAGGCACATAAAAAATTGAAATAGTCAGGAAAGTGATGAAAAATGAAGCGTTATCTCCAGAACATTCGTCAGGTAGTACCTTATGTACCGGGAGATCAGCCGGATTTTCCGGATATGATCAAGCTGAACACCAATGAAAATCCGTATCCCCCGGCACCAGGGGTGCAACGTGCCCTGGATTCGAGTAATGCAGAGCAGATGCGGCTGTATCCGGATCCCACCTGCCATCAGTTGAATGCGGCCATTGCCAAGGCCTATGGCGTTGCGGAAAATCAGGTGTTTACCGGAGTTGGCTCTGATGATGTGCTGGCTATGATTTTTCAGACCTTTTTCCAATCAGATCTGCCGATTTTGTTCCCGGATATTACATATGCCTTTTATCCGGTTTGGTGTGATCTGTTCCGGATTCCCTATGCAGTGCAGCCGCTGGATGAGCAGTTCCGGATCGTTCCGGACGATTACTGCAAGCCCAACGGGGGAATCATCTTCCCGAATCCTAACGCACCAACGGGCATTGCCCTGGAGCTGGGACAAATCGAAGAAATTCTGGAACACAATCCGGAATCCCTCGTGGTTGTAGATGAGGCCTACATTGACTTTGGCGGTCAGTCTGTTCTGCCCCTGCTGTCCAAGTATGAGAATCTGCTGGTTGTACAGACATTCTCCAAGTCGCGCTCCATGGCCGGAGAACGAATTGGATTTGCCATTGGTGCACCGGAATTGATCCGGGCAATTCATGATGTCAAGTACTCCTTCAACTCCTACACCATGAACCGTTCTGCATTGATGGCTGGAACTGCCGCAGTGGAGGACAGCGCTTATCTGAAAGAAACTACGGCAAAAATTATGGCCACCCGGGAGCGGACAAAGCGGGTGCTGGCCGAAATGGGATTCCAGTTCCCGGATTCCAAGAGCAACTTCCTCTTTGTTACACACCCGGACTGCGACGCACATGCGCTGTTTGAAGCACTGCGGCAGGCACACATTTTTGTGCGCTGGTTTGACGCGCCGCGGATTCGCAACTATCTCCGGATTTCCATTGGAACCGATGCACAGATGGATGCCCTCTTTGCCTTCCTGAAAACCTACCTGAAAAAATAAGCATCCGGATCCAGGATGCTACAAATCAAATTCAAAAAGCACAGCTGAAAACGATTTCTTTCAGCTGTGCTTTTTCTTGCCTGTAGAGAAATGCATTAGCAAACATCTTTCTCAAGAACTAGCAGATAAAGTGCTTACCTATTAGCACTCGACTGAACGGAGCGCTAATTTTCATCTAGTTTTCACAGAACAATCATCAATCTATTAGAAACCGGGGGTAATATAATACTTGTAAACGGAAAGGGAACACGGAAGATGGAAGAGATGTGAAACGTGTACCGATTCGGATACAATTCATCTGATCGAAACTTTTTAGGAGGTATGCTTTATGATGCATTATATGACACCCTTTGAACGTACAGGTTATGATTTGTTCCACTCTATGCGGGACTGGGAAAATGAGTTCTTCGGCAGTGACAAAACTGCGGCGCAGCTGCGCTCCTGCAAGACGGATATCCGGGACACCGGAGATGATTATATCATGGAAGCAGAGCTGCCGGGCTTTACCAAAGAGGAAATCAAGCTGGATGTGCAGGACGATGTTCTGACCCTGACAGCCGTGCATAAAGAAAAGACCGAAGAGGAAAAAGCCAAGGACGGCACCTATCTGCGGAAGGAACGGAGCAGATGCTCTTATCAGCAAAAGCTGGATCTGAGCGGCATTGACGTAGAGCACCTGGAGGCTTCCTATGAAAATGGTATCCTGACACTGAAAATGCCGAAAAAGAAGCCGCAGATTCCGGCTTCCAAGCAGATTGCCATTCAATAATTTGCATCAGACTCTTTAACAAGAGATTTGATTCTGTTCTCATCCAGATGCCAATGCAAACAGGTATGAGAACGGTTATTGCACCGATGAGGAGGTATGCTTTATGATGAACACTTTAACACCCTTTGAACGTACTGGTTATGAACTGTTCCGCTCGATGCGAGACTGGGAAGATGCTTTTTTCGGCGGACAGAATCAGCTGAGCGCCTGCAAAACTGATGTGCGTGATACTGGTGACAGTTACGTGATGGAAGCAGAACTCCCTGGATTTTCCAAAGACGAAATCCAGGTGGATGTGCAGGAAGATGTCCTGACATTGAAAGCCGTCCACAAGGAAAAATCTGAGGAAGAGCAGGCAAAAGACGGCACCTATCTGCGGAAAGAACGGAGCAGTTGTTCTTATCAGCAGCAGATGTATGTGGGTGATGTGGATACCGATCACATGGAGGCTTCCTACGAAAACGGCATTTTGACGCTGAAAATGCCGAAGAAGCAGCCGGTTGTACCGGAGTCCAGACAGATCACCATTCAATAAAAACTGCAATGAGAGAAAGAGAGAGGGCGTTGCCGCGAAGGGCTGCGCCCTTTTTCGTTTTGTACAGCATGTGGCTCTTAGGTGCCCAGATAATAGGAGAGCGGCTCCGGAGTGCAGGGTTTATAGCGCTGGGTGTCCAGCTGGGGAAAAAATGCAGCCCAGTTATCGGGACTGGCCAGGAGTGCCTGCTTTTTCTGGCGGCTCAGCTGCTTGCAGTAGATTTCAAACTGTGCCGCAGCGGTGTGATCGTCTGTTTCCCAAAGGCCGCACAGTGCCTGGGGCGGATGGCTGCGGGTATACTTGGCACCGCCCCGGCATAAGCCCCAGTGCTGCCGCATGCGCCGTTTCAGATCAGGGGTAATGCCGGTGTACAGACTGCCGTCCCGGCAGGAGAGAATATAAATATAGTACATGCTGCAAAAAACACGCCTTTCTTTCGAATGTGACAGTTTATTATACCATGGGAAGAAAAATGTTGTCAATATCGCAGTGTGTTCAGGTTTCCAGATCCAGGATTGCGCCGGCGATTTGCCGCAGTACCGGTGCGGCAGTCTGATTTCCATAGCCGCCGTCCTCTGCCAGAACGGTCACCACATAGCGCGGCTGCTGTGCCGGGAAAAAGGATGTGACCCAGCCGTGACAGTATTCCTGTCCGTCTGCGTCATATCGACCTGTCTGTGCGGTAGAGGTTTTGGCACCCATGCTGACATTGCCCGGTTTCCCCTGAAAGGCTTCGTCTGCGGCGGTGTAGCACATGAGAGAACGAAGAAACGCTGCTGTTTCCGCAGAGATGCCGTTTTCCCGGCGAGAGGGAGTCTCTTGCTGTACCGTTTTTCCATCCTCAGTGCTGCCGCGAATGAGACGGATTGCAGGAAGGGTTCCGTCTCCGGCAATGGCGCAGGTCATACGGGCAATCTGGAGCGGTGTTGCCGTGAGAATGCCCTGTCCGAAGCAAAAATTTGCCTGTTCTGCCGGAAGCCGCAGCTGTTCTTTTGTGGGAAGCGTTCCGGCAGCGCCGAGAATGGTTTCCGTCAGCGGTGTTTCTGTGCCGAAGCCCAGTGCCTTTGCCATTTGCAGCATAGATGCGGCAGGGAGTTCCTGGCTCAGGGCAATAAAATAGGGATTGCAGGAATTGCGCATGGCTTCCAGCATGGACTGCTCTCCGTGGCCGTTTGCATCATGACAGCGGAAAATCTGTGTGCCAATTGCTACAGAACCAGTGCAGTTCCAGCGGAAGGAATAGGTGTTCCCCTGTTCTTTGGCGCATGCCGCGGTCACCAGCTTAAAGATGGAACCCACCGGATAGGCATAGCAGGCACGGTTGATCAGCGGGCTGTCCGGATTCTGTAAAGCCGCTTCCAGCTGTTCCGGATGATAGGTGGGAAAGCTGGAAAGTCCCAGGATATCGCCGTTTTCCGCATCCAGGACAACAACACATCCCTTTTTCAGCTGCTTTCCGGTAGTGTCACAGATTCTTTGGATGGAGGCATCCAAGGTTGTGACAACGCCCCAGGATGGATTGGCGCCATAGCGAATCTGGGTGTTTTCGCCTGCCAGGGCTGAACCGGTGCCGTCTACAGAAAAGGTAATCGTCCACTGAGACTGTTCCCGGCGCAGGAGCGAATCATAGGCGTATTCCAGCCCGGAAACGCCGGCTCCCTGTGCGGTATAGCCGATCAAATGCTGTGCCGGCTGTTCGGCGCTGTATCGCCTGGGAATTTTCAAAACGGTGACATCCGGACAGTCGATTTCCGAGGTGTCAATGGTACACACAAACGGCCGCCCGGACTCTGCCTTCTGAAAAAATGCAGCAGGATCAATCAGGTGTGGCAGCAGCGCCGTGACGGCTTCCGGTGTGGGGCAGACCACTGCTTCACAGGTATCCGATGCGTTGATCAGCGGAACGCTGTTTCGGTCGTAGATTGTCCCTTCTGCTGTGCCGGCCAGACAGGTATAGGTGCCCTGTCCGGCGGCAGTCTGCTGCAGTTCTGGCTTTTGTACCAGATGGGCAAGATAAACCGCAGTCAGAGAAAAAATCAAAATCAGACACAGCTGGAGCACTGCCAGCCGGTTTCGAATGGTTTTCATAAGCAAAAATCCGCCCCTTTTTCCAAAATTGCCGGTACTATGCGTAGTATGCCCGAAATCCGGAAAAAGAAACAAAATTTTGGTGTGTTTCCGGAAGTGATTCCGTCAGAAAGGCTGGGTTTTCCGGCAGATTGTGAAAGATGCTGTTTTTTCACGCTGTTTTCTGTGGAATCTTTTCCGATTTAACAGTTTACAGAAAAATGAAAATGTGCTATAATAAAAGAGTTCAGCAGACTTTTTTATACGGAATTTCGATAAAAAAGCGCAGAACTACTTTGAATTTTCAGAAAGGATAAAGGACATTTCCTGTAATTGGATTTTATTCGCATTTGGTGGAAAAATCGTGCAGGACTGCTCCTGCGATTGATGCTATGCGTAAAAATCAGAAGACCAAACATCCGGATACCGAAACATCAAATGTTATGATTGTACAGAATGCAGTACAGGATGAGGAGGATACCATTACCATTCCGGTTGTGGAGATTTTTCATCAGCTGAGAAAATACGTGCTGCTGTGGGTGCTGATTGCAGTAGTGGCAGCCGGTCTGGTTTTCGGCGGCTCGCTGGTTGCCTATTCCAGTAAGTGTACACCACTGACTGCTATGGTGGGCTTTTCCTATGACGGAATCGAATCTGGCCTGGATCCTAACGGCAACGAATTTGATGCCGATTCCATTAAAACCCCGTCCATTATTCAGGAAACCTTGTCTGACCTGGGACTTTCCGAGAAAAGTGTGGATCTGGTGCGCAACGGCCTGACCATTTCTGGTGTGGTTCCGGAGGATACCATTGATGAACTGACCGCATATAAGAGTATTTTTGATTCCACCAATTCCATTGAAGCAGCAAAACAGATGATGGATGTCTCTTATTATCCCACAAAGTTTGAAGTACAGTTCCAGTATACCAATCTGGGTCTGTCCCGTTCTCAGGCAGCAGACCTGCTGAATACACTCCTGAGCAATTACCGTACTTACTTTATGCGCACCTATGGATTTAACAAGTCCTTTGGTGATGCGCTCAACTCTGTGGATTATACTGGTTATGATTACCCACAGGCACTGGATTTGCTGAACAATTCCCTGAATTCTCTGCAAAATTATGTATCCACTCTGGTTGACAATGATAATACCCGGTTCCGTTCTACAGAAACCGGCTACACCTTTACCGACCTTCAGGCAGCAGTAAGTACCCTGAAAACCGTGGACTACGCTACCCTGACTTCCTACGTTCTGGGTAAAAATGTGACAAAGGACAAGTCGTCTCTGGAAACCTATTATCAGTATCAGATTGATACCCTGAACCGTTCTCTTACCAGTGCCCAGGAAAAGCTGAGTACAATTATAGATTCCATTAACAAGTATCAGAAGGATTCCTATGTACTGATGGCAAGCGCAGACGGTACTACCAGCAATGCGCTGACCCAGCCTTCTGAGGCTTATGACGATCTGATTTCCCAGAAAACCGATGCACAGTCGGATGTCTCTTCCTATCAGTCCAGAATCAAGGACTATCAGACACGTCTGGATACTCTGAAAAAGACCGCTGTTGCTTCTAAGGCAGATCAGGAAAAGGTAGACCAGGATATGGAAGCAATCTGCAACAAGCTGAATCAGGTGATCGCAGATGTAAACCAGACAGCGGATGAATATTTCGAAACTGCATCCTATGCAAATGCATATAACGTTCTGGTTCCGGCAAGCGGAAGCACATCCAGTGCAATTCATAACGCAATTTCCAACATGACACGGCCGCTGTTGATTGCAGAAGCGCTGCTGTTTGTGGTATATCTGGTATTTAGCGTGGTACGCGCGTTCCAGGTTTCTTACCGCCGGGAAAAGCTGGCTGCCGGCGCCGCAGAAGATGAAACTGAACCGGCAGAAACAGCAGAAGCAGAAAAAACAGAAACCGAGAAAAAAGAGCAGCAGTAATGACAAGTGCTGATCATGAAAAACCTGAGAAAAGGGAATCGTCTTCGGACGGTTCCTTTTTTGTCCGAATTTGGAAAAAATACCTTGACAAATCCATAGAAAAAAGATATACTATAAAAGAACATTTGTATGAAAAAACGGCACAGGACAGCATGCCGGAGAAAATCAGTACCGCCGTTTTTGCGTAGAAAAAAGCGGCTGCAATTAGGGAGGAATCTGCGTGGCAGAAAAAAAGAAAAAGCAGTTTGGACGAATTTTAATTGGTGTGGGAATTGCACTGGCAGCAATAATCATTGTCTGCCTGGTTTTGGTGTACCGGGCAGGACGCGTGTCTGCACCGGAGGAAATTCCGATTTTGACCACCACCAGCACTACAACAATGACCACTACTGTAACCACTACTGTAACCACAACCACCACTGTGACATATGACTACGATATGCAGATTGACATGGAAAAGGTGAAGCAGTATCACGAGGCCAATGCAGACGTGGTAGGCTGGGTTTATGTCAATGACACACCGATTAATTACCCCATTGTTCAGAGCAAGGACAACGAGTTCTACATCAACCGGGATTGGCAGAAGAACAACAGTTATGCCGGATCGATTTTCGAGGACTTCCGCGGTGATATCAACGAGACAAACGGCACGCTTCTCTATGGCCATAACATGGGAGACGGTTCTATGTTCCACAGCGTAAAGGACTTTAAGGAAGAAGCCTGGGGCAAAGAGCACATTTATTTTGAAGTGGCCTCTCTGGAAAAACGGTACCTTTACCGCATTGTTGCCAGTGCCGTGCTGAATGGGGAAGAGGGCGCAGCATTTGACTACTGGAACCGGATTGACATGACCGAGGACGAATACAAGAAATATATTGAAGAAATCCGTACCAATGCGCTGGTATGGTACGCGCCGGAGGATGATCTGCCCACTTATGAGGATCGGATGATTGCCCTGCAAACGTGCAACTCCGGTGCAGATGACGGCATCCGATGTGTATTGTTCGGGCAGTGCCTGGGCGCATATTAAGCACGTATACGAAAAAACATCGGAAACACCGCACAAAGACGAAGCCGTTTCTTTGTGCGGTGTTTTTGTTTAGAGATGTTCTGTTAGAATAAGAACCGGAAAGGAATGACACAGATGTTAGAACTAACACTTTCAAAAATCAGCAAAATGATTCCCAAACGTCTATGGAATGCGCAGAAAGGAGACTTCGGCCGTCTGCTTTGCATCACCGGAAGTCGTACTATGCCGGGGGCGTGCGCGCTTTCAACCAAGGCGGCGCTGCGCTCCGGTGCCGGTCTTGTAACCGTGGGAACTGCACCGGAAAATCCCATGCGCCTGGCCGGAACGCTGCCGGAAGCCATGTGGCTCCCGTTGGTGACAGATGCAGACGGCTTTTTGCTGGATGTGCCCAACCATGAGAGCCTGGAACTGCATCTGCGCCGAGCGAATGCAGTTCTGCTGGGATGCGGCATGGGCGTAACACCGGATACCAAGGCGCTGGTGAAATGGATTCTGCATCAGGCGGAGTGCCCGGTGATTCTGGATGCGGATGGTCTAAATTGTATTGCAGACTGCATAGATATAGAGGGAGGAAAGAGGACAGACTGGATTCTGACACCGCATCCCGGCGAAATGGCACGGCTGACACAGAAGAGCATCTCGGAGATTCAGGCGGAACGCATAAAGACAGCGCAGGATTTTGCGGCAAAATATCCGGTGACACTGGTGCTGAAGGGTGCCGGAACAATTGTTGCCCAGGGAAAAAATGTCTGCATGAATCCCACGGGAAACCCCGGCATGAGCCGGGGTGGGAGCGGTGATGTCCTGGCCGGTATGATTGCATCGTTGGCGGCGCAGGGACTGTCTGCGTGGAATGCAGCCTGTGCCGGGGTCTATCTGCACGGCTTTGCCGGCGATCTGGCGGCGGCACGATATTCCCAGCAAGCCATGCTGCCCAGTGATCTGCTGGATTGCCTGCCGTCTGCTTTTATCGCCATGGAGCAGGAACAATCTCCTCAATTTCTCTGACCATATCCGGGGCACACCGCTCCGGGAATCTCTGCCTGTATCCGGAAATCTTTGGTGGAAGGCATTTGACGGAGCTTCAGGAAATATACATTTGATTTCGGAAATCAGGCAGACAGTAGGAGGGAGCTTCAATATGAAATACATGCAATGGATTGCCTTATCTGCCGCAGCCGCCGGAGTTGCGGCATGCTGTATCGGATGTGCCCGCCCCGGCGGAAAAGAGGCCAGCGCTTCACAAAAACTGGGCGGCAGCTTTACCGCGGAAATGATCATGGAAATGGAAGATCTGACCGCTTCCGGAACCATTTCCAGAATCGGAGAAGGCCAGTGGAGTGTGGCCTTTGCCGAGCCGGCTTCTCTGGCCGGTGTGGTACTGGATTTTTCCGGGGATACTGTGTCGGCTTCTTATCAGGGCTTGGGCTTTTCTGTTCCGCAGTCTGCCATGCCGGCAAAATCCGTTCTGGTTTCGTTGATTCAGGCGGTGGATACCCTGGCCAAAGAGGAGAAAATCACCGGAACCGAGAAAGAAGGGGAAATCTGTATTACCGAGGAACTGGACGGAAGTCCCTATACCTTATCCCTGACAAAAAGCGGTGATCTGGCCGGATTTTCTGTAGAAAATATGGATGCTTCCCTGACGTTTTCCGCATTTCAGTCCGGCGCTGCGCCGATTGCCACAATGACTGCTGCTCTGGAAACAACAGCGCCTTGAATGCTTTGTCTCCTGCAAGCGCAATGAGAACCCATCTTCTGAATACCACAAAAAGAACCTGTATGCCAGACGGTATGAATTCGTCCTTGCATACAGGTTCTTTGTTTTTAAAGTGATTAGGGGAAGCGGTTCGCTCAGAGGTCTTCGTCCTCGTACGCCTCGTTGTCCTCGTCATATTCTTCCAGGAAAAATTCCGCCAGCATTTCCTTTGCATCATCATTTCCCTGTCTGGCCGCCAGATGAAGCCAGCGGCGCGCTTCGTCTTCGTCTGCGTCTACGCCAGTGCCGTTGAGATAGCAGTATCCCATCATGTACTGACCGCCGTCATGGCCGCATTCCGCCGCGCGTTCAAACCAATCCACCGCGTCCTCGTCCTCTTCACTGTCATCACCCACATAGGTGCAAATGCCAATCATATAGTAGGCGTTTTCGTTTTCCTGCGCAGCAGCCTTTTGGAACCATTCCAGTGCAGTTTCCCGGTCTTCTTCCTGTTCCAGGTAATAGGTGCCGATGGCACATTGTGCATCAGATAATCCCTGTGCGGCGGCGCGTTCGTACCAGTCCAGTGCGGTATCAATATCTTCTTCTACGCCGTCTCCATCCTGATAGCAGGAACCCAGGGCAAACTGGGCATAG
This sequence comes from uncultured Ruminococcus sp., assembly GCA_900545285.1. GTDB lineage: Bacteria > Bacillota > Clostridia > Oscillospirales > Ruminococcaceae > Ruminococcus_C. Next base: position 17,075 of record UQYK01000001.1, read on the forward strand.
GGGTTGTTCTGCTTTGCGGAGCGTTCCAGCCAGAGAATGGCCTCTTCCATATCCTGTTCAATGCCGGTGCCGAAATGATAGCAGCTTCCCAGCTGGAACTGGGCTTCGTCGTCTCCGGCAGCGGCGGCTTCCTGAAACAGTGCCACGGCTTTTTCCAGATCGGCGGGAACGCCGTTCCCGTCCAGATAGCAGATTCCCAGCTGGCATTTTGCCGGAATATCTCCCTGATCTGCGGCCTTCTGAAACCAGTATGCCGCTTTCCGGTCTTCCTGGTCGGTGGTGATATCCTGATAGAACAGGCACATGCCCAGAGCAAACTGAGCATCCCGGTAATTTTGCTTGGCGGCGCGTTCCAGCCATTTTTGCGCCAGCTTTTCGTTTTGGGGCACGCCCCGGCCGAAGTGATAGCAGGTGCCCAGGAAATACTGCGCAATGGGAACATCCTGATCGGCGGATTTCTGATACCACTTCACAGCAGTCGGAAGATCGGTCTTCGTGCCCAGACCATTGAAATAACAGTCAGCCAGATTATACTGTGCGGCCGGTTCTCCGGCTTCGGCGGCTTCCTGGAAGCAGGCAAAGGCCTTTTCATAATCCTGTGCAATGCCGGTGCCTTCCATATAACAGCGCCCCAGCATATTTCGGGCTTCCTGATTTCCCAGCTGGATGGCCTGCTGATAGAGAGAAACGGCGTGCTCCGGATCTGCAGGAACGCCGGTTCCGCCGGCATAGCACAAACCCAGCTGCACCATTGCGTCCGATTGCTCCTGTGCGGCGGCCTTTTCCAGCCACTGTACTGCTTCGGCTTCCCGGGCTTCTCCCAGTTCTCCGTTAAAGAGAATGCTGCCTACTGCAAACTGCGCTTCTGCCGTACCTGCTTCTGCTGCGCGCAGGAGCAGGGGATAGGCCTTTTGGAGATCCCGCGGAACCCCTAGTCCCTGATAATAGCAGTCTCCCAGGTGATAGAGGGCAGTGGGGACATCCTGCGCGGCAGCTTTTTCCAGCCAGGAAACGCCCTTTTCCGGATCGGCTTCAATACCGGTGCCGTAGATAAGGCACATGCCGGCAAATTCCTGCGCATCTGCAACGCCGATTTCTGCGGCCTGGAGAATCCAAGGCACGGCTGCTTCCGGATTGGTCTCCGTGCCCAGACCGAAGAGCAGGCAGCGGCCGGTTTCAAACATGCCGTGGGGATCGCCGGCCCTGGCGCTTTCCTGCATCAGGAGAAATCCACGGGACTCCTTTTCCGGATCGGTGCTGTTGCGGAGCAGGTAAAGTCCCAGCACAAACTGCGCATCGGAATTGTGGTGCTTTACGGCGCGTTCCAGCCAGTACAGCCCGGATTCTGCCTGTGCTTCCGTACGGTTTTCTGCCTGGAGATATTCCATGCCCAGGGCGAACTGTGCCGGATCGTATTCCAGTTCTGCGGAAGATTGCAGCAGCTGAACAGACTGTGCGGAATCCTGCTGTGTGCCGATGCCGTCCCGCAGGCATACTGCGGCAATGTACATGGCGTTTGAGAAGCCCTGATCGGCTATTTTTCGAAACCAGGCGTATCCGGCGGCTTGTTCCGAAGGGTCACTGCCTTCAATTTGTCTCAAATGATACTGATACTCTTCCGGGTTCATGGAAGAATTGGATGAAGCTCTGCCAGACCGGCTGAACCGTTGCTTTCTCATATAAAATCTGCCGCCTCCTTCTGGTGCATTTATAAAATCGAATAGATCTATTATAATGCATATTGAGAGGGTTGTCAAGCAAGTGGATTTTGTGTTGAAACCTTACTGCTGTCTTAGAGGGGAGGCATTTGCTATTATTTTTCCAAAACCTCTTGACAATTTTCATATAATCCTGTACAATAAAGACAAGGAAAAGAAATTGTAGGAAAATGGGATTTTCCAGCGCTTTTCCAGGAAAAAAGAAAGGTCTTATTTTAAGAAAGGATGATTTTTATGAGAACAAAGAAGGTATTTGGCTTTTTCACCGCTGCCGTTATGGCAGTAGCTTCACTGCCGATCTTGTCTGTCGGCGCGGCTGACAGCACGGTTCTGCTTGGGGATGTAGACCAGGACGGCGTAATTACCGGACATGATTCAGCTATGGTTAGCCGTTATCTGAATGTAGATTCCACCATGTTCACAGAGGAACAGCTGAAACTGGCCGATATCAATGAAGACGGTGTAGTCGATCAGACAGATGCGGACTTGATTCATGAAAAGGAAGTTTTCTGCATTGGAGACTTTACAAAAATAAATGAGATTTCTTCGAGTGGTGCTTTAAGAGCAATGTATTGCTATGCTTACGAGCAGGTAGGAGAGGATATCACGATTGTAAAGAAGTCATATCCTTCTGAACCTATTCGGTTTGATTCTGATTACAGTGGATGGATAACTATAGGCAGCCATGAATATGGAAGCCCGGTTTATGCTGGAAAGAGACCGATTCTTCCGGAAACAGACCCGGAGATGTATGATGTGTTATATGAACTTATGACATTTTATGATCATCCTACTGTCATTAGTGAATTGGATTACAATTTGATTGATGCAAATGGCGATGGGGTTGTAACACTTCAGGATGCAGTAAGCTTACTGTATTCTTATTGCATGACAATGGCTGGATCGGCACATGGAGAGCGCGTTTATTATTTCAGCGAAGGCCGCTATGATCTCTATGATGGTGTTTTCTATAATCCGCAATTTGAAGAAAATGCAAAGCTGTAATAAAAGCTATTTTGTTTTAATGTCATAAAGCGCGAAAGCAGGCACACGGAAACCTTTTAAGGGGGCTGTGTGCCTGCTTTTTCTTGGAAAAAACAGTTTTGACGCAATGGGAGAATCCTGTATCGACCTTACAGTTCATCAAAATATCAAAATTTAAAGTAATATTCCTGTAAGTCTACCCTAACTATAAGTTTATTTGTGAATTTTTCATTATGAATTGAGAATTAGTCTTGACAAGAGAAAGGAGATGTGCTATAATACAATTACGATAAGCGGACAGGCAGAAAGGCGGCCGCTTTCCATAAAAAATTGATTTTTGGAGGCAGTGATTATGAAAAAATTTGTATGTTCTATCTGTGGTTATGTACACGAAGGAGAAACCGCTCCGGCAGCATGTCCGATCTGTGGTGCACCGGCAGACAAGTTCGTGGAGCAGAAGGAAGACAATCTGGCATGGGCAGACCAACATGTAGTTGGCGTTGCACAGGGTGTAGATGAAGAGATCGTACAGGGTCTGCGGGAAAACTTCAACGGAGAATGCTCTGAGGTTGGTATGTACCTGGCAATGGCACGGGTTGCATTCCGGGAGGGTTATCCGGAAATCGGCCTGTACTGGGAAAAGGCTGCTTATGAAGAAGCAGAGCATGCTGCAAAGTTCGCAGAACTGCTGGGCGAGGTTGTAACCGATTCCACAAAGAAGAATCTGGAAATGCGCGTTGCCGCTGAAAACGGCGCATGTGCCGGAAAGAAGGCACTGGCTGCAAAGGCAAAGCAGCTGAACCTGGATGCAATTCATGACACAGTTCACGAGATGGCAAAGGACGAGGCAAGACACGGCTGTGCATTTGCCGGCTTCCTGAAGCGGTATTTCAATGACTAATTGATTTGAAGAAATGATAAAAAACGGCTGTAAGGACAATTCGGAATCCTTACAGCCGTTTTGTTGTGAAGACAGGTTCTAAGTTTTCAGGCACGAAACCATGCCGTGTGATGCGTCAGATTGCTCCAGACGCGCTGAGACAGCTCCGGCAGCGCCGGAAGCCCGGAAAGGTGACCCTTGTTCCAAAAGTACAGAAAAAATGCTGTGATCATCCAGACCAGCACCGTCTGAATGGTAAGAAGCAAAATCTTTTTCATGATACCGACATCCTTTCCGTATACGCTGCAATATGATACTATTATTATACTCAATTTCCGATCTGCCTGCAAGTTTTTCCCAGCGTTTGTAATGAAATTGTAATGTCTGTTTGGAGCGCGGCGGCACCCCTTCAAACTCCGTTTTCGGTTCTGTAACCTTTTTCAGTAAAATCCTGCAAGATGCCTAAGTTTTGCGGAAAAATCGATTTGCAATCGTGAATTATTCCAACTAGACAAGTACCCGAAATTGTGGTATGATGGTACAGAAGCAGGGATGTCGCTGGACATGTTTCTGCATGCATCCGGCATCGGAACAGAGAGGAGTTTTTTCTATGCAAAACAATTACGTGATTACGATTACACGGCAGTTCGGCAGCCGCGGCAGAGATATTGGTGTGGCATTGGCAGAAAAGCTGGGAATTCCCCTCTATGACCGCAATTCCCTGGAAAAAGAGGCGGAGGCGCTGGACGATACCATGCATTCTCTGGTGGAGTTCGGGAAAAAAGGCGTGACCGGATATTACAAGATGGCCTATCCGCTGGGAATCGGCAGCAGCCTGAAACAGGATCGGATGTTTGAACTCCAGAGCAAGCTGGTTCTGGAACATGCCGAGAAGGAAAACTGTGTGATCATCGGCCGCTGTGCAGACTATCTCCTCCGGGAACGGGAAAATGTGATTCGGTGCTATATTTTCGCGCCTTATCAGGCGCGGATTCGCAACAGCATCCAGACGCTGGGCTGCACCACTGCAGAGCCGCAGCGGATTATTGAAGAGGTGGACAAGGCACGGGCAGAATACTACCGCTCGCATACCGGCTGTGAGGTCAACAACACCCGTTATCGGGATTTGTTCCTGAACAGCAACCTGCTGGGCGTAGATGGTTCTGCTACATTGATTGCAGAAATGGCAAAGCATAAGTTCGGCTTGTGCGATGAAACATAAAACCAGTGCAGAGGGTGTACAGAAGTTTCTGTGTGCCTTCTGCACTTTTTTTCGCATTTTTTCGGACTTTGGCAGTTCCGGAATTGTGCATTTTGACAAATGCACTGAAAAATTGCTGTGATTGGGTATCTTTTCTTGACAATTACGGAAAAAGAGCGTATAATAAAAAGTGCCGTTTGAAAAATGGCAGAAAAAGTGTTGTTTTCGCTGGCACGGACACCTGTTCGCGGCTGAGAGAACAACCGCAGAAAGACACAGGGGCGGCTGCACACTTTTGCAGGATGCGCTGTTGTCGAACGGGAGCAATGATGAGAAGCTGTCTTCACCGAAACCGCAATCGCTGTTTGTGGAGACTGACTCTAAAAAGCACGTATTGCGCTTGATTCACAGGAGGTATTGAAGCGATGCACAGAGTATATAACTTTAGCGCAGGCCCGGCTGTTCTGCCGGAAGAAGTTCTGCGTGAGGCAGCAGAGGAAATGCTGGACTATCAGGGAACAGGCATGTCCGTTATGGAGATGAGCCACCGCAGTGCCGCATTTGACAACATTATCAAAACCGCTGAACAGGATCTCCGGGATCTGATGGGAATTCCGGATAACTATAAGGTTCTGTTTTTGCAGGGCGGCGCTTCACAGCAGTTTTCCGCTGTTCCGATGAACCTGATGAAAAACGGCGTGGCAGATTATATTGTCACCGGCCAGTGGGCAAAGAAAGCCTATCAGGAAGCACAGAAGTACGGCAAGGCCGTAAAAATTGCCTCCTCTGAAGATGAGACATTCTCTTATATCCCGGACTGCTCTGATCTGCCCATTGACGATGATGCAGATTATGTTTACATTTGTGAGAATAATACCATTTATGGTACCAAATACAAGAAGCTGCCGAACACTAAGGGCAAGCCGCTGGTTGCAGACGTTTCTTCCTGCTTCCTGAGCGAGCCGGTGGATGTTGCAAAATACGGCGTGATCTATGGCGGCGTGCAGAAGAATGTTGGCCCGGCCGGCGTTGTTATTGCCATTATCCGGGAAGACCTGATTCCGGAAAAGCCGGCAGTAGAGAACACCCCCACCATGCTGGCATGGAAGACACAGGCGGATGCAGACTCTCTGTACAACACACCGCCCTGCTATGGCATTTACATCTGCGGCAAGGTCTTCAAGTGGCTCAAGAAAATGGGCGGCCTGGAAGAAATGCAGAAGCGGAATATCGCCAAGGCAAAGGTGCTGTACGATTTCCTGGATCAGAGCAAGCTGTTCCACGGCACTGTACGCAAGGAAGACCGTTCTCTCATGAACGTTCCTTTTGTGACCGGCGACAAGGATATGGATGCAAAGTTTATCAAGGAAGCAACTGCGGCTGGCTTTGTAAACCTGAAGGGACACCGGACAGTAGGCGGCATGCGTGCTTCGATCTACAACGCAATGCCCATGGAAGGTGTAGAAAAACTGGTTGCTTTCATGAAGCAGTTTGAAGCCGAGAATGCCTGAGGAAAGGACATCATCATGAAATATACAATTCAGACACTCAATAAAATTTCGAAGGCCGGTACAGACCGCTTCTGTGATGCATATACCATTTCGGATCAGGCGGAAAATCCGGATGCAATTCTGGTGCGCAGCGCTTCTCTGCATGAAACCGCTTTTGGCGACAATCTGAAAGCAATTGCCCGTGCCGGTGCCGGCGTGAACAACATTCCGCTGGATCGCTGCTCGGAGGCTGGTATCTGCGTATTCAATACACCGGGTGCAAACGCCAATGCCGTAAAGGAACTGGTGCTTACCGGTCTGCTCATTTCCTCCCGTAAGATTCCGGAGGCAATGGAATGGGCAGCAACTCTGAAAGACGGCGAAACCACTGTAGCCAAGCAGGTAGAAAAGGGCAAGAGCCAGTTTGCCGGCCCGGAAATCAAGGGCAAGACCCTGGGCATCATCGGCCTGGGCGCAATCGGCGCACTGGTGGCAAATGCCGCTGTTGCACTGGGCATGAAGGTAGTGGGAACTGACCCGTTCCTGTCTGTAGGCGCTGCACTGCGCCTGGATCCTTCTGTGACAGTTGTAAAAACACAGGATGATGTTTTTGCAGTCGCAGATTATCTCACCATTCACGTGCCGTTCAACAAGGACACCGAAGGTATGATCAATGCCGCTTCTATCGCAAAGATGAAGGACGGCGTTCGGGTGCTGAACTATGCCCGCGGCGAACTGGTAAACGATGAGGATATGCTGGCCGCACTGGAAAGCGGAAAGGTGGCATACTACTGCACCGATTTCCCCAATGCCAAGACCTGCAATGCCAAGCACATCATTGCAACTCCGCACCTGGGTGCTTCCACACCGGAGAGCGAAGACAACTGTGCAAGCATGGCTGCCGATGAGCTGATGGCTTATCTGGAACAGGGTGATATTTGCAACAGTGTCAATCTGCCGAATGCACAGCTGCAGGCAGTGTATACCAAGGTTTGCGTCATTCACCGGAATGTTCCGGCAATAATTTCCGCACTGACCTCTGTTATTGGTGCAGCAGGCGCAAACATTGAAAATATGACAAACGCCAGCAAGAAGGATTATGCTTATACAATCCTGGACATTGACGGCGTAACCGATGACATGATTGCCGCATTGCAGGCAATTGATGGCGTACTGCGCGTGCGTGTCATCGAAAAATAACGGCATCTGCCCGGCTGCCTTTTACCGGGTGAAAAGCGGCGGTACACACATTGTGCTGCTGCCATAGATTGCATTTCCAGAGTAGGAAATGGTGCGTAATCAGAAGCATCGGATCGGAAAACGATTCGGGGAGTCTGGTTGAGTGCCCGACAGACGGGGAGTTGCTGCCGGGACGAAAAGCGAGTCAGATCGCTTGCGGTACTGTTTCCGCATCCCGCTGAATGCATTATAAGAAGTCTCTCTGAAAACTCCTTATGTGCACGAAGCAAGAACGTTTTTTGTGTTGCCGAAAGGCAGAAGGAGGTATTTTTCATGAGAGGCTTTTTATCTTTATTTACCGATTCCGCACGGGAACTGAAACAGGTACGTGCACTGACTGTAACGGCGCTGCTGATGGCGCTGGGAATTGTTCTCCGCAGCCTGTCGATTCCCATTGGAACCGACATCCGGATTACGTTTTCCTTTTTGGGAATCGCTGCAATTGCCATGCTGTACGGCCCGGTTGTTTCCATGATTGCATCTCTGGGTGTGGACATCATCGGCTATCTGCTGGATGGCGCCAAGATGCGGGAATATAACGTGCTGCTGGCATTGGTGGTGATGCTGAATGCTCTGATCTACGGCATGTTCCTGTATCACCGGAAGTCGAAGAAGGGTCTGATTTTCTCCGCAGTGCTGGCGCGTCTGACCATCATCGTGGTGGGCAATCTGGTGCTCAATTCTTCAATTCTGTATGCGTCTTATATCAATCCCCATTATCCGTTCCATATGAGTTCTTCCGAGTGGACAGCATTCTTCACCTGGATGCTGCCGCGTCTGGTGAAAAATGTGGGACAGTTCCCGTTTGATATCGTAATGCTGTGCGTATTCCTGCCGATTATCGCAAAGGCATATGATCAGGTATTCCATAAGTCGGTGCTCTGCACACCCAGTGCATCCTGAGCGCCGGACTGCGATTCCTGACAAACTCCCAAAATCCGAAAAACCTGGATTTATTCGTATGCACAAACATTTCTTATAAATACAGGTTATAAGAAAACCCCTGCTTTGTATCACTCTGGATGCAAAACAGGGGTTTTGTTTCTTATTTCCTATGTAGCGGTTTCAAATCAGAAGCCGTTTAGCTTTGCGCGCAGCATAATGTTGGGATAGCACTGATAGCTGTAGTCCATGTCCACATTGCCGGAAATACCGCTGACCGAGCCGGCGCTGGAATACTGCCACATGCCGTATTTCGCCTTGGAGAAGGACGGCGTGCTGACACCAAAGTGTGCTACCCAGATGTCATAGTCCTCAAAGATGGAAGCGTCTAATTTCGTGTTCAGGAAGCTGGAATAGCTGTAAACAGAGACGTAATAGCCCTTGCTCTCCATGGTTTCGCAAAAGGCACGGGTGATGGCAGAAACCTGCGCCATTGTCATTTTTGCATGTACCGGTGCTTCGATATCGAAGACCAGGGGATATTCAAACTGATAGCCCTGCACCACCTGTGCAAAGACTTCGGCTTCCTGCCGGGCATCTGCGACACTCTCTGCATAGCTGAACCAGTAAGCACCGCAGGCGATGCCGGCTTTTTGCGCATTTTTCATATTCTGATCAAAATAGGGATCCTTCTGGCTGGCATATTTTCCATAGCCGGCACGAATAATTGCAAATTCGTTTCCGGCATTCTTAACGGAGGTCCAGTTGATATTTTTCTGATATTTGGAAACATCAATGCCCTGATAGCTGGATTTTACCGGCCACTTTCCGGTGACAGAAGCGGTGGAAGCCGTTGTAGTAACGGTTGTGATCGGAGCATTTGTTGTTGTGCTGGTGCTCGTTGTGGTTTTTGTATTGGAAACCGTGGTGGTTTCTGTTCCGGTTTCGGAAGACAGTGTTGTCAGAGTGGAAGTGCCGGAATTCGAAGGGATCGTTGCTGTTGCGGTAACAGTAGAGGGCACTGGGGTAATCGTTATAGTCGTTGTAGTGGTCACTGTCGTAGTGGCGGTGGTAGTAGCAGCAGTAGTAGCAGTAGTAGTAGTTGTTGTTGTTGTGGGGGTCGTAGTTGTGGTGGTAACCGGAGCCGTAGTTTCAATGGGATCTGCTGACCAGGTGTTCAGGAACTGGATTGCAGCCGGGGGCAGAGTGCCGGAGGCAAAAAAATCCGAATACCAGGAGAGAAAGCACATGGCATCTTCGATTTCCAGTTGACCGGAATGATTCAGATCCAGAATCTGCACAGTTTCATCGGTTAGTCCATGGCCTGCGCCGGCTGACTGTACAGAATAGGCCTGTAATGTAATTCCAGCCAGACCCAGAAGGTCGGATAACTGCGTCTGCTGAAACTGCTGTTCCAGTGTGATTTGCTCCTCCTCTGCGGCAGCAGAACCGGATTCCACGGAAAACGGCACATAGGCAAGTCCGACAGCCGCTGCTGTCAGAATGCCGGCAGTTTTGGAAATAAACCTGTGTCTCATGATAGAAACCACCTTTCTTGCATGAATTTGTGCGTCAAACTGCCGGGAAACCGGCGAATCCGGCACAGGATTCATGCAGACATCAGAGTCGTTGCTGCCTTTTCAAAAAGCAGAAACGGCAAACGTGAAAATGAAAGAAGCTGTTCTGCAAATTTCAGTGTGTCGGAACAGGCGCTAGATTCTTTTAAAAACGATTTTGATAGGCCAAAAATCCGATGCCTGCCAGCTGCAACAGGGCAATCAACGGAAAACCATAGCGGAAATACCAGTGCCGGGTTTTATGGTGAAAGCACCATATGCCGGCGGTTCCGCCAATGGCACCGCCCAGAAGCGCAGTCAGAAACAGCGTTTTCTCCGGGATGCGCCACGCGCCCTTTTTTGCCCGGTGCTTGTCGCTGCCCATCATGCAGAATAAAATCAGAGACAGCACCAGCAGATATCCCAGCATCAGCCGCAGTCCGATTCGTTCCATAAGCTTGTGTATTCCTTTCCCAGGTTAAGTGGCGCTCCGCCGCAGCTTGGGCGGCAGTGCAGCCGTTATGGTTTCCAGCACAGCGGCATTGGGTGTAAAGATAATACGTGTCGGTCCATAGGCTTCTGTGGACAGGTCGGCATAATATTCGCCCTCTCCCGTATTGTCGGAGCAGAGCACCAGCGTCCGGTTGTCATCCTCTGCCAGATCCTCGGAAACCGGGCCGAATGCCTCGAATGTTTTAGTGGAAACGGTGATTAAATGTACCCGCTTTCTCTTGGCAATAATTTTGTCCACGTCCATTTCGTCATTGGTGACAGCATATTCATATTCCACCGACTGGTTGGTGATGAGGAAATATGCTCCGTAGAGAACGGCACAGGTCACAATCAGAATAAACGGGATTTTGGTAATAAGAACCAGAAATACGGTAGCGGCAGACAAAAGAACCGCCGCCAGAATGATCAGCACGGTTTTCATCCGGTCAGAAGAATCCGGCTGCTTTTTTACCATATATTCTGCAAAGTTATCCATAGGGGAAAAACTCCTTTCGTGTGGTATGAAAATTATGGATTCCAACAAAAACATTCCACTTTTCCACATGTTTTTTCGGCATATCAAAATGGCTCTGTTTTTATTCTACCACAGATAATGTTAAATTTCAAGAAAAAATTTTGAAAAGCACTTGCATTTTTGAAGGAGATGGAGTAAAATAAATAAGAAGCAGGCACAGACTTTCTGCTGTGCCCGGCTTTTTTTGAGAGAAAACACAGTGACGAAGCGAGTAAGCGCCTGTGCGGCCGATACAGAGAGTGGGAAACGCTGAGAACCCATGCGGCAGCCTGCGCTGAAGTTCCCTTCTGAGTGGCCGCGCTGAACCGATTTTTTCCAAGTAGGTGCGGATGTTGTGTCCGCATTAAGGGCAGAAGAGTGATGGCTCTTTGAAAATGGGTGGTTGAAAAACAAGCATTTGCCTTGTCCTGTTTTCAGGACAAGGCTTTTTTATTGGGGCACCGATTCCCCCGGGAACCGGACTGTATCACAACGGCAGACCGGTTCTGTAAAATCCCATGAGAGCCGAATACCGCAGAAACTGCGGAAGAAAGGAACGGTATTATGAAAGATCAATTGGAAGCAATCCGCAATGCTGCCAAAAAGGCATTGTCTGACTGTACGGATTCCAAGCTGCTGGAACAGCTCCGTGTCCAGTACCTGGGCAAAAAGGGTGAACTGACCGGTATTCTCAAGCAAATGGGAAAACTCTCTGCGGAAGAGCGTCCGGCAATGGGACAGCTGGCCAACCAGGTGCGCGCAGATATTGAACGCGCACTGGCCGACAAGCAGAAAAAGCTGGCAGATGCGATGCTGGCACATAAGCTGGAAGCAGAAACGATTGATATTACACTTCCCGGTACAGCACAAAAGGTGGGCAGCATGCATCCGCTGACCATCGTGGAAAACGAAATTCGGGAAATTTTCCTGGGAATGGGCTTTTCTGTGGCAGACGGCCCGGAAGTGGAATACGATTACTATAACTTTGAGGCGCTGAACCTGCCGCCGGATCACCCGGCACGGGACACACAGGATACCTTCTATATTACGGACAACATCCTGCTGCGTACCCAGACCTCTTCGGTACAGGTGCACGTCATGGAAAATCAGAAGCCGCCGATTCGTGTGATCTCTCCGGGACGGGTATACCGTTCGGATGCAGTAGATGCCACCCACTCACCGCTGTTCCATCAGATCGAAGGCCTGGTAGTGGATAAGGGCATCACCATGGCAGATCTCAAGGGTACCCTGGAACTGCTGATGCAGCGCCTGTACGGAGATGACTGCAAAATTCGTCTGCGTCCGCACCACTTCCCGTTTACAGAGCCTAGTGCAGAAGTAGACGTGATGTGTTTCCAGTGCCACGGCAAGGGCTGCCGGATGTGCAAGGGCGAAGGCTATATTGAACTGCTGGGTGCCGGCATGGTACACCCGAAGGTACTGGAAGGCTGCGGCATTGACAGCAATGTTTACTCCGGCTTTGCCTTTGGCCTGGGTCTGGAGCGTATCGCAATGCGCCGGTATAATATCGGGGACATGCGTCTGCTGTATGAGAATGACTATCGGTTCCTGGAACAGTTCTGAGCGGAGGTAAGTAACGATGAATTTATCTATGAAATGGCTGGCTGATTATGTAGACTGCGGCGTTTCCGTCAAGGACTTTTGCGCAGGTATGACCATGAGCGGCTCTAAAGTGGAAACCTATGAAACCGAAGGCGAAACCGTGAAAAATGTAATTGTCGGCAAGCTGGTTTCCATCACACCCCACGAAAATTCCGATCACCTGCAGGTATGCCAGGTAGACGTGGGCGGAGAAGCACCGATTCAGATTGTAACCGGTGCGCAGAATATTGTGGAAGGGGCACTGGTGCCGGTGGCAATGATCGGCGCAGATCTGCCCGGCGGCGTGCACATCAAAAAGGGGAAGCTCCGGGGCGTGGAGAGCAACGGCATGCTCTGCTCTCTGGGCGAGCTGGGACTGACAAAGCACGATTTCCCCTATGCCATTGAAGACGGCATTTTCCTGATTGAAGAGGACTGCAAGCCGGGACAGGATATTCATGAAGCCATCGGTCTCAATGATACTTCTGTAGAGTTTGAGATTACCTCCAACCGGCCGGACTGCCTGTCCGTTGTTGGTCTGGCCAGAGAAGCTGCCGTTACCTTCGGCAAGCCGCTTCAGGTCAAGGAACCGGAATTCCACGGCTCCGCAGACAAGCTCAGTGACAGTCTCTCTGTTGCTGTGGAAAATGCAGTGCTCTGCCCCCGGTATATTGCCGGCATGGTGAAAAATGTAAAGATCGGCCCGTCTCCCCGTTGGATGCGGGAGCGCCTGCGTGCCAGCGGCGTGCGTCCGATCAACAATCTGGTAGATATCACCAACTATGTTATGCTGGAATATGGCCAGCCGATGCACGCATTTGATCAACGCTATGTCAAGGACGGCAAGATCGTTGTACGCAATGCCAAGGACGGCGAAACTATCACCACACTGGACGGCCAGGAACGGAAGCTTTCTCCGGAAATGCTGATCATTGCAGATGCAGAAAAGCCGATTGCAGTTGCCGGCGTTATGGGCGGCGAGTACAGCGGTATTATGGATGATACCAATACTGTTATCTTTGAGTCTGCCTACTTTGAACCGGTGCAGGTGCGCCGCACTGCCAAGAAGCTGGGCATGCGTACTGATGCTTCTGCCCGGTATGAAAAGGGACTGGATCCGGACGGCTGTCCGCGTACGCTGAAGCGCGCGATGGAACTGGTAGAACTGCTGGGTGCCGGTGAACCGGTGGCAGAGTTCATCGAGGTAGACAACCGTACCGCAAAGCCGGCAGAAATCCCCTTTGATCCGGATTGGATTAACCGCTTCCTGGGAACAGAAATCTCCCGGGAGGAAATGGTGAAGACCCTGGAATCCCTGGAGATTCAGGTAAAGGGCGATGTCTGCGTTTCTCCTACCTTCCGGATTGACCTGGAACGTCCGGCAGATATTGCCGAAGAGGTTGCCCGGATTTATGGCTATAACAACATTCCGTCTACTGTAATCCGCGGCGTGGCAAAGGCACAGCTGACACCGCAGCAGCAATTCCTGCGGAAGGCAGAACAGGTGATGGTAGGACTGGGCTACTATGGTACGCTGACCTACTCCTTCACTTCGCCGAAGTGCTTTGACCGGATTGGTCTCCCGGCAGACAGCAAGCTGCGCAAGACCATTACCATTACCAATCCGCTGGGCGAGGACACCAGCATTATGCGGACGACAACACTGCCCTGCATGCTGGATGTGCTGGCAACCAACTATAAGAACCGGAATGCCGCAGTGGCACTCTATGAAATCGGAAAAGAATATCTGCCCACCGGCCCGGACACGCTTCCGGAGGAACCGAACCGCCTGACCATTGGCATGTACGGCGGCACCGCAGATTTCTTCGCCCTGAAGGGTGCAGTAAATGCCCTGATGAAGGAACTGCATCTGCCGAAATGCACCTATGTGCGCCCGGCCGAAGCAGATGCGGTATTTGAGGAATGCTGTGCGCTCCATCCTGGCAGAAGCGCTGTGATTTTCTGCGGCGAAACACCGGTGGGCTATTTGGGCGAACTGCATCCTACTGTACAGAAAACCTATGGCATCGGCACCAGAACTTATGTGGCAAAGCTGCTGATACAGGAAATGGCTGCTCTGGCAAATCCGGAGATCACCTATCAGCCACTGCCGAAGTTCCCGGCAATTACTCGTGACCTGAGCATTCTCTGTGAGGACGCAATGCCGGTCGGAAAGCTGGAAGAAGCCATCGAGCAGGCAGCCGGAAAGCTGCTGGAGCAGGTGACCTTGTTCGATGTCTATAAGGGTGACCAGATCGCTGCCGGAATGAAGAGCGTTTCCTTCTCGTTGCGGCTGCGCTCTCACGAGGGAACACTGACAGATGAGCAGGCAGATGCTGCAATGAAGCGTGTGCTGAAAGCACTGGCAGGCATCGGCGCTTCTCTGCGGGAATAATCGGAGAAGGAGGCCGCTATGGTGAAAGAGCAGAAGTCAAAAGAAAAAACACCAAAGCATAAAAAAGAAAAACGGGAGCGCACTCCGAGAGAAGCTACCTCGCTGATGCTGGGCGGCGTTTCTCTGGGACTGGCAGTCGCTGCGGTAGGCTCCCTCCTGTTCCTTTCCACTTTGGTGAGCTTGATTCTGGGAATTTGCGCCGTTCTGATCGGGTTTTCCGGTCTGATGGTGGGAAAGGGCGGCACGCTGCTGTCTGTCGTTGGGGCAGGTGCTGGTTTTTTGACCATTCTTTCTGCAATTTTGACAATGAAACTGCAATAAATTCCTGCCGGAACATCTGTGGTGCTCTGTAGGAACCCACAGTGGCGCAGGGCTTTCAATCTTTTGAAAAAACCATATCGAAGTGGATCACAGCAGAGCATGCTTCTGCATCAGACGGGCGAAAAGCGGTTTCTTGAAAAAGAATGCTTTTCGCCCATTTTGATTGCGGCGCTTTGGACTTTTGCCGCCGCAGCATGCGAAGAAAGGACAAAATGATGAAACAAGAATGTATTATGGTTTATAATCTCCGGGATTTTGATGAAAGGCCTTATTTTGAGGAATACACCGGAGAATACGGACTGTCCATGGTGACAACCGCAGAGACTCCCACGCCGGGAAATGCGGCTCTGGCGCAGGGCTGTCGCTATGTCAATATTATTACAACACCGGCAGACCGTCCGCTGCTGGAAGCGCTGTACCAGCAGGGAACCCGTTATATCGTAACCCGCACCATTGGCTATGATCACATTGATCTGGAAGCGGCCAAAGAACTGGGAATTCGCGTGGCGAATACGCCGTACGGCCCGGATGGCGTGGCGGAGTATACCATTTTATTGATGCTGATGTGCCTGCGGAATATGACTTCCATCCGGCACCGCTATTTGGGGCAGGATTTCACCTTGAAAGGCCTGATCGGGCGGGAGCTTTCTCAAATGACAGTGGGCGTAATCGGAACCGGCAGAATCGGAACCCGGCTCATCTCCATGCTGACTGGCTTTGGCTGCCGGATTCTGGCATACGCGCCGCATCCCAACGCAGAAGCGAAAAAGCATGCTGAATATGTGTCGCTGGAGACGCTCTACCGGGAATCTGATCTGATCACACTGCACGCCCCGGCAAATGCGGAAACAACACATATGATCAACGAGGATGCGCTGGCACAGATGAAAAACGGTGTGATTCTGGTAAATACCGGCCGCGGTGCGCTGATTGATACTGCGGCGCTGCTGCACGGACTGGATACCGGAAAGGTAGGCGGCGCCGGCCTGGATGTCATTGAAGAAGAGTCGGATCTCTATTACTACGACCGCCGGGAAGAACTGCTTCATCACCGGGACATGGCGCTTTTAAACAGCTATCCCAATGTGGTAGTGACCCATCATATGGCGTTCTACACGCGTCAGTGTGTGGAAACCATGGTGCGGGATTCCGTTCGGGGCATTGTGGCAGATATACAGGGTCTGAAAAATCCGTGGCGCGTGTGCTGAGGGGGAGGCTATGTCAAAAGTGTGCCTTTTATGAAAAAGGCTCCCCTAAAGGGGAGGCATTTGCTATTATTTTTCCAAAACCTCTTGACAATTTTCATATAATCCTGTACAATAAAGACAAGGAAAAGAAATTGTAGGAAAATGGGATTTTCCAGCGCTTTTCCAGGAAAAAAGAAAGGTCTTATTTTAAGAAAGGATGATTTTTATGAGAACAAAGAAGGTATTTGGCTTTTTCACCGCTGCCGTTATGGCAGTAGCTTCACTGCCGATCTTGTCTGTCGGCGCGGCTGACAGCACGGTTCTGCTTGGGGATGTAGACCAGGACGGCGTAATTACCGGACACGATTCGGCTATGGTCAGCCGCTATCTGAATGTAGACTCCACCATGTTTACAGAGGAACAGCTGAAACTGGCAGATATCAATGAAGACGGTGTAGTTGATCAGACAGATGCGGACTTGATTCACGAAAAGGAAGTCTTTTGCATTGGAGACTTTACAAAAATGAATGAAGTTTCTATAGAGGCCGCTTTGAGAGCATTGACTTGTTATGCAGAAGAAAGTGCCGGGGAAACGCTTTCCATTGTAGACAAAATGACGCTTACACAGCCAGTTCAGTTTGAAGAAGATTATGGCGGTTGGTTTTCATGGTCTGGAACCAATTACGGTGATCCGATTTATATTGGGCTGAAAGATGGGAGCATGAAACAAGTAACAGATCCGTTGCTGTATGAAGCTCTGTTTCAGAATGCTTCATGGCAGAAAAATCCGCTTGAAATCACACAGTTGGATTATAACCTGATTGATGCAAACGGTGACGGCGTTGTAGATCTTGATGATGCAACCAATTTGTTGTATTCCTTTGCCTATTCTTATGCCGCAGTAGACCATTCAAAGATGTATTTTTCGGAAGGAAGATATGATCTGTATAATGGCCAGTGGTTTAAACAGGATACATCGAAGTTCCTGGAAGAAGATTAAGCATATAGTTTTTCTTTCAAGTGAAGAGGTGGGCGTTTGTGCTCGCCTCTTTTTCTTATGCACGAACCTGTCTTCACAAGACACGTGTATCTGCTTGTGAAGACGAGTTCTAAGATTTTCCTTGCTTTTTCCAGTTAATTATGGTACAATATAAAATAAGCAAAAGCTGCTCTGTGAAAACTGATTTTAGAGTGTGTTGACACTAAGAGAGTGGCGCTTGGACACGTATTTTTGCCGGATGATCTGGGCAAAAATACGTGCTAGATTGACAAATAGAAAAGGAGTATTCCCATGGTAGTTATCGAAATGGAAAACGGAAAGAAAATTGAGATTGAACTCTATCCGGAAGTCGCACCGATTTCCTGCGAGAATTTTGAAAAGCTGGTACGGCAGGGCTTTTATGACGGCCTGACCTTTCATCGGGTAATTCCGGGCTTTATGATTCAGGGCGGATGCCCCAACGGAACCGGAACCGGCGGCCCGGGCTGGCACATTAAGGGCGAATTCGCAGCAAACGGCGTAAAGAATGACTTAAAGCATACCCGCGGCGTGCTCTCTATGGCACGTGCGATGGATCCGAACTCTGCCGGCTCTCAGTTCTTCATCATGCATGAGGATGCGCCGCATCTGGATGGCCAGTATGCTGCTTTCGGAAAGGTTGTTTCCGGCATGGATGTTGTGGATGAAATCGCTATGGTGAAAACCGATTACAGCGACAAGCCGCTGGAAGCACAGGTTATGAAAAAGGTTACCATCGTAGAATAAGACGCATTCCCGGAAGAGATGTGCCGGGATACGCGCCAAAAGCAATGCACAAGAAAAACCGCAGCAGGCACTGCATGAACTGGCAGAGACTGCTGCGGCTTTTTGGAAAGAAGGAGCGCAATGGGGTATAAGACAAAACAACGGGAATATATTCTGGAAATGCTCCGCAGCTGCGGCGGTGCTCATACCACGGCGGCAGAACTGGTGCGCCGTTTGCAGGACTGCGGAACTCCCGTGGGAACTGCCACCGTGTATCGGAATCTGGAGCAGCTGGCAGAAGAGGGCTTGGTTCGAAAATACACCCTGGATGGCAAGTGCGGTGCCTGCTATCAGTATCTGGATGAAACGGCCGGCCATTGCCGGGAGCATTTTCATCTGAAGTGCACCCGGTGCGGCAGGTTGTTTCATGTGAGCTGTGACTATCTGAATCAGCTGGGCGCACATCTGCTGGAACACCATGGCTTTGTGATTGATCATACCAAAACGGTGCTCTATGGCCTTTGCCGGGACTGCGCCGCACAGGAAACGGATGCATGAGTGTCTGTTTCTGAAAGGCAGACATAAAATACGCAGCACATGTGCGGACAAATTGTCGCGGCTGTGTGCTGCGTATTTTTTGCACAGGCTGCGAAATCGTGCAGTGTGCCGGTGCCGGACTTATCCCAGGGGAGAAGTGGGCTGATTGGGCTTAAACGGACGCTCGTAAATCCGCACAGGGGCATGGTCGGAGACAGCAGACGGCGGATTCTCCTGCATTGCGCGGTGCGGCGTGTAGATCTTCATTTCGGCCTCGTGGCTCTGCTTTCCGGAGTCAATGGGATTCGGATACATGGCGGTTCCTCCTTTACAGATAGGTTTTCAGGCGATCCATGTAGGCTTCTTCGTGGCGCAGCATGGCATGGCTCTGATGGCGGACGGATTCTGAAATGTCGGGATTCTGGTGGAGCAGCTGGGTAATCTGAATCACACCGGTGTTGGTGCCTTTCAGCATAAGCTTTGCGATTTCGCCGGAGCTGGTGCTGCCGCAGCAGTGCATCCGGATGCTGAGATCGGCGCAGAGCTTTGCCATAGCGCCCTGTTCCTTCGGTATGGCACAGGCCTTTTGCAGCTGCGTTTCCGCAGCGTGCTTCTGCTCCTTGTAATATTCCAGCTGCTTGCACAGTTCGGTTCGCAGCTTTTCCTGTTCTGCCTTTGGCAGAATGGTGCATGTGGCATCCCATCCCATGGATGCGTTTTTATACAACCCGTTCAGCACGATTCGATCCTGCTGGTTCATGGCGCGGTCACTCCTTTTTGTCGTGAAAATCCGGTTCGGAGGCCTGATTCAGGCGCTCAGAAAATACCGGGAAAACCAGAAAACAACAGGCAGATGCCGTGTTTTCTCACGAGTAGTTTGTCCGGAATTCGGCGAAATATACAGTCGGAAAAGTATGCTCTCCCTACAGAAAAGCAGAACCAGCGGAGGAAATTTATGGAATTTAAAAATTGGATGAAAGGTTTTGGAACCTATTTGTTTGCAGAAATTCTGTGCCTGTTTCTGGCACTGACGCTTTCCGCTGTGGGCGGCGGTTTATTTCGGCTGATCAGCTGTATTTGCACCATTGCAGTGCTGATCTGTCTGTGCGTCAATTATGCCTATAACCGTGCCGTAGCAGATCGAAAAAGTAAAGTGCCGGATACAATGGCGCGCCGCTTTTTTCTCAGCCTGTCTGTAGAACTGCCGTTTTTCCTGCTGGGAATCCTGCTGCTGCTGGCAAAGGCAGGGGTACTCCCGGCTGGCTTCTACCGCTGGTATAAGCTTTTGGATGCGCCGTTTTTGCAGCTGTGCAATTTACTGTGCAAGGAGATCACCGCGGCGGCGCTGTCCTGGACGAAAGCAGCAGTGCTGGCCTTGGTAAATCTGGTGCCGTTTGCGGCTGTGTGGGTGACCTATATCCTGGTGCGAAAAGGCGTTGTGCTGGAGGAACTGCAATACCGAAAGAAATAAGGAGCATAGGAGAAAATGATGAAGTTTTGGAAACGGGCAGCCGCTGTTATGGTAGCAATAACACTGTGTATGGGGATTTCTGCGTATTTTCCGGCGCAGCTGACAACGCCGCTGTCAGTGCAGGCGACGGATGTGGATGCAGACAACAGCATCACCATTGCAGATGCATATACAATTTTGCTGTATTATGCAGAGCACACTGCCGGCAATCCGATTTCCTGGGAAGAACTGCTGCACAACTAAACCCCTTTTCCACATATTCTGCCCGCACAGCACATAGACTGTACCAAATATTCTGTGTACAGGAGGAATGAATATATGCCGATTACGTGGAAAACCCTGGTGAAGCGAACGGGGATTATGCTGACTGTGTGCGGCGTGAGCATTGCTGCAATTTATTTTGGCGGAACAAGAATCCGGCGCGCCGTATCCACCATGACTGCACCAAAGCCGGAAACACCGGTGATTATTCTGGATGCTGGTCACGGCGGTGCAGACGGCGGCTGTGTTTCGGTGCATGATGTGCCGGAAAAGGGAATCAATCTCCACATTCTGCTCTGTCTCCGGGATTTGCTGCGGATGGAAGGCTATACCGTAGAGGTGACACGGGATCAGGATCAGAGCATCCACGATCCGGACATTGAAGGCTTGGCCAATCAGAAAAGCTCTGATATGGATAACCGGCTGGCGCTGTTCAATCAATATGAAAATGCCGTGTGCATTTCCATCCATCAGAATCAGTTTACAGACCCGGCCTATTCCGGGGCGCAGATGTTCTATTCCGACAATGTATCCGGAAGCGGTGAACTGGCACAGACGCTGCAAAAGGCATTTGTACAGCAGCTCCAGCCGGAAAACACCCGGGAAATAAAACAATGCGGCAAGGAATTGTACCTGTGCTATTTCAGTGAAAATCCTACCGTAATGGCGGAGTGCGGCTTCTTGTCCAACCCGGAAGAAGCCGCACTGCTGGAAACAGAAGCGTATCAGCAGAAGGTGGCATTTACCATTTTCTCCGGATTGAACCAGTATTTTGGGGAAAAGTAGAAACTTTGTGGAAAATAGGCAAGCAAGAAAAGCCGTCGCCCGGTATTCCCTTAATGGGAGCCGGGACGGCGGTTCTTTTTGAGAACCCTACCACCGCCTAACGGCGGTTTCCTCTGTCCCTTCGGGATATTTCCCCCACCCCGTGGGGAGTCACCCCTTTCAGGGGAGGCGTGTGCTGAAGTGCACCTTGCAACCCAAACAAATTTATGCTATAATAGCAATATCAAAATCACGCTAGAAGGATGCCGCTGGCTCTTTCTTGTCCTATTTTGGAAAGGAGACGCTTTATGGCGAAGCCGAAGACCATTTACCGCTGTACGGAATGCGGATTTGAAAGCGCCAAATGGAATGGCCGGTGTCCTTCCTGCGGTGCCTGGAATACCATGGAAGAGGACGTGCCGCTTCCGGCGCAGGCGGTGGGGAATGCTCGCCGGAAACCAGTAGATCTTTCTGCACAGATACAGGAACTGGAAACAGTGGATACCACGGCAGACGTGCGGTATCATACCGGCGTAGGCGAACTGGATCGGGTACTGGGCGGCGGCCTGGTGCGCGGTTCGATTGTGCTTCTGGGCGGAGAACCGGGCATCGGAAAAAGTACGCTGCTGCTGCAAATTTGCCAGTATTTCGGAGAATCTCACACGGTTCTGTATGTCTCCGGAGAAGAGTCTGCCAAGCAGATTAAACTCCGTGCCCAGCGGCTGGGCGTAACCACAAAGCAGCTGTATCTGCTGACCGTAACGGATGCACAGAGTATCTGCGATACTGTTGCATCCAGTCGGCCGGATATTGTAATTATCGATTCGGTGCAGACAATGCGCATGGAAGAGCTCTCTTCCAGTCCCGGCAGTCTCACGCAGGTACGGGAGTGTACCAACCTGTTTATGCATACGGCAAAGCAGCTGGACATCCCCTTCTGGATTGTGGGACATGTAAACAAGGACGGCGCCATTGCCGGACCAAAGGTCATGGAGCATATCGTAGATACCGTGCTGTACTTTGAGGGGGAACGCAACCTGTCCTATCGCTTGCTGCGCGCAGTGAAAAACCGTTACGGTTCTACCAATGAAATCGGCGTGTTCGAGATGCAGGACAGCGGTCTGCATGAGGTACCCAATCCATCGGCTATGCTGTTGGAGGGCCGGCCGCACGGCGTTTCCGGCACCTGTGTAACCTGTATGATGGAAGGCTCCCGGCCGATTCTGGCGGAAATCCAGGTGCTTGCCACAAAGAGCGGCTTTTCTGCGCCGCGGCGGCAGACCCAGGGGTTTGACTACAGCCGCATGGTAATTCTGATTGCAGTGCTGGAAAAGCATCTGGGCATGTTCTTCGGGACGCTGGATGTCTATTTGAATGTAGTAGGCGGCTTCCAGCTGGATGAGCCGGCCGGCGATCTGGCAGTAGCGCTGTGCCTGTTTTCATCGCTGACGGATAAGCCGATTTCCGAGAAAACAGTGGCATTTGGAGAAGTGGGGCTGGGGGGAGAAGTCCGTGCCATTGCCCACATTCGGCGGCGTGTGCAGGAAGCGGAACGCATGGGCTTTACGCGCTGTATTGTGCCGTGGCAGTGTTTGCATGAATTAAAGGGCGGTTCCTATCAGATTCGGATTGCCGGAGTAAGGAACCTGCGCCAGGCTTTTTCTGTACTGGAAAAGGACGCAAGGGAAGCAATGGAGAAGGAAACGCAGACACAGTCGGCAGAATGAAATCCGAAAGCAGCAGAAGTATTTCTCTCGAAAATAAAAAAGAACCCGGACAGGAGCTTGCAATACAAGATCTGTCCGGGTTTTTGTTGTTTTTACTGCGGCGCTTAACGAGCGCCTTTTTTCAGAATGACTGCGCCGATTGTCTGGAAAAAAATCTTAATGTCCAGTCCCAGGCTGCGCTTTTTAATGTACTGGATGTCCGATTCCACCCACTTGTCAAATTCCATGTCGCTGCGCCCTTCTGCCTGACAGATGCAGGCGAGTCCGCCCTTTACCAGGAGCCGTTCCATCTGATGGGGCGTGTATAAAACCACCTCACGGGGGAGCGGCGGCCGCGGCCCGATAATGGACATATCACCTTTGAGCACGTTCCACAGCTGGGGCAGTTCGTCAATAGAGGTCTTTCGGATAAAGTGCCCCACCTTTGTGATCCGGGGGTCGTTTTCGCTTTTAAAGGCAAGGCCGTCTGTTTCGTTCTCCTTCTGTACCTCTGCAAATCGCTTTTCTGCATCCATGCACATGGAGCGGAATTTATACATGCGAAAGACCTTGCCGTTTTTCGTCAGTCTTGCCTGAGAAAAAATCGGAGAACCGTGATCCTGGAAAAAGATGATGCCGGCCACAACTGCCATGGGAATTGCCAGAATCAACAGGGCAATCGCGGAGAGCAGGATATCCAGTGTCCGTTTGATCAGGCGGTATCCAAGGCCGCCGTTGGGAATTGTCTTGCTGCTGCGCAGTGTTTCAGAAACACCCTCCGACAGCAAATCCAGTGCACGCTGGTCAAATTCCAGAATGGGGTACGAGGTGACACCCTCCGGATTTTTTTTCATGGAGTGCAGGGTATATTCTGTTACCAGTTCTTCCGTTAAGTTTGGTTGCTTTTGAGTCATAAGCTGTTTGTTTGATTCCCCTTCTATATTTCGGTGCCTGTCTTTCTCATTTGCCGTTAAAAAAATCCGCCTATCATGTCAGCAAAGACAAGTCGTCAGAATGATCGGCAAAAACGCAAAAAGAAATGCGAGATTTCTGCCGATACTATACCAATTATCAATTGCATTTATTATACTATATTCCGCGTATTTTGTCAAACCAAAAAGAAAGGAAATTTTTTCAGTTCGAATTCTGAGACTTGAAAAATTATACGGCATGTGCTATAATAGAACAAAACTTCCGGAAACATTGGCGAAACTCGGAAAATCTGAACCAGAAAGGAATCAATGTCTATGAGTACAAATAAAACACCCATCAGCCACGCGGCAGATGAAACCCCAAAAACACCGGAATCCGCAGAAACACGCCGTCCCAAGGGCGGCAGTCATGCCAGAAAGCGGAAGCTCCGGCTTGACCGGATTGCAGTAATCGTCGTACCACTTCTGCTGATCATTGTGTTGATCGGTACCCTCTGCCTGCACAGCTGCAAGGAAAACGGCGGATTGAACAATTCTGCAAAGGTGCCGATGGCCACACCAGAGACTTCTGCCGATGCCAAATCAGAGGAGGAGTCCTCCCAGAAGGAGGACGCAAAGTCCACAAAGCCGGAAGATTCTGAGCCGGATGCGGCGCAGACCACCACAGAAGCTTCCACAGCAGAAAGCACCAAGATCACACTGTCCGCAGACGGCGTGAAGAAGGGCAATCTGATTCTGATTAACCAGGATCATGGCTATACCTTCCCGGACGGTGACCCAGATCTCGTGGGCGTGCACCAGAACAGCAACGATTCCTACAGCGTCAGCGATATGGACGTGCAGCTGGATCAGGAAACCCTGGAACATCTGAACGATATGATGGCTGCCTTTGAGGAAGAAACCGGCAACCGGAATTTGCAGGTATTCAGCGGCTACCGCACCAAGGAAGACCAGCAGGAACGGTATGACAACGGCAGCTCCGGCTTCCGCGGCGGCTATACCGATTACCACAGCGGCCGTACCTTCAATATCAAGATTAACTTTGGAGACGGTACGTCAGACTATTACAATGCAACAAAATATCCGGAATACAGCTGGATTTCAGAGCATGCCGCAGAATATGGATTCATTGTCCGCTTCCCCAAGGAAAAGGACAGCTATACCGGAGAAGAAGGACGGAGCTATACCTTCCGCTATGTGGGAACGCCTCATGCCCAGTATATGCAGGAGCATAACCTTTGCCTGGAGGAATATCTGGAACTGGTACAGGAGCACACCGCAGAAGATCCGCTGGAGATCAAGACCGCAGACGGTACCTATGATGTGTTCTATGTTTCCGTCGGCGGCACCAATGATGTCTCTGTCACCATCCCCAGCAGCGATTATACCGCTTCCGGTGATAACATGAGCGGCTATGTTGTGACCTGCCAGATGACCAAGACAGATGACGGGGAGAGCAGCAGCGATTCCTCCAAGTCAGATTCTTCCGAGGCTGCTTCGGATTCTGACAGCGAAGAGAGCAGTTCCTCGGATACAGACGAATAAACATACTTGAATTATAAGAACCTGTCTTCATAAGACACGTGTATACGCTTGTGAAGACAGGTTCTAAAAAACGGATGTTCCGTTGTCTCTGCAGGAGGCGGAACATCCGTTTTTCTGCTGTTATGCAGATGTTACGGCATTTCTTTTAGTTTTTCGCAGAAGAGGTCATAGAGCGTCTGATTGCGCTGGCTGGGATCCGGGAGACCGCTGTTGGGGTACAGCCCGAAGGAACTCTCGTGGTAGGAATGGTAGTTGAAACTGATGTCTGCCGCCGCAAAAATGTCCAGCACATCTGACAGCCAGCGGTCGCCGCCCCGATCTGCTTCGAAGCAATGTGCACCGGCGCCGAATTCGCCGCAGTAAACCGGAACGTCATAGGTTTCAGAAAAGGCGATATTCTGCGCAAAGGTTTTTTCCAGATAGGCACGGTTCAGCACCTCGATTCCGTCTGTGTCCCAGAGATCAACACGGGGACGCACCACGGCGCCGGCTTCTGCGCCGCTGACCATAAAGTAGCCGCTGGCGGCATAGCTGTGTCCCGGCGTGGGCTTGAAGTAACGGGTGCTGCAGTTGGCATCATCTGTAGTGCCTTTGATAAGGAGCGCGCCGTTTTTCTGATGTCCCACAGAGGCCAGATAATAGGAACTGCCGGAGCCGTCCTTGCTCCAGAAGGAAAGGGTATTTTTTGTATCGAAATCGTTGGTGTAAATGGTGCGTACATACTGCCCGTTTTCATCATATTCCTTCAACTCCAGATCGTCTGCCCGTGCAATGCCGGTACTGCCCAGTCCTTCCGCCTGGAACACCAGACAGATTACCTGGTTTTTGTCCGTATTCGGTGTGATGGTGCCGCTCTCTAAATATTGCCACGTTCCATCGGTAATGTCCGCCCGGTCACCGGAAAAGGTAGCACTGCTCCAGGTGGCATTTCCGGTGGAAACAGTGTAGTTTTCATCCGGATAGGTAACGAAGGAATCTTCTGTTCCGGCCCAGTCGAAGCCCTGATGGGTAAAGGCATGGGGGTCATAGTAGTGGAATTCATAGACGATATTGTCGTCTTTTATGTGTACATAGTTGTTTTCATCGTTGCAATTGATCCATTGCTCCTGTGTGCCTTCCAGATTCTGCGCGGCGCACATCCGTTCCACAAAAATCATATGGTTCTGATCCACTGTGCGGATGCTGTCTGTGATTGTCTGCGCCACGGACTGCCACAGACGAAGGCTTTCGGTTCCGTTTTCTGCGGCAACGACAGGCTCATTGACCAGGCCGTAGCCCAGAATTACCGGCTCATCGGCATAGCGTCTGGCGATTTCCGTCCAGAGTGCGCACAGACGCTTTTGATTTTCCGGTTCTGTCCAGAGCGCCGTGCCGTTTCCCTGGGACTGATAGCCGCCCTGGGGATAGTGCATGTTCAGCACCAGACGGATTCCGGCGGCCTTTGCCCAGGCGATATTTTGATCCAGCCACTGGAACCCCTCTTCCCGATAGACGTAGGGTGCCGCATCCGATTCAAACAGGGCATAGTTCAGATAAAACCGAACAGAGTCAAATCCCATTTCCGCCAGATCCTGATAGCTTTCCGCATTGTGGTGTGCAGCAGGTGGCGCGGAAGAGTTCGACCATACTTCGTTTCCGAAGGCCATTCCTTTTATAGTATACTGCTTTCCGGTTTCGTCTTTCAGGAGCCGGCCGTCTGCCCGGATAAATCCGGTGTAACCGTCCCGGATTTCTGTGGGCTGCTGTGCCTGCTGCCGGAGCCAGGCCAAATCCATGCCGTCTACTGTGCCGTCTCCGGTATAGTCCGTTCCGGTGCCGTCAGTGCGGCTCAGCAGGAAGTCCTGCAATGCGGCAAGCTCGCCGGAACCAGTTTCCAGCGCAAATCCCGGCGCTGAACAGACACCGCATGCGGTCAGGACGGCCAGCGCAGACAGGAGAAGCGGCCGGTGGATGGAACTGCGTTTCATAAAATCTACCTCATTTCTTTTGGGTAATGGTGTTTTTCCCTTGCTTCATCTGTGCAGTATAGGCACGGATTGCTGCCTCGGTCTGTGCGACTTCCTGACGGAATTCCTCTGCGGAAACACGAAGTGCGCCGTTTCCTAGGATAATCAGCTGCTCCATGCCGTCAGAGGTGGCCACACGCACCTTGTGTTCCTTGGAGAGGGTGTGCGTGGCCTTTTCAATGTAGGAATCCGCAGTTTCGGCTTCCTTGGTGTAGACTACGGTGATGTTGTGGTACTGTTCCGTTTCCTCGTGCTGTCCCTTTACTTTGTAGGCATCAAACACCAGGATAAGCCTGCATCTGCGGTAACCACAGTAGTTGCTGAGAGTGTGCATCAGCTGTCCTCTGGCACTGTCCAGACTTTCCTGGGCGAGGGCTTTCAGTTCTTCCCAGGCGAAAATGATGTTATACCCGTCCACCAGGAGATATTCCTCCTTGCTGTAGTTGGGTTCCAGCGCGCCGGCAGGAAGCGCGGCTTCTTCCTTGGGGGTGTACAGCGCCTGCTGCGGATTCCGGTCAATTTTTCCGTAGGTTCGCTCAAAAATTGCCATCAGTTCCTTGTCCTCTTCCAGGCTGCCGTGGTAGTGGGAACGGGAGAGACGGCCGGGCGTTTCCGGTTCCGGCACGGAATCACTTTGCTTGGAAAGACAGGAGGGCAGATGCATGTATTGTTCTACCTGATTCCATGGGACAACAAATCCGGCACCATGTGCACAGAATACGGAATCCGCAGAGTTGGCGAGATCACTGTCGCAGTCATAGCCAATGGATGCGATGACTTCCTCTGCATTCTGACAGGGGGCGTAGCCGTCAGAAGAACAGACCAGACGGCCGGAGCCGTGGGTATAGCTTGTCACAGCGGCAGCATAGCCCCGGAGCTTTGCCACAGGTGCCCGTCCGGCAATAACAGAACCGGTGTCCTTTGTTTCCGGCGACTGGAAATCAGCGTCCATCTGCTGGAGATCTGTCATGGCCCGGCCTACGTTTTCTGTGGGCAGCTCCAGCCGGAAGCGATACCATGGTTCCAGCAGAACTGTCTGTGCCTTGCGCAGGCCGTTTCGCACAGCACGGTAGGTGGCCTGGCGGAAGTCACCGCCTTCGGTATGCTTGAGATGGGCTTTCCCGGCGCACAGGGTAATGCGCATATCCGTAATCGGGGAACCGGTGCATACGCCCAGATGTGTTTTTTCGGCCAGATGAGTTAAAACCAGCCGCTGCCAGTTTTTGTCCAGTGCATCCTCCCGGCAGCTGGATGCAAATTGCAGGCCGCTGCCCTGGGGGAGCGGTTCCAGGAGCAGGTGCACCTCGGCATAATGACACAGCGGCTCGTAGTGTCCCACGCCCTCTACAGGTGCGGCAATGGTTTCCTTGTAGGAAATCTGTCCGGCATCAAACTGTACTTTCATTCCGAAGCGGTCGGCAATGAGCCGCTGTAAAATTTCCAGCTGAACTTCTCCCATAAGCTGCATCTGGATTTGTCCGGCCTGTTCGTCCCACACAATGTGGAGCGCCGGATCTTCTTCTTCCAGCTGTGAAAGCTGTTTCAGTGCATCGGTCGGATGCACCTGTTCCGGGAGATGGATGCCGTAGTGGAGAACCGGTTCCAGCAGTGGCTCTGCGCCGTTTTCTGTTATGCCCAGTCCCTGGCCGGCATAGGTGCGGCTCAGTCCGGTGACGGCGCAGACTGTTCCGGCTGGGGCGCTGTCTGCGGTTTCATATTTTGCTCCGGCGTAAATGCGAATCTGGCTGACCTTTTCCTGCATGGCGGTTTTGTCTCCGGCGGTATAGGAAACGGCATCCCGGACGCGGAGTGTGCCGCCGGTGATTTTCAGATAGCTCAGACGGTTCCCTTTTTCATCTGCGGCAATTTTAAAGATGCGTGCGCCGAATTGCTCCGGGTAGGGCAGGGAGAGCGTATACTGATGCAGTCCGTTCAAAAAGGCATCCACGCCTTCCAGCTTCAGGGCAGAGCCGAAGTAGCAGGGAATCAGCCGCCGGCTGGCAATGCCCTTGGAAAGCTGCTCCCGGGACAGGCAGCCATGTTCCAGGAAATGCTCCATCCAGGCCTCTTCCAAAAGAGCGGTGCGTTCATAAAAGGCATCTGTGCCGTCATCGGAAAAGTCCACACAGCGATTGCTCAGGCGCTGCTGCAATTGGGAGAGGACAGCGGCGGCATCCGCCCCGGCCAGATCCATTTTATTGACAAACAGAAAGACCGGGACATGATAGCGCTCCAGCAGGTTCCAGATAGTTTCGGTGTGACTCTGCACGCCGTCCGTTCCGCTGATTACCAGAATGGCATAGTCCAGCACCTGCATGGTGCGCTCGGTTTCTGCGGAAAAGTCTACGTGTCCGGGGGTGTCCAGGAGCGTATATGCCGCATTCTGATATTCCAGCATTGCCTGATGTGCAAAAATGGTAATGCCCCGTCCGCGTTCCATGGGGTGTGTATCTAAAAAGGCCGTCTGGTGATCGACACGGCCCAGCTTTCGGATTTCACCGGTGCGGTATAACAGTGCTTCTGCCAGCGTTGTTTTTCCGGCATCCACATGGGCAGTAATGCCCAGAACCAATCGCTTCATAAGTGGCCGCAGTGCCTGGAAAGCGTACCGGGGACAAAAGTACAGCGATGCTAAAAATTCTTCGGCGGCTTTCGGATACGGATACTGCGGCAGTTCCCTCCTTTGCATGTGATTTCATGGAGATATGCTTTCTTATAGTATACCATAGTTTCTGTATCCATTGCAAGACGGCACGGCGTATTTTTTCCGGCTTTTGCAAAATCGGGCGGCCGGAGGCCGGGCTCCGGAAAAACAGGCGAAAAAGACCTTGACATTTTCAGAAAAATATGTTATACTAAATTACATTCCTTCCAATTGGAAGAAAAGATTGGGGTATAGCCAAGTGGTAAGGCAACGGACTTTGACTCCGTCATTCCGCTGGTTCGAATCCAGCTACTCCAACCAGATCTGCGTCCCTTGTTTGACAAGGGGCGCTTTTTTTGTACAATGAACCCCCGGTTAAACTGGGGGGTTCAAAAGGCTTAAAGCTATGAGGAGAAAAAATAACCTCCAGAATTATAATAAGGTTAGGACATGCTAACCTAACAATAAAAAAACAAAGGGGATATCGTTTCGATTTTTTGAGAAATATACATTATGCATACTGAATTAGTAGGAATTTTGGTGAAACCGCCGAAATCTATTTTTGGTATTGACAAATTCCTATGGGAGTAGTATAATATAAACCACAGAAAGCATATCGAAGTAATATGAATTGAAACAAAGGAGGTTTGCAAGATGCGGCAGCTGCCGGAGAAAAAACAACAGAAACGGAAGAATACCGGTTGCCTGCACGGCTTTGCAGACATCGGAAAATGGCGGAAAATCACCGCATTGCTGCTGGCTGCGGCACTGAGCGTGCCGGCGCTGACAGGATGTGGTTCCGGAAAAAACAGCGTTTCCATTGTCAATGTTTCCTATGATCCCACGCGGGAACTTTACACCGCATACAATACGATCTTTGCGGAACATTGGAAGGAGCAGACCGGGCAGGAAGTAGAAGTTATCCAGTCCCACGGCGGCTCCGGAAAACAGGCGCTGGAGGTTGCCAACGGCCTGGAAGCAGATGTGGTAACGCTGGCGCTGGAATATGACATTGATGCCATTGCAGATGCAGGCCTGATTGAAGACGGCTGGGTGAATGAATTTGAAGATGACAGCGCTCCCTACACTTCCACGATCGTGTTCCTGGTGCGAAAGGGGAATCCCAAGCACATTCAGGACTGGGATGATCTGACCCGGGACGGCGTGGGTGTCATTACGCCGAACCCCAAGACCTCCGGCGGTGCCAGATGGAACTACCTGGCTGCCTGGGCGTATGCGGATGCGCAGGACGGCGGCGATGAAACACAGACCGAAGCCTTCCTGAAGAAGCTGTATAATAATGTACTGGTGCTGGATTCCGGTGCCAGAGGTGCCACGACCACATTTGTGGAAAACGGACAGGGTGATGTGCTGGTTGCCTGGGAGAATGAAGCGTATCTCTCCATGCGGGATGACCCGGATGCCTATGAGATTGTGACTCCCAGCATTAGTATTCTGGCGCAGCCGTCTGTGGCTGTGGTAGATTCGGTGGTAGACGATCGGGGCACAAGAGCAGTTGCCACAGAGTACCTGCAATATTTATATTCTCCGGAAGCACAGCGGATTGCAGCGGAAAATTATTTCCGGCCGTCTGATTCGGAAATCCTAAAAGAATACGCCGATGTTTTTTCACTGGATGTAGATCTGGTAACCATCCGGGATTTCGGCGGATGGGATGCCGTACAGGAAAAACATTTTGCAGACGGCGGCATATTTGATCAGATTTATGAGAAATAAGGTGCAGAAATGAAAAAGAGAGGAAAAGGGGTGATCCCCGGATTTGGAATTTCCCTGGGTGTGACCCTTTCAATACTGAGCCTGGTGGTGCTGATTCCGCTGGCTTCCCTGGTGGTATACACAGCAAAGCTCAGCCCGGCAGAAATCTGGGAGACGATTACAAGACCCCGTGTCCTGGCCAGCTTTCGCGTCAGCTTTTTCACCGCGCTGATTGCTTCGGCAGTCAACGCCGTGATGGGCGTGATTCTGGCATGGGTGCTGGTGCGGTATCAATTTCCGTTGAAGCGTGTGCTGGATGGCATGATTGAATTGCCCTTTGCACTGCCTACAGCGGTTGCCGGTATTGCGCTTACCTCCCTGACTGCCGACACCGGCATGATCGGAAAGTTCTTTGCTCGGTTCGGCATTCAGATTGCGTATACAAAGGTGGGCATTACCGTGGCAATGATCTTTGTGGGAATCCCGTTTGTAGTTCGCTCGGTGCAGCCGGTGCTGGAAAAGCTGGATCCTTCCTATGAAGAAGCAGCCGGTGTGCTGGGTGCCAGCCGGACAAAAATTTTCTGGAAGGTGATCTTTCCGGAGATTCGGCCGGCAATGCTCACAGGCTTCGGACTGGCCTTCGGCCGGTGTATCGGCGAATATGGAAGCGTTGTTTTCATCGCCGGCAACCAGCCGTTTCAAACGGAAATCACCCCTTTGATTATTATGTCAGAGTTACAGGAATTCGATTATCCCAGTGCAACCGCAATTGCACTTGTTATGCTGATTGTAGCGTTCTTCATTTTGTTCCTGACCAATCTGGTACAGGCGCACAGTGCAAAAATTGTGAAAGGAGGCATCTGACCCATGCATGCAGAAACAGCCGGTTCAAAAGCTGTAAAATGGATTTTAATTGGTGTAAGTGTTCTGTTCCTGGGCGTGATGCTGCTGCTGCCGCTGATTACGGTTGCGGCCGAGGCGCTGCGAAAGGGATGGGAAACCTACCTTACAGCAGTGACCGATAAATATACGGTGCGCGCCGTGCTCCTGACGCTGGAAGCGACTGTGTGTGCTGTGGCGGTGAATACGATTTTCGGCCTGTTTGCGGCCTGGGCGGTGACAAAATTCCGCTTCCGGGGCAAAAAGCTGCTGACCACACTGATTGATGTGCCGGTAACGGTTTCTCCCGTTATCGCCGGACTGATCTACATTCTGACATTCGGCCGGCAGAGCATCCTGTATCCGCTGCTCCAGTCGATGCACTTTAAGGTCGTTTTCGCAGTTCCGGGAATTATCCTGGCCACCATATTTGTAACATTCCCCTTTATTTCCAGAGAGCTGATTCCGGTGCTGGAAGCACAGGGAACAGATGAAGAAGAGGCCGCTGCCCTGATGGGGGCAAAGGGACTGACCATCTTCCGGCGTGTAACATTTCCGCATATTCGCTGGGCATTCCTTTACGGTGTTGTGCTCTGTGCGGCAAGAGCCATGGGTGAGTTCGGCGCGGTTTCCGTTTTGTCCGGCCACCTGCGCGGCAGAACCAATACGCTGCCCCTGCACGTGGAAATCCTGTTTAACGAATTTCAGTATGTTCCGGCGTTTGCCGTTTCTTCCATTCTGGTTCTGATGGCAATTGTCATCCTGGTGATCCGGAGTGTCATTGAATACAGAGGAAAGAAGGAGATCTGAGCGATGTATGTTGAACTGAAAGATATTAACAAGCATTACGGCAGCTATAAGGCCTCGGATCACGTAAGCTTCGGCATTGAAAAGGGAAAACTGATTGGTCTTTTAGGCCCCAGCGGAAGCGGCAAAACTACCATCCTGCGCATGATTGCCGGTCTGGAGCATCCGGACAGCGGAGAGATTATCATTGACGGAAAAGTGGTCAACGATATTCCGGCCAGCCAGCGTGGAATCGGATTTGTATTTCAGAGCTATGCGCTGTTTCGGTACATGACGGTTTATGAAAATGTGGCATTCGGCCTGCGGGTGCAGAAGGCAGACAAAAAATACATTGACCGGCGTGTCCGGGAACTGATTGAACTCATCGGGCTGAAGGGACTGGAAAAACGCTACCCCAGCCAGCTTTCCGGCGGACAGCGGCAGCGTGTGGCATTTGCACGGGCGCTGGCACCGAATCCTCAGCTGCTTCTGCTGGATGAACCCTTCGCTGCCATTGATACAAAGGTGCGGCAGGAACTGCGCAGCTGGCTGAAAAACATGATTGAGCAGCTGGGTGTGACAAGCATTTTCGTCACCCACGACCAGGACGAAGCCATTGAAGTAGCAGATGAAATCATCATTACCAATCAGGGTCGGATTGAACAGAAGGGAACGCCGCTGGCAGTTTATCAAAACCCGAAAACCGCATTCACCGCGTCCTTCTTCGGTCAGACTTCTGTGATTGAAAACTATCAGGCATTTCATACCTTTGAACAGGTTCCCGGTGCGGAAAAGGCAATTGTCCGTCCGGAATTTGTAAAGGTTACGAAGAAAAATGAAGTGCAAAAGTACAAGAGTTCTGCATCAGAGGGTGTGGTAAAGAGTGTTTCCTTCCGGGGCGATCGCCTGGAACTGAGCATTCTGGTAAACGACACGCTTCTGATTGCCAGACGAGAGCTGGACGAAAACAGCATTGCAGTGGGGGAAACCGTGGACGTGTTCCTGTATCGGATTTTTGTGACAGCCGGTGACCGGGCATATCTCCTGGCCAACCAGTCACTCCAGGAAGATTCCATCGTCATCTAATTGAAAATATTGTGGGAGGAAATGAACATGGCAAATATTTATAAGGGTGCAATTGAACTGATCGGCAACACACCGCTGGTAGAAGTTGTGAATCTGGAACAGCATCACGATCTGAAAGCAACCGTTCTGGTAAAGCTGGAATATCTGAATCCGGCTGGAAGCGTCAAGGACAGAATTGCCAAGGCAATGCTGGAAGATGCCGAAGAAAAAGGCCTGCTGAAAAAAGATTCTGTGATTATTGAGCCGACATCCGGGAATACTGGTATTGGCCTGGCTGCCATTGCAGCGGCAAAGGGCTATCGTGTGATTCTGACCATGCCGGAAACCATGAGCATTGAACGCCGCAATATTTTAAAGGCATACGGCGCAGAGATTGTTCTGACAGACGGCGTAAAGGGCATGAAGGGCGCTATCGCCAAGGCACAGGAACTGGCAGCCGAAATTCCCGGCAGCTTTATCCCCGGCCAGTTTGAAAATCCGGCAAACCCCCTGGCACACCGGAAGACAACCGGCCCGGAGATCTGGAAGGATACAGACGGCAAGGTAGACTTCTTTGTCGCAGGCGTAGGAACCGGCGGCACTGTCAGCGGCACCGGAGAATATCTGAAATCTCAGAATCCGGCTGTTAAGATTGTTGCAGTAGAACCGGATACTTCCGCAGTTCTGTCCGGCGAAAAGCCCGGCCCGCACAAGATTCAGGGCATCGGCGCAGGCTTTGTGCCGAAAACGCTGAACACGGAAATTTATGATGAAATCATCCGGATTAAAAATAATGATGCCTTTGCCGCTGCAAAGGAATTTGCCAAAACCGAGGGCATCCTGGTAGGAATTTCCTCCGGTGCTGCCATTCAGGCGGCGGTGGAACTGGCAAAGCGCCCGGAAAATGCAGGAAAGGTAATCGTTGCACTGCTGCCGGATAGCGGAGACCGTTATTATTCCACTTCGCTCTTCTCCGAATAAGCAGGAAGCATAGATGCAAAAGCAATAAGAAGGGGGCGATACTATTAAGATTTCAACCAAAGTGGAATGCGGCATTATTGCAATGATCGACATTGGACTGAATGCAGAAAACGGAGAACCGGTTACCGTAAGCAGTATCGCCGGCCGTCAGAATATTTCTGTGAAATATCTGGAACAGATTCTCATTACCCTGCGGCAGTCCAACCTGGTGCGCAGCCTGAAAGGCATCCGGGGCGGCTACGTAACGGCGCGCCCCACCGATCAGATCACCATGCGTGAGGTACTGGATGCACTGGATATGACGATTCTGGGCGATGTCAACTTCTATAATGCAGAGGAAGCCTCTCCCATTGAAACGGTGCTGAACCGGAGTCTCTGGGACGCAATGACCGCATATCTGAGAAAGTATTCGGAAAACATCCGGCTTTCCGATTTGATTGATCAATATAAAGAAGCACTTTCGGACGCAGAAGGCCCGATGTACTACATTTAAAAAATGCTGCGAGAGCAGACAGGAGGAACGATCCCATGGAATTTAATACTGCACTGCTGCATCAGAGCTATGACGGAAGCAGTTATCACGGTGCCACAGTGGTACCGGTGTATCAGGTAAATGCCTTTGCGCAGGAATCCGCAGAAAAACTGGAAAAGGTCTTTCAAAACAAGGCACCCGGCTTTGCGTATTCCCGTATCAGTAATCCCACAGTAGACTCGTTTGAACGGCGAGTGGCAGCAATGGAAGGCGGCATCGGCGCGGTTGCATGCTCTTCCGGCATGGCAGCAGTCACCATGGCACTCCTGAATGTTCTGGAAGCCGGAGATGAGATCATTGCCGGTTCCGGTTTGTTCGGCGGCACCATTGACCTGTTCCGGGATTTGGAGGCGTTCGGCATTACCACACGCTTTGCGGAAAGCGTGACGGTAGAAGAGATTGAGCCGCTGATCACCCCCAAGACAAAGGCCGTGTTCACAGAGCTGATCGGAAATCCGAAGCTGGACGTAGTAGATCTGAAAAAGGTTTCTGCACTGGTGCATGCGCACAATATCCCGTTGATTCTGGACAGCACAACGGCAACGCCGTATCTGATTCAGCCGTTTGCATACGGTGCCGATATTGTAGTGCACTCCTCTTCCAAGTACATAAACGGCAGCGGAAGCGCTATCAGTGGTGTGATTGTAGATTGCGGCAGTTTCCACTGGGATCCCAAGCGGTACCGTGGCTTTGATGCCTATGAAAAGTATGGAAAGTTTGCCTATCTTGCAAAACTCCGGGGCGGCATCTGGCGGAATGTAGGCGGCTGTATGGCACCGGTACATGCGTTCCTGGGTTGTGTAGGCCTGGAAACACTGGGTCTGCGGATGGAGCGTCTCTGCGAGAACGCCAAGGCACTGGCAGAGGCAATGGAGCAGGTAGAAGGCATCTCCGTCAA
This sequence comes from uncultured Ruminococcus sp., assembly GCA_900545285.1. GTDB lineage: Bacteria > Bacillota > Clostridia > Oscillospirales > Ruminococcaceae > Ruminococcus_C. The sequence continues at coordinate 54,004 of UQYK01000001.1, forward strand.
CTATCCGGGACTGCCCTCCAGCCCGTATTATGATCTGGTACAGGAGCAGTTCGGCGGCAAGGGCGGCGCAATCCTGACGCTGCGTGCCGGCAGTAAGGAAAATGCCTTTACATTGATCAATCACCTGAAATACGCAGTGAATGCCACCAACATCGGCGATCTTCGCACCCTGGTCATTCATCCGGCCAGCACAATTTATATTCACAACACACCCAAGCAAATGGAAAACGCCGGCGTATTCGAGGACACCATCCGGGTGAGCGTGGGTATCGAAGACATTGCAGATTTGATTGAAGACTTTACACAGGCAGCAGCCTGTATCCAGAAACATGACTGAAACACGAGGAGGAAAAATCCCATGGCAGTAGATTATGCAACGCTGAAAAAAGGCGGCTTCATGCGTCAGAAGCAGAAAAACAACTTTTCGCTCCGGCTGCGTGTAGTAGGCGGAAACCTTACCGCAGTGCAGCTGGCAGCAATTGCAGAGGTTGCGGAAAAGTTCGGGGACGGCCATGTGCACCTGACTTCCCGGCAAAGCGTGGAAATCCCGTTTGTAAAGCTGGATCAGATTGATGCAGTCAAGGCGGCACTGGCAAAGGGCGGCGTAGAACCGGGCGTATGCGGCCCGAGAGTCCGCACCATTACCGCCTGTCAGGGCGAGGCAATCTGCCCCAGCGGCTGTATTGATACCTATGCTCTGGCAAAGAAACTGGACGAGCGGTATTCTGCCAAGGAGCTGCCCCACAAATTCAAATTCGGCATTACCGGATGTCAGAACAATTGCCTGAAATCTGAGGAAAACGACCTGGGAATCAAGGGCGGCATTCAGGTAAAATGGCGGGAAGAGGACTGCATCCAGTGTGGCGTCTGCGTCAAGGCCTGCCGCAGCGGCGCCATTACACATGCAGACGGAAAAATCACCGTAGAGGAATCCAAATGCAATTTCTGCGGACGCTGTGTAAAGGCATGTCCCACAGAAGCATGGGACACCGTACATGGATATATCGTTTCCTTCGGCGGTCTGTTCGGAAACAGTATTCATAAAGGGGAGCCGGTCATTCCGTTTATTGCGGATAAGGAAAAGCTCCTGAAGGTCTGCGATGCAACAGTACAGTTCTTCGCAGAGCATGCAAATGCCGGCGAACGGTTCCAGTTTACGTTGGAACGTGTCGGACGGGAAAAATTTGAGGAAAAAATATGGGAGGCATACAATGGCTGAATTTCAGATTGACGATACGGTAGATATCACAGATGTGGTTTGCCCGGTTACATTCGTAAAGGCAAAGGTAGCACTGGAAGAGCTGGACGACGGACAGATCCTTTCCATTCGCATGAATGACGGCGAGCCGGTACAGAACGTGCCGCGCAGCATCAAGGAAGAAGGACACAAGATCTTAAAGCTGGTTTCCAATGAGGACGGCACCTATAACCTGATTGTCAAGAAAGTGGGTGATTAAATGGCTGCACGGGTAACACAGGAGACCTTTTCCAAGGAAGTGCTGGAGGCCAAGGGACTGGTACTGGCAGATTTTTATTCCGACAGCTGTGTCCCCTGCAAGCGGCTTTCTCCGGTTCTTGCAGAACTGGAAGAAGCATACGGCGATGCACTCAAGGTAGTAAAGATCAACATCAATTTTGATCTGCCGCTGGCGGAACAGTATGAGGTGCAGGCGGTCCCCACCCTGATTTTCTTTCAGAACGGGGCGGAAAAGGACAGACACAAAGGTCTGGTCAAGAAGGCAGAACTGATGGAAATCATTGATTCCCTGAAATAACATATAAAGGAGTAAAAGAATATGAAAATCACAGTTGCAGGCGTACAAAAGGAAGTTGCAGACGGTCTGACCGTAGCACAGCTTATCGTAGACGAAAAGGTGGAGACACCGCAGTATGTTACCGTTACCATCAACGATGATTTCGTAGAAAACGGCACGTTCGAAAAGACCGTTCTCAAGGACGGTGACAGCGTAGAATTTCTCTATTTCATGGGAGGCGGTCAGTAATGGCATTTACAAACGAACAGATTGAGCGGTATTCCCGCCACATTATCCTGAAAGAAGTCGGCGTAAAGGGACAGAAAAAGCTCCTGAATGCCAAGGTCCTGATTATCGGTGCCGGCGGACTGGGCGCACCGGCTGCAATGTATCTGGCAGCTGCCGGTGTTGGCACCATCGGTATTGCAGATGCAGACGAAGTAGACCTGTCCAACCTCCAGCGGCAGATCATCCACGCTACCGCAGATGTAGGCAAGGCAAAGGTACAGTCGGCAAAGGAAACCATGGAAGCCATTAATCCGGATGTCAAGGTGAATACGTACCGGACTTTCGTCACCAGTGAAAATATCATGGATCTCATCAAGGACTATGATTTCATCATTGACGGCACAGACAATTTCCCGGCAAAGTTCCTGATCAACGATGCCTGCGTTATGGCGAAAAAGCCGTTTTCTCACGCCGGAATCATTCGGTTCCAGGGTCAGCTGATGACCTATGTGCCGGGAGAAGGCCCCTGCTATCGCTGTGTATTCAAGAATCCGCCCCCGAAGGATGCGGTTCCTACCTGCAAGCAGGCCGGCGTAATCGGCGCAATGGGCGGCGTAATCGGCAGCCTTCAGGCAATGGAAGCCGTAAAGTACATTCTGGGCATCGGCCAGCTGCTGACAGGCTATCTGCTGACCTATGATGCACTGAAAATGGAATTCCGCAAGGTAAAACTGCCGTCAGAGACCTCCGGCTGCGCCGTATGCGGCACACATCCCACAATCACAGAACTCATTGACTATGAGCAGGCAGAATGCGATGGAGTAGGACTATGATTCAATTAACAAAAGCAGATTTTGAAAAAATGCTGGCACATGCCGAAAAGGAACTGCCGGATGAGGCCTGCGGCCTGATTGCCGGTGAAGTGCAGGGAACAGACAAGATCATCAAAAAGGTGTACCTGCTGACGAATATTGATCATTCCAATGAACATTTCAGCCTGGATCCGAAGGAACAGCTGGCGGCCGTAAAGGATATGCGTGCCAACGGACTGGTGCCTTTGGGAAACTGGCATTCTCATCCGGAGTCTCCCTCCCGTCCGTCCGAAGAGGACAAGCGCCTGGCCTATGACAGCAAGGCAAGCTACATGATTCTCTCTCTGATGGATCGGGAACATCCGGTGCTCAATTCCTTCCATATTGAAGGAACAGATGCAGAAAAAGAAGACTTGCAGATCAAGGAGTAAGCTATGTATGACATCATCATCATCGGCAGCGGCCCTGCCGGACTCACAGCAGCGATTTATGCCAGCCGTGCAGGACTGCGTGCAGTTGTGGTAGAAAAAGATACCATGGGCGCAGGACAGATTTCGGTTACAGAGCAGGTGGACAATTATCCCGGCCTGCCGCATATCGGCGGCTATGAGCTGGGGGAGGCGTTCCGGGAACACGCACAGGGCATGGGTGCCGGCTTCTGTGAAAATGAAGTGGAGGCCATTGCTGCGGATGCAGCGGGCTTTCACCTTGCGATGACAGACGGCACAGCACTTTCCGGAAAGAGCGTGATCTATGCAGCCGGCACTTCCTATCGGCGTCTCTCCGTACCGGGGAGCCAGCTTCCGGGCGTGTCCTACTGCGCTACCTGTGACGGTGCCTTTTATGCTGGAAAAACCGTTGCAGTTATCGGCGGCGGCGATACGGCGCTGGAGGATGCCCTCTATCTTTCTCATATTGCAAAGCAGGTTTATCTGGTACACCGCCGGGATACTTTCCGGGCGAATGCTTCGCTGCAAGCCGCAGCCGCACAGGCGGAGAATATTACGCCGGTACTGTGTGCCGTTCCCACAGAGGTTGTGGGAGAAAAACGGGTAGAAGCGCTGAAACTGCTGCGGAATGAAAAAGAAGAAACGCTGGTGCTGGACGGCATCTTTGCCGCAATCGGCAGCATTCCCAACACAGACCTGTTAAAGGGGCTGGCGGATCTGGATGCTTCCGGTTATGTGATTGCCGGAGAAGACGGGCTTACGTCCTGTCCCGGTCTCTTTGCAGCAGGGGATGTGCGGACAAAGCCGCTGCGTCAGGTTGTGACAGCAGTGGCTGACGGTGCAAACTGTGTAGCATCTGCGGAAAAATATCTCCTGGGAATGGTGATGAAATGAAACAGAAACGACTGAAAACAGATATTCTGATTATCGGCGGCGGAACGGCCGGCTGCTATGCGGCGCTGACAATTGCGGCAAAATCAGATGCACAGATTTTGATTTGCGAAAAGGCGCATATTAAGCGAAGCGGCTGTCTGGCGGCCGGTGTCAATGCACTGAACGCCTATATTACAGAGGGACGGGTTCCCCAGGATTATGTAGACTATGCCAAAAGGGACGCAGACGGCATTGTCCGGGAAGATCTGCTCCTCACCATGTCTGAGCGGCTCAACGCTGTCACTGCGCGGCTGGAACAGCTGGGACTGGTTATTCTGAAGGATAAGGACGGCAAGTATGTCACACGCGGCAACCGAAACCTGAAGATCAACGGCGAAAACATCAAGCCGATTCTGGCCGAGGCAGTGGAAAAGCTGCCGCAGGTGACGGTTTATAATCGGGTAAACATCACAGATTTTGCCGTGGAAAACGGCAGAATCCAGGGCGCATTCGGCATCGGAATTGAAGATGAAACCTTCTATGCCATTGAGGCAAAGGCAGTTCTGGTTGCCACCGGCGGTGCTGCCGGCCTGTACAAGCCCAACAACCCCGGCTTTTCCAGACACAAGATGTGGTATCCGCCGTTTAATACCGGTGCCGGTTATGCCATGGGTATTCGCGCCGGCGCAGAGATGACCACCTTTGAAATGCGTTTCATCGCTTTGCGCTGCAAGGACACCATCGCGCCCACCGGAACCCTGGCACAGGGGGTCGGCGCCAAGCAGATCAATTCCCATGGTGAGGTCTATGAGCAGAAATACGGCCTGACCACTTCGGAACGGGTCTACGGCACTGTCAACGAAAACCTGGAAGGCCGCGGCCCCTGCTATTTGCAGACAGAGGGCATTACGCCGGAACAGGATGACGCACTGATGAAGGCCTATCTGAACATGGCACCTTCTCAGACGCTGAAATGGATTGAAAGCGGCAAGATGCCCTCACAGCAGAATGTGGAAATCGAAGGAACAGAACCGTATATCGTAGGCGGCCATACAGCCAGCGGCTACTGGGTAGATACCCGCCGTGCCACTACCATTCCGGGACTGTACGCAGCCGGCGATGTAGCCGGCGGATGTCCGCAGAAGTACGTGACCGGGGCACTGGCAGAAGGCGAAATTGCCGGAGAAGCCATGGTGGATTTCCTGAAAACCGCATCGGCACCAGCGGCTGTGGCAGAAGAAACGGTGCAGGCGCATATTGCAGAAGCGGAAAAGTTTTTGCAGGAAAAGCCGGCGCAGTTTACCACAGAACAGCTGGAAGAAGCCATGCAGACTGTCATGGATGCCTATGCCGGCGGAATCAAAACCAATTATCGGTTCAATGAAAAGCAGCTGGCCATTGCAGATGAAAAAATTGTACAGCTGATGCAGCTGTCAGATACCCTGCATGCCGCAGATTTTCAGGAACTGATGTACATATATGAGCTGCGGGAACGCCTGGTGGTATGCCGCAGCGTGATTGCCCATCTGGGTGCACGAAAGGAAACCAGATGGCACAGCTTTGCGGAAAATCTGGATTATCCGCAAAAGGATGATGCGAACTGGAAGTGCTACGTCAATTCCCGGCTGAAAAATGGGAAAATTCAGGTGATCCTGCGGGATCTGGTGACAGGAGGGCAGACCTATGAGCATAGCCATTGACAAGAAAACCTGCATCGGATGCGGGAAATGTCATGATGTCTGCCCCGGCTCCCTGATCAAACTGGACGGAACCAGAAGAGCTTACATCAAATATCCGAAGGATTGCTGGGGCTGTACTTCCTGCATTAAGGAGTGCCCGGTGCATGCCATTCGCTTTTATCTGGGAGCAGATATGGGTGGCATGGGAAGTCTGGTACATACTGAGAAAGAGGGAGACATTCTCCGCTGGATCGCAGAACGGCCGGACGGCAGCACCACAGAAATCCGCATCAATCAAAAAGAATCCAACCAATACTAGGAGGGGAGAATTATGAGCGAATTATCACATCTCGATGCACTGGAGGCAGAGGCGATCTACATTATCCGGGAGGTTGCCGCAGAGTGCGAAAAGCCCGTTATGCTCTATTCCATCGGCAAGGACAGCTCTGTCATGCTGCACCTGGCTATGAAAGCGTTTTATCCGGAAAAACCGCCGTTTCCGTTTCTCCATGTCAACACCACATGGAAGTTTAAGGAAATGATTCAGTTCCGGGATTATATCGCCAAGAAGCTGGGCATTGAAATGCTGGAATACATCAATCAGGACGGGGTAAAGCAGGGCATCAATCCCTTTGATCACGGTGCCGCTTATACCGATATTATGAAGACACAGGCGCTGAAACAGGCGCTGAATAAATACGGCTTTACCGCGGCATTCGGCGGCGGCAGACGGGATGAGGAAAAGTCCCGCGCCAAGGAGCGGATCTTCTCCTTCCGGAATGCAGCCCAGGCCTGGGATCCGAAGAACCAGCGTCCGGAAATGTGGAAGCTGTACAACACCAAAATCAAAAAGGGCGAAAGCATTCGTGTATTCCCCATCTCCAACTGGACAGAAAAGGACATCTGGCAGTACATCAAGCGGGAGAACATTGAAATTGTGCCCCTGTATTTTGCAGCAGAGCGGCCGGTAGTAGAACGGGACGGCAATCTGATCATGGTAGACGATGACCGTTTTCCGCTGAAGGAGGGAGAGGTACCGCAGATGAAATCGGTGCGCTTCCGGACACTGGGATGCTATCCGCTGACCGGCGGCATTGAATCCACAGCAGATACCCTGGATGCCATTATTGATGAAACTTTGAGTTCTGTCTCCTCAGAGCGGACTTCCAGAGTGATTGACAATGAGGCAGCAGGCAGCATGGAACGCAGAAAGCGGGAGGGATATTTCTAATGAAAGGTTTATTGAAATTTATTACCTGCGGCAGTGTGGACGATGGAAAGTCAACACTGATCGGGCATATTCTCTATGATGCAAAGCTGCTCTACGCGGATCAGGAAAAGGCGCTGGAACTGGACAGCAAGGTGGGCAGCCGCAGCGGAAAGATCGACTATTCCCTGCTGCTGGACGGCCTGATGGCAGAGCGGGAACAGGGCATTACCATTGACGTGGCATATCGTTATTTCACCACAGACAACCGGAGCTTTATCGTTGCGGACACACCGGGTCACGAAGAATATACCCGGAACATGGCAGTCGGCGCTTCCTTTGCTGACCTGGCTGTTATTCTGGTGGATGCTTCTCAGGGCGTTCTGGTACAGACACGGCGTCACGCCAGAATCTGCAAGCTCATGGGAATCCGGTACTTTGTCTTTGCCGTAAACAAGATGGATCTGGTGGATTACAGCGAATCCCGGTTCCAGGAAATCACTGCACAGATTAAAGAACTGGAAAAGGAACTGACGCTGGAAAATGTCGAGATCATTCCGCTGTCTGCAACAGAGGGCGATAATGTAACAGTAAAGTCAGATCATATCTCCTGGTATACCGGAAAGCCGCTGCTGAGCTATCTGGAAACGGTAGATGTCCATGACAGTGACGCGGAGCAGGGATTCTATATGCCGGTACAGCGTGTATGCCGTCCGGATCACACCTTCCGCGGCTTCCAGGGACAGATTGAAGCCGGAAGCGTATCTGTCGGCGATACCATCACCACCCTGCCCAGCAGTGAGCAGGCAACGGTAAAGGGTATCCTCATGACAGATCAGGAAGTGCAGACCGCAGTACAGGGCCAGCCGGTTACCATTTCTCTGGACCGGGAAGTAGACGTTTCCCGCGGCTGTGTCTTTGTCAAGGATGCCGGTGTTTCCGTTTATAAGAAGCTGACGGTTTCACTGCTGTGGATGGACGATGACACCCTCCAGGTAGGCAAGGACTATCTGGTAAAGCTGGGCACCAAGACCATTCCGGGTATTGTTACACACATTGACTATGCAATTGATGTCAACACCGGGGCACATCAGGAAACAGATACCCTGCACAAGAATGAAATCGCCGTGTGCGAAATCCTTCTGACAGAGGGTATTGTAGCAGACCGCTTTGCAAAGCATAAGACGCTGGGCGAGCTGATTCTCATTGACCGTGTTACCGATATGACTTCTGCCTGCGGTGTTGTAGAAGAGGTCAGCGAAGAGAGCGTCGGCGGCGGAGACAAGGCATCCTTCCAGTATCAGGATCTGAAGGCAAGAGGCGATATCTTTGAGGAATTCTACTATGATACCGACAGCCTCAATGTCCTGAAATACCAGCCGGTAAACCGTACCTACACGGTAGGCGATGAAATTCCGGTTGCAGGGGAGAGCTATCATTATCCGGACAGCTTTGATATTATTGTACTGCGTGACAGTGTAGCAGTTCGGGTACGTGACAGAAAGATCACCGAAATTCTGCCGGCAGACCAGTACACCTATGACGGCGTTCCGGTGATTAACGGCAGAGGCTTTGCCGTACTGGCAGAGGATAACGATGCAGTACAGGCATTCCTGAAGGAATATGCAGAGACACCGGAGACAGATCAGAAGGCGTTCTTTGCAAAATGGGTGCGGTTTGATACATACCGGAAGGTTATTTTCTCCACACCGTTATCGTAATTGAAAATCCATTCTGATAAAAACACCTGCGGCAGCATCGTGACAAAATCAATCCGGTGCTGTCCCTGAAAAAATCCGACAGCGCATCTTTTGGTTATGCATTGCCGGATTTTTTGTGCAGTACGAGTGTTACACACTGAAAAAATGGGAGGAATCATGCTGAATCAATTTTCGAGAACAGAATTGCTGTTTGGAAAAGCCGCAATGGAACATCTGCGGCAGTGTCGGGTTGCAGTGTTTGGCATTGGCGGCGTAGGCGGCTATGCCGTAGAGGCATTAGCACGCAGCGGTGTGGGAACGCTGGATCTCATTGATGATGACAAAATCTGTCTGACAAACTTAAACCGCCAGATTTTTGCCACGCGCAGCACCGTGGGCAAAGAAAAGGTGGCGGCGGCGAAAGCCCGGATTCAGGATATTTGCCCGGAAATCACCGTGCACACCCATTCCTGCTTCTTTATGCCGGATACGGCAGATCAGTTTGATTTCCATGATTTTGATTATGTGATCGATGCCATTGATACCGTAACCGGAAAGCTGAAAATTATTCTGCGCGCCAAAGCGGCCGGCGTGCCGGTGATCTCTGCAATGGGTGCCGGAAACAAGCTGGATCCCACGGCGTTTCGGGTTGCGGATATCTATGACACAAAGGTTTGTCCCCTGGCAAGAGTCATGCGGTATGAGCTGCGCAAGCGGCATGTCCGAGATGTGAAGGTGGTGTATTCTGAGGAAAAGCCCATTCGTCCCATAGAGGATATGGCGATTTCCTGCCGGAACCACTGCGTTTGTCCGCCGGGCACTGTGCGGAAATGCACCGTGCGCCGGGATATCCCCGGTTCCAATGCCTTTGTGCCTTCTGTTGCCGGATTGATTCTGGCCGGTGAGGTGATCAAGGATTTGACGGCGGACTTTATCTGCCGGGACTAAGCAGTTGTAAAAAAGCAGATAAAAAAATCACGCTGCCCCGTTTTTCAGGGACAGCGTGATTTTTTATGGGAAAGTCGGAAAATCTACAGGTTTCTCAAAAGCGGTAAGGAAATAGATTTTCCGAAAATGAAATTGTCAAAGCGTGTGCCTTAGGATGCCTGTGCCGGAATCAGCTTGGAAGCAGAAGCGGTTTCTGCCGGTTCTGTTTCCTCTTCCTGCTTCTTCAGGCGTGCCCGGAATCCGATCATCAGCAGGCCTGCAAATACCAGTGCCAGAACAGCCAGCACGATGCAGTCTGTTGTGATATCCTGGTTGGATGCAATGCCGCTCCGGAAGCCGTGTACAGTGTAGGTGAACGGCATAAACGGATTCAGAATCTGATAGAACCGATCAGACAGTTCCAGCGGATAAGTTCCGGCGCAGCCGCTCAGCTGCAATACCATGAATACCAGGAGAATAAAGTCACCGATGATATCCAGGAAGAAGTTTACACAGTATTCCAGTGTGAGGAATGCAACAGAAGCCAGGCATGCGATGATTACGGTCTTGCCCATGTATTCCGGTTCAAAGTTGTTGAACAGGGACAGGCAGAGAATCATAATCAGCGCCTGGAGAATGCCCAGCCCCCACAGCTTTCCAAGGGTGAGACCCCATGCCTTTGCTGCATTTTTGCCCTTGATTTTCTGATGATACGGAGAGAGCATAACGCAGAATGCCAGGCCGGAAACCCAAAGACCCACAGACATCATGTATGCTGCCATGGCGTTTCCGTTTGTGGGAACCTCTGTCTCAAAGAATTCTGTCGGTGTGACCGGATTGGAGAACATGTCATAGGTCTGATCTGTGGTCTGGATGCCGTTGACTTCGTCTGCACCGTCTGCCAGAGAAGAGCCAAGTGTTTCTGCACCGTCAGAGAGATCATTCAGGCCGTTGCCCAGGGTGACAGAACCGTCTGCCAGCTTTGCAGCGCCGTCCTGAATCTGTCCGGCACCGTCTGTCAGCTGTGCAGTGCCATCCAGCAGCGAGCTGTTGTTTGCAGTCAGCTGTGCAGTACCGTCTGCCAGCTGAGACGCGCCGCTCTGAAGCTGCGATACAGCATCTGTCAGTGTGGGTACGCTGTCTGCCAGCGTCTGTGCACCGTCATGGAGTGAAGATGCACCGCCCACCAGGGATGCGGTATTGGAATCCAGTGTCTTTAAGCCATCGGTCAGGCTGGAAACGCCGCCAGTATAGGCAGACACGCCGGATTCCAGTGTGTAGCTGCCGTCCGTCAGCTGATCCAGTCCTGCGGAAATGCTCTGGGATCCCGGAAGCAGCTGGCTGTCTACTGCGGACTGTACGGACTGGAGTCCGTCAGAGAGAGACGTAATGGCCTGCTGTGCGCCGGGGATTGCCTGATCTGCACCAGATGCCAGTGCGCTTACACTGGTTTTCAGCTGCTGCATGGAATCCGCAGAACTGCTCAGATCCATGCTCTTGAGCGCAGTGGAAAGGCCGGTTACCTGTGTGCCGATATCCGAAATATCTGTTGCCAGTGCGGACATCGGTGCTGAGAAGCAATCCAGAAGCTGCTGCTGGAACGCAGGATCCAGGGACTGGAAGGCCTCAGTCTGTGTCATTGCAGTCAGGGAAGACTGCATAGCTGACAGCTGATTGCCGGCATCTGCGGCACTGGTGCCGATTGCAGTAAGACTGGTAGTCAGCGTCTGTGCCAGAGCGCTGGTGTCCGGCAGCTCTGTTTTTTCCAGTGTGGCATTCAGGGTGTCAATGCCCTGCTGTAACTGTGTCAGGCCAGTGTTCAGCTGCTGCATCTGCGCCGCACTTTCCGGAGAAAGGCTGGTGCTCAGCGTACTGGACAGGGTTTGCAGTCCGGCTGTCATGGCGTCGCTGCCGGCCTGGAGCTGTGCTGCGCCGCTGGACAGAGAAGCCGCACCGTTTTGCAGCTGGCTGCTGTTGCCAGTCAGGGTTTGCGCACCGCCGAAGGCAGCGGCAACACCGTCTGTATAGCTGTTCACACCGCTGGAAAGGGTACCGGAACCGTCCGACAGTGCCACTGCACCGTCTGCCAGGGTACCTGCACCGCTTGCCAGCTGGTCCATGCCGTTTGACAAGGTTTTTGCGCCGTCATTTACAGTAGAAACGCCGTCTGTATAATCCTTGACACCGTCTTCCAGTGTCTTTGCACCATCTACGAAGGTGAGAGAGCTGTCTGCCAGTGTTTTCAGATTGTCAGAAATGGTCTTGTTGCCGTCCTGCAGCTTGGTAACACCGTCCTTTAATTGTGAAGCACCGTCTGCCGCATCGGTCATGCCATCTCCGATTGTCCCCAGCTGATCAAAAATGGTCTCCGTGTATTCCTTTGTCACACTTTCTGAAACCTGCTTTTCAATCTTTGCCAGAGCACTTTCACTCATTTTGGAAGCGATGTAGTTGGTACCCGGATTGGTACGATACTGCAATTCCATTTTCTTCGGAGAGTCATCCATCAGGGTAGATGCATTTTCAGAAAAATCAGAGGGGATGGTAATTACCATATAATAAGTACCATCGGTAATCCCTGCCTCTGCCTTTTTGGCATCTACAAAGTGGAAGTCCAGCTGGTCGTTTTCCTGGAGACGTTCTACAAGTTCATCTCCCACAGCCAGCGTTTTTCCGTCATAGTCTACGGATTTGTCCTCATTGACAACGGCCACCGGAAGCTGGTCTACATTTCCGTATGGATCCCACATGGAACCCAGAAACAGCGTGGTGTAAATGGTAGGAATCAATACGATTGCCGCCATTGCAATTCCATTAAAATGCCGCCAGAAAAAGCTGCGCTTTTTTTTGAGATCATTGCATTGCATGAGATATCTGCTCCTTTCTAAAATTGTCGCGAAAAAAACATCAATCTATTTAATAGAAAGCTGTTGACTTTTCGTCCTGTTTCTATTATAATATTTAGGAAGGGTATTTGCAACCATTAATTTTTTGGCCTATGTCTACTAATCAACATAGTGTCTATTTGTAAGGAGGATTTGATATGGCAGACAATCAAAAACAGGAGCGACGGTATCGCCGGACAGAGGCATTGCTGGTCAACGGACTGACAACACTGCTCCAAGAAAAAAGCATTAAGGAAATTACGGTTCGGGAACTGGCAGATCTGGTGGACATCAATCGTTCTACTTTTTATCTCCATTATACCGATATTTATGACTTGCTGGAAAAAACAGAGGAGCGTCTGTTTCAGCAGATTCAGGATATTATGCAGAAAGAATGGACCGGAAAAGCGGACTCCACCCATTTTTACCGCTTCCTGGAACGCACCTTTCAGGTTCTGGCGGAAAACGCACCCCTTTGTTCTGCGCTGATGGGGCCAAACGGCGATATTGCCTTTCTGCGTACGATTGAGGATATGTTCCGGAATGAAGGACTGAAAATTCTCCGCGCCTTTGCCCCGGTGGAACTGCGGGAGCAGGATTTGCAATATGCGATTTCCTTTGCGCTGGCCGGCTGCATGGGGCTGGTGGGGCGCTGGCTCAAGAACGGATGTCCGGAGACCACAACTCATATGGCAGAGCTGCTGCTTCTGCTGCTCCGGGAGGGCACTTCCTCCATTGGCACGCCTCTTCTGGAAGAATTGCCGCAGACTGCCGGCGTTCGATAAAACAATACTTTTGATTAAAACACCGCCTGTGAAAACGTTTCACAGGCGGTGTTTTGCTTGGGTATATTTCTTTTTCGTTTATGGAATGCGCAGAATTATACGCTCAGCTTCCGGTTCATCATCCATACTGTCAGCAGATAGCCAGCTACAGAGCCTGCAATGCAGAGCAGCATGGTCGGCAGATAAATGGCCGGCTGAAACAACACGTGGAGAAAATCTCCCAAGAACACTGTGCTGGATAGTCCGCTTTCCTGTGTGAACATAATTTTTCCTTCGTTATTCAGACCAGAAGCCAGATGCGTTGTGAACAGTCCGCCCAACATGCTGAAGGCGTTGATAATTGCAAACCAGAGAATTACGCCCAGAATGGTGCGTCCCTTCTGATTGCCCATTATGGTTTTCAGCAGAACAATGACAACATAGGCGGTGATAACGTTGAACACAAAGGAAATGACGGTGCTCAGGAGATACATTGCCATTCCAAGGAAGTTGTAGGCGTTAAACACCACAGATTTCAGGCCGTTTTCTGTGATGGATGCATCAAACATGGACAGCACTGCAACAATAGAGGTTCCTCTGCGCTGCAATGCCAGAAAGACATCCAGGGAAACGAGCAGAGAAAACAGAATGGTGATTCCCAGCAGCGCAAACAGGGTCATGAGCAGCTTGGAACCCACAATCTGGGCGGCGCTCCGGGGTGTGGAAAAGAGCAGATAGCCGGGCTTTTTAGAAATGTCATCGTTGAACATGATAACTCCATAGAGCAGGATGGCCATTGCGCCGAAGGCGATGCAGAGAAAACCGCCGATCAGACCGATGGCAAGGAGTATGTTGATTTCAAAGCACCAGCCGATCAGATACAACAGTTCAATCAGAAGTGTTACGCCGATAATGCCCAAGAAAATGGTACGGGAACGGCGGAATTCGTATTTTAATAAGGTACCCATAATAAAATTCTCCTTTTTATTGTACAGTGCAGTGATTATTGCAGGGGGGATTGGGGCGGATTTTGCGGAAATGCCGGATGGGAAACACCGGCGAAGTATTCCCGGTACAGGTCAGAAATGGATTTTCCGTACTGTGTGCGGATTTCTTCCAGTTCGCCTTCCAGCACCAGCGTCCCGTTTGCCATCATGACGATGTGATCTACAATTGGCTCCAGCTCGTCAAATAGGTGGCTGGAGATCAAAATAGTTGCATTGGGATTGGCTGCCCGGAGAATGCTCTGAATGATCTGGTCGCGGCCGATGAGGTCAATGCCGTTCAGCGGTTCGTCCAGCATGCAGACCTCTGCATCCCGGGAAAGGGTGGCTGCAATTTTCAGCTTTGCCGCCATACCGGAGGACAGTGCCTTTACCTTTAAATCCGGTGTCAGTTCCATAAACTGGAGCAGAGAGGCGAAACGCGCTCTGTCGAAATCCTCGAAAAAGTCCGCATAAAACTGCTCTACATCCCGGATTTTCATATAGTCATAGTAAAACGGCTCTGTGCTCATATAGGCGATGTGCTTCTTGGATTCTACGCCGATGGGCAGATCCTGATAAGTGACGCTGCCGCTGTTGACCTTTACCAGACCTGCGGCCACTTTCATCATCGTGCTTTTACCGCTGCCGTTGGGGCCGACCAAGGCGTAAACATGGCCGGGCTGAAAGGAAATGCTCAGATCCTGGAGCGCCTTTTTCCCGCCGTAAACTTTTGTAACATGTTCAAATTTCAGCATACTGTGCCTTCTTTCTTCGGATTCTGCTGGGATTGTGCTTCCAGCAAGTGTATGATTTCTTCTTTGGAAAAATGATAGGTTGCCATTTGCGTGAGAAACTGTGCACTC
This sequence comes from uncultured Ruminococcus sp., assembly GCA_900545285.1. Lineage (GTDB taxonomy): Bacteria > Bacillota > Clostridia > Oscillospirales > Ruminococcaceae > Ruminococcus_C. The sequence continues at coordinate 69,131 of UQYK01000001.1, forward strand.
AGCCTCTCCCCGATTTCCTGCCGCAGCTGCTCCGGCATGCCAGGATTTTCCGTGAGGAATGTGCCGATGCCGCGCCTGGTATACGAGATGCCCTCTGCTTCCAGCTGGCGGTAAATCCGCTGTACCGTATTGGGATTGACCTGGTACGCAATGGCCAGCTCTGCATTGGAGGGCAGCTTGTCGCCAGGCTTTAATTCCCCGATGACAATGCGCCGCTTGATATCTTCTGCAATTTGCAGATAGATCGGATAATTTGCCTGAAAATTCATTTGCATGCTCCTTTCCGACTTTTCTGGTAAACTAGTTCACTAGCTATATAGTACACTATATTTGCAGCTTTGTCAAGGGGTTTTTGAAAAAAATCTGCCGGATATTTTTTCTTGAAAAAAATTTGCTTCCATGTTATAATGTATGATATTAAGATTGCGCTTCAGAAAAATGCGAAAACCGATGAAAAACGCAGCGGTTTTCCATCGGTTTGCATATCTGCCCGGTGCGGAGTAATCGGCAGAGTTATGGCTCTGCCGGAAAGACGCCGCATACCGTGAGAATATCTCCGGCAACAACAAAGCGGATTTCCAGGCCGGCAAACGGAAAGCCGTATACCCGTTCCGGGTCGTGCTGATAAGCCGGCCGGGGATCCTGTTCCAGCACCTGAATCAGCCCTTGCTGCAAGTCCGCCGGGACAAGCCGCAGCCACTGCTCCGGAAATTGTACCGTGAGCCGGTGTTCCGCCGCAGGCACGGCAAATCCCCCGGCGGCCTCCGGGTGACTGTCAATGTGGGGCAGGTAGGGCTTGATATCGTAAATGGGGGTGCCGTCCATCAGGTCTGCACCGGAAACAATCAGATAGGGTGCATCTGTGCCGTGATACACAATTTTCTCCAGCTTTACCACAGAAAGCCCGATGGGATTGGGACGAAACGGAGAACGGGTGGCAAAAACGCCCATGCGGACATTTCCGCCCAGACGGGGCGGCCGGACTGTGGGCGACCAGTTCTTGCGGATGGCCTCTGAAAACTGCCAGATGAGCCAGATGTGGGAAAATTCTTCCAGCCCCCGGAGGGCATCTGCGTTCCGGTAAGGGGGCGTGAAGAGAATCCGGGACTGGAGGGCGGTGACAAGACCGCTCTGCCGGGGAATCCCGAACTTGGTGGAAAACTGATTTTGAATCTGTGCAATGATCTGCATGGAAAACGGCTCCTTTTTTGTAATCGTGTCACCATTATAGCACAGCCGGTGCACGGATGTCCAGTGCAAGCCTTTTCTTTCGGAGGTGTTTCATGAAATTTCTTCATTTGTCCGATCTGCATTTGGGAAAACGGCTGAACGCCTTTTCTCTGTTGGAAGATCAGCAGTATATGCTGTCGCAGCTGTGCGACATTGTGGAAAGAGAACAGACCGATGCCGTCATTCTGGCCGGGGATATTTATGATAAGGCGGTTCCGTCAGCGGAGGCGGTACAGCTCTTTGACCATTTTTTGTCCCGTCTGGTACAGCTGCATCAGAACGTTCTGCTCATCAGCGGCAACCATGATTCTCCGGAGCGCATTGCCTTTGGCGCTTCTCTGATGGAATCCAGCCATGTGCACATTGCGCCGGTCTTTTCCGGCACCATTGCGCCAGTAGTGCTGCGCGATGCCTATGGAGAAATTTTCTGTTGGCTGCTGCCGTTTGTGCGCCCGGCGCAGGTGCGGCCGTTTTTCCCGGATGTTGCAATCGGCGGCTTTCAGGATGCAGTGCAGACGATTCTGGAGTCGCTGCCGCTGGATCCTGCGGCCCGGAATCTGATGGTAACGCATCAGTTCGTGGCAGGGGCTTCATTATACGACAGCGGAGAGCAGATTATCGGCGGCACCGACCAGATCTGCGCCGACTTGTTTGCCCCCTTTGATTATACGGCGCTGGGGCATATTCACCGCCCCCAGCAGGTGACGCGGGAAAACATTCGCTATAGCGGCTCGCCCTTAAAATATTCCCTTTCAGAAGCGCCGTTTGCGAAAACCGTGTCGCTGGTGGAATTGCGGGAGAAGGGATCGCTTACGGTAACAGAACTGCCCCTGCATCCCCTCCGGGATTTGCGCCGGATCCGGGGCACGTATCTGGAGCTGACCGCGCGTTCCTATTACGCAGGAACCGCAGTGGAGGATTATATCGCCGTTACACTGACCGATGAAAATGACATTCCGGATGCAGTGGGAAAGCTGCGCACCATTTATCCCAATCTCCTGGAAATCGGGTATGACAACCAGCGTACCCGGGACACCGGGAAAATCACCGGCATGGAAGAAGCTGCCGCACAGGACCCGTTTACCCTGTTTGCCGCGCTCTATGCCCAGCAGAATCACCAGCCGATGCTGCCGGAGCAGGAAGCATTTCTGCGGCAGATGATACAGGAAGTCTGGGAGGAGGATGACGCATGAGACCGATTCAACTCACAATGTCTGCCTTTGGCCCATATGCCGGAAAGACCGTCCTGGATTTTGACCGGCTGGGAACACATGGCCTCTATCTGATCACCGGAGACACCGGTGCCGGAAAGACAACGATTTTTGACGCCATTGCCTTTGCCCTGTTCGGGGAGCCAAGCGGCAATATCCGGAGCGGCAGCATGATGCGTTCAAAATATGCAAAGCCGGAGACAGAAACCTATGTGGAACTGGAATTTGCCTACCGGGACAAGCGCTATATCATCCTGCGCAATCCGGAATATCTCCGCCCGGCCAAACGGGGGAGCGGCGTTACCAAACAGACCGGCGGCGCAACGCTTACGTGTCCGGATCGGGTAATTGCCGGAAAACGGGAGGTAGACCGTGCCGTATATGCCCTGTTGGGAATTGACCGGAACCAGTTTACCCAGATTGCTATGATTGCACAGGGAGACTTTTTGAAGCTGCTGCTTGCTTCTACAGATGAGCGGATTCAGATTTTCCGCCGGATTTTCCGGACAGAGCGGTATCAGAAGCTGCAAAACCGGTTGCAGGCCGCCTATCGCACGGAAAAGGAAAAGCGTGCCGCATGTGTACAGGAAATGCAGGGGACGCTGCGGCGGATTGCACTGCCGGAGGATCCGGCGCGCCGGGAACAGCTGCAGCTGGCGCAGGAGGGGCAGCTTCTCCCGTCAGAAATACAGACTCTGCTGGAAGCGGCACTCTCTGCGGATGAGACAGCGCTCTCCGACTGTCGTGCCGCACTGGAAACCACAGAGGAACAGCAGAAGCAGCTGACGGCACAGCTGGCGCAGGCAAAGGTGCTGGCGCAGGTGCAGACAGAGCTCCGCACTGCCTGTGCAGAACGCCGCCGTCTGACAGAAACGGAATCGGCGCAGAAAAAACGCCTGGATGCAGCGCGGACAGCCGCAGCCGGGGCTGCCGGGATGCCGGAACAGCTGGCACATCTGGAACAGCAGCTGCCCCAGTATGCGGCACTGGCAGAAAAAGCGCAGTCGATGCAGCAATTGCAGACGCAGCTGGACAAAATGCAGCAGAAAAAGACCACACAGGCGGCACAGATTCAGCAGACAGAAGAAGCAGCAGCATCCGGCCGGGAACAGCTGGAACAGCTTTCGGATGCCGGGGAACAGCTGGAGAAATATCACCGTCAGTATGCAGAACTGGAAGAACAGCTCCGGAAGATCTCGGCGCTGACAGATACCATACAACAGCTGCACCAGGCGGAAGCAGAGCGGGCGCAGGCGCAGCAGAAATACCAGAAGCTGTCCCTGGCGGCGCAGGCTGTCCGGGAAACCTTTCTGGCACAGAATCAGGTGTTTCTGGATGCCCAGGCCGGCCTGCTGGCGAAATCGCTTCGCCCCGGAAAGCCCTGCCCGGTATGTGGCGCGGCAGAGCATCCTCATCCGGCACAGATACCCGACACGGCACCCAGCCGGGAAGCACTATCGAAACTGCGCCGGGAAAGCGAGCAGGCACAGGAAACTGCGGCATCTGCCAGTGCGGAGGCCGGCAGATGCAAGGGAACAGAGGATGCGCTGTTACAAAGCGTTCAGGCACAGGTACAGGCACTGCCGGAGGAGTTCCACGGCAGCGCACCGGAACAGCATGCGGCGGAAAAACAGGCTGAACTGCGGAACGAACAGACGGCCTTGCAGGAAAAAATCTGTGCAGAAGAGCGGCGCATGCAGCAAAAGGAACAGCTCCGGCGCCGGCTTCCGAAGCTGGAAGCGCAGCTGAAAGAACAGCAGGAGACGCTCCGGGAAATCGAGCCGGCCTGCATCCGGATGCAGACACAGATGCAGCAGGAACAGGAACAGCTGGTGCAGCTGCGGCAGAATCTGCCGTTTCCCGATTATGGGACGGCAAAGGCGCAGACAGACCGCCTGCGCCGGCAGTATGAAACGATTTGTCAGGAGCAGGATGCGGCAGAAGCCGGGATGCAGAAGCTGTCGGAACAGATTCATACACTGGAAGGAAAAATGACTGCCCTGCGCCGGCAGCTGGATGAAGCCGAGCCGATTGTTCCGGAGGAAATCCAGCAGAAGTCACAGGCTCTCGCTGCGGCGCGCACCCGGCTGGAAGAGCAGCGCAACGCCCTGTTCCTGCGGCAGCACACCAACGAAGAAGTGCTCCGGCAGTTTACAGCATTGCAAAAGCAGATTGACGCACTGGAACAGCGCCTGATGTGGATGGGAAGCCTGTCCGATACGGCAAACGGCACACTTGGCGGCAAGGAAAAGATCATGCTGGAAACCTTTGTGCAGATGACGCAGTTTGACCGGATTCTGGCGCGTTCCAACACCCGGCTTATGATGATGTCACGAGGGCAGTATGAGCTTTTGCGCCGGGAAGAGGCGGAAAACAAGCAGTCCCACAGCGGCCTGGATCTGGATGTGCTGGATCACTACAACGGTACCAGACGGAGCGTAAAGTCCCTTTCCGGCGGCGAATCCTTTCAGGCTTCCCTCTCTCTGGCGCTGGGATTGTCGGAAGAGATTCAGTCTGCGGCCGGCGGCATCCAGATGGATACCATGTTTATTGATGAGGGCTTCGGGGCGCTGGATGAAGAAGCCCTGGAGCAGGCGATTCGGGCGCTTTCCGGAATCAGCAGCCAGAATCGCCTGGTGGGAATTATTTCACACGTAGCAGAACTGAAAGATCAGGTGGAAAAACAAATTCTGGTCAAAAAAGATCGCACCGGCGGCAGCCGGGCAGAGATTATTCTGTAAAAAGGAGTTTCAAAATTTATGCAGCATACTTCTATTTATACTTGTCCGCATTGCGGCGAAAAGACATTCAATCCCATTACCAAGGCCTTTGCCGGCGGACTGCACACCAGGGGCGCTGTGTGCAAGGCCTGCGGCCGTCACTGTGTGAACGGACAAGGCTCCATGATTTTCAGCGCGGTGGTGTATATTCTGGCGCTGATTGCCGTGCTTTATTTGTATTTTAAATGCAACAGCGATTGGTGCTATGCCTATATGATAGGCGCGGTTGCAGCAGCATTTGTGGTGACGCGGCTCTATGATGCATTTATCGGCCCGCTGACCAAACCGATTCGCAATGACGTTTTGTGAGACCGGAAAGGCCGGCCTGTATCTGCATGTGCCGTTTTGCCGGAGAAAATGTCCCTACTGTGATTTCTATTCCGTTCCGGCGCAGGCAGAAATGCTGGAAGCGTACACAGAGGCGGTTTGCCGGAATCTGAAACAGTATGCGGATGCTGTGCCGATGGACACGGTTTATTTCGGCGGCGGTACGCCCTCGCTGCTGTCTCCTCAGCAGATCGGCAGCATTCTGGAAACAGCAGCCGCCTGCTTTCCGCTGGCGGCGGATGCCGAAGTGACACTGGAAGCGAATCCGGCCACTGTGACCAGACAGCAGCTTTCACAGCTGCGCGCGGCCGGGGTGAACCGGATTTCGTTCGGGGTGCAGTCTCTGGAACCGGAACAGCTTCGGTATCTGGGCAGGCTGCACACAGCAGATGAGGCCATCCGGACTGTAGAAGATGCAGCAGCGGCCGGCTTTCAGAGCATTTCCTGTGATCTGATGCTGGCGCTGCCGGAGCAGACCCCCCGGGCGCTTTCTCATACCATAGAAAGGCTCACGGCGCTGCCGATTCAGCATGTTTCGGCCTATCTGCTGAAAATTGAGCCGGGCACCCCGTTTTTTGCACAGCAGGAGGAACTGCGCTGCCCGGACGGGGATGCCGCCGCGGATCTCTATTTGCAGGCGGTTTCAGAACTGGAACAGGCCGGCTTTCTGCAATATGAGATTTCCAATTTTGCACGGGAAGGATTCCACAGCCGGCACAACTGCAAGTACTGGCATTGCGTTCCTTATCTGGGAATTGGTCCGTCTGCCCATTCCTGCTGGAACGGGACGCGTTTTGCTGTGCCGGCATCTGTCCAGGCGTTTCTCACACAGCCGGTGCAGCATACGGAAATCGAGGACGCAACTCCCGGCACGCCGGAGGAACTGCTGATGCTGGGAATGCGGCTGACGGAAGGGATTCCGGCAGCATGGCTGGCAGGGAAGGAACATAAGGTGCAGCAGTTTTCCCGGATGGGATTTTTGAGGCAGGACGGCGCGCGGATTGCACTCACCCCAAAGGGCTTTCTGGTGTCCAATTCCATCCTGGCGGAACTGTTGATTTAGAACTTGTTTGGAAAAGCTTGCAGCGCGGTGAATAGCGGCCGCCTTTCCGGTGCATACTTCCGGTGAGGTGAGCAATATGAAAAAATTGGAATTGGCGCTGCTGCTGGGACTGGCTGCCAGCATTTGCTGTTCTTCTCTGGCAAAGGCCGCAGACAGCCGTGCAAAGCTGGAGGATAACGTGTTGCGGCTGCATATTCTGGCAAACTCTGACAGCATTGATGACCAGGCACTGAAGCTGAAGGTACGGAACCGGGTGCTGGAATATACGGGAAAACTGCTGAAAAATCCTGGCGATACGCTGGAGCAGGCAGAGCAGATTATCACGGAGCACCTAGAGGAACTGGAAGACCTGGCAGAAGCAGTTGTAACAGAGGAGGGCTATGCCTACCCGGTGTCTGCCCGGCTGACGGAAATGCCCTTTGAAGACCGGGTTTACGGCAATCTTACCATGCCGGCCGGAACCTATGACGCGCTGCGGATTACCATCGGGGCGGCAGAGGGACAGAACTGGTGGTGTGTGATGTATCCGGCACTGTGCGTGCCCAGTGCCACCGAGGTGAAAGCAGACGGGGAAACGGTGGAGCAGTCCTTTGATGACGGAGAGCAGGAGCTGCTGGAGCATCCGGAGCGCTATACTGTGAAGCTGAAATGCGTGGAGTGGCTGGAAAAGTGGTTCCGGTGAGTCATGGCTTTAAGATGTAAAAAAAATATGAACCGTGGCATAAGCGCTTGACATCTGCATAGAGATATGGTAGAATAACAAAAGTAAACAAAGAAGAGCATTCCCGTTCTCACCGTTTGGCCTGTTGTCGAAACGGTCAATAAATTCGTCGCGGCACATTGCGGATGCAGTGCGGCTGTTTGCAGCGGATATTGCAGGAGTGTTCACGGAGTGGACGCTTTTTTTTGTTTTTGAATTAACATGTTTGGAGGTGCTGGCTTATCAGCAAGCAGGAGCTGCAGATCAATGAAGAAATCCGGGACAGAGAAATTCTGGTAATTGGCCAGGATGGCGAGAAACTCGGTACCATGTCTGCGAGAGATGCACAGAAAATCGCCTATGAAAAAGATCTGGATCTGGTGAAGATTGCACCGCAGGCAAAGCCGCCGGTGTGCCGGATCATGGATTATGGAAAGTACTGCTTTGAACAGCAGAAGCGTGAAAAAGAAGCACGGAAGAATCAGAAGGTTGTTTCCATCAAGGAAATCCGGATGTTTTCTGCCATTGACACCCATGACTTTGAAACCAAAGTCAACCAGGCAAAGAAATTTTTGCAGGGTGGGGATAAGCTCAAGGTTTCTGTCCGCTTCCGCAAGCGTGCCATCGCTCATCCCCAGATTGGTGAAGAGCTTTTGAAACGGTTTAAAGAAGCATGTGCAGAGCTCGGCGTTGTTGAAAAGCCTGCAAAAATGGAAGGCCGCAGTATGGTTATGTTCATTTCACCGAAGGCATCGAAGTAAACAGGAGGAATCACCATGGCAAAGATCAAGACTAAAACACATTCCGGTGCAAAGAAGCGCTTTAAGATGACTGCTTCCGGAAAAGTGAAGTATCAGAAGACCAATAAAAGACACAGACTGACCCAGAAGGATACCAAGCGTAAGAGAATTGCTCGTACTGTAGGTATCGCAGACAGCACAAATGCACCGGCACTGAAAAAGCTGATGCCGTATCTGTAAGATTGGGCTTTTGGATTCAGAGAAAAAACGGAGGTAAAGAACTATGGCACGTATTAAAGGTGCAATGATGACTCGTAAGAGAAGAAATAAAACCCTGAAGCTGGCAAAGGGCTACTGGGGTAGCAAGAGCAAGCACTTCAAGATGGCAAAACAGGCCGTTATGAAGTCTGGCAACTATGCATACATCGGCAGAAAGCAGAAGAAGAGAGAGTTCCGTCAGCTGTGGATCACTCGTATTTCTGCAGCATGCAAGATGAACGGCATCAACTATTCTCAGTTCATGAACGGCTGCAAGAAGGCTGGCATCACACTGAACCGCAAGATGCTGTCTGAAATTGCAATTCACGATGCAGCAGGCTTTACTGCAATCGTAGAGCAGGCAAAGGCTGCACTCTAAGGATTGTCGGATCCGAAACACGCTCTGATACATACGGGGCGTGTTTTGTTGTATCTGGAGGATTCTGCCCGGCAAGCAGTCCGGGAAAATCAAAAAACGGGATATCACATCCTTTTTGAGAAGCGGAGCGGATAACAAATGACACAGATGCCGGAAAAACTGACGGCACGGGACAACAGTGCCGTAAAATTATATCGCAAGCTGGCGCGTTCCAAAAAAGAACGGTATCGGGAGGGGCTTTTTGTCCTGGAGGGACACCGCCTGGTGACGGATGCGCTGCGCAGCGGTGCCAGCTTCACCCACCTGTTCTGGACGGAGGAAGGCTATACACGATGGAACCAGGAGACGATCCAGGCTGATTTGAGAGAAACACGCTGTGCGCTTCTTTCCAATGAGCTTGGGACAGATCTGTCTCAGACAGAGCATTCCCAGGGCGTGTACGCCATCTGCCGGATGCCCCGGCAGCCGGAGCTTTCTCAGCTGATCCGGCCGGGCGGAATTTATGCGGTTCTGCATCAGCTCCAGGATCCGGGCAACGCCGGAATGATTCTGCGGACAGCGGACGCCATGGGACTGGACGGTGTGATCTACAGCGCCAGCTGTGATATTTACAGCCCGAAGGTTGTGCGCGCCACCATGGGCTCTCTGTTCCGGGTGCCGGTGTGCTGTACGGCGGCGCTGGAACCGGTGCTGGAAGCCTGCCGGGAAGCCGGTGTGGAAAGCTGTGCCGCCGTGGTGAGCGGCGCGGCGGAATTGGTGGGGCAGTGTCAGTTTGCAGCAGGAACGGCTGCCGTCATCGGAAACGAGGGGAACGGTCTGCCGGCAGAGGCAATTGCAGCCTGTGACCGGCGGATTACCATTCCCATGCATGGTACCATTGAATCTTTGAATGCGGCTATGGCGGCCGGGATTATCTTGTGGGAAATTAAACGGGGCAGATAAGAAAGGCTCCCGAAAATGGGGTGAAAAACAGTGGAAGAGATACGCAGTTTGTTATGGCTGGTTATGGTGCTGGGGGCAGGCAATCCCCAGATCTGGACGCTGCTGCATCGCTATGAAACGCCGGAGGCGGCATGCGCTGCCCTGAAACGGCCGGATGCCGCAGAGGAACTGCATCTGCCGGCACATGTCTGGCGAAGAGTACGGGACACGGGCGAAGCGCAGGTGGAGGAAATGCTGGAACGGTGCAGCCGTCTGCAAATTTCCCTGCTGTGGTATGGAGACGCCGCCTATCCGGAGGCGCTGCTTTCTATTGTTAATCCGCCGGTGATTTTGTTTTATCAGGGGAATCTGACGCTGCTGCGGGAGCATTTGCTGCTGACAGTGGTGGGTACCCGGAATCCGTCGGAGTACAGTCTGCGCGTGGAAAAGGCCATCTGCCGGGATCTGGTGCTGTTGGATTTTGTACCGGCAACCGGATTTGCTGTGGGTGCGGATATTACGGCAAATCTCTGTGCGGCAGAAGCCGGAAAGCCCAGCATTGCCGTGATGGGATGCGGTCTGGATGTGCCGTATCCCGGCCCGAATGTGGGATATAAGCAGAAGATTCTGGACACCGGCGGTTTGCTGCTGTCTGAGCTTTTGCCGGGGACGGCACCCTCCCGTTCCAGCTTTCCTATGCGGAACCGGATTTTGTCCGGGATCAGTATGGGAACCTTTGTGGTACAGGCACCTGCCAGAAGCGGCGCGCTCATTACCGCAGAGTATGCCATGGAGCAGGGGAGAGACGTTTTTTGCGTACCGCCGGCGGATTTATTTGACAAACGCTATATGGGTGTGATAAAATATCTTCGGGATGGTGCCATTCCCGTCTTCGACAGCCGGGACATCATCTATGAATATTATACCAGCCACGCACATATGATTGCGGCATCGGCGCTGTATGCGGAAAATCGCCGAAAGTCCGGCAGTCTGGTGATGGAGCTGGACGAGAAAAAGGCAGCCGCCGCACCGCAGAAATCCAGTGCGGCGAAGCCGGAACCGGTGCTGGAAACCGTGCCGCCGGAGCCGGCAGTTTCAGACGAAGCGCTGCCGGAAGGACTGGCACGGGAAGTTGCGGCGCTTCTGCGGCAGCAGACTGTGATGCATATGGATCAGATTGCGGCCGAACTGGATGCACCCATGGAAGAACTGACCACAGTTTTAACAGAACTGGAGCTGTACGGCGCGGTAGAACGTCTGCCGGGAAAACAGTTCCGGATTCTGTAGGCATTTGCTTTTTGCAAAATGACGGCAGACCGGATTTTGCAGGGAATCCAAAATGCCATTGACGCAGGAATCTGCGCCGGTTGAGAGATGGAGTGTTTGTCCGGCAGCAGGCTCGGACACAAAGAGAGAGATTGAGAGATTATGTCAAATTTAGTCATTGTGGAATCGCCGGCAAAGGCGAAAACCATTCAAAAATATCTGGGCAAGGACTATGATGTCATTGCCTCTATGGGACATGTGCGGGATTTGCCGAAGTCTAAGCTGGGCGTAGATGTGGAAAACGGATTTCAGCCCAAGTATACAGATATGAAGGGCAAGGAGGACGTGATCAAAAAGCTGAAGGAACACGCCAAAAAGTGCGACCGCGTCTATCTGGCAACCGACCCGGACCGGGAGGGAGAAGCCATTTCCTGGCACATTGCACAGCTGTTGAACCTGGATCTGAATGCAGATGACCGGGTGGAATTCAATGAAATTACAAGGGGCGGCATTCAGGCCGGCATGAGTCATCCCCATAAGATTGATCTGGACTTGGTGAACGCCCAGCAGGCGCGCCGCATTCTGGATCGTCTGGTGGGATATAAGCTCAGCCCGTTTTTGTGGAAAAAGGTACGCCGGGGACTTTCTGCCGGACGGGTACAGTCCGTTGCAGTACGCCTGGTGGTAGACCGGGAAAATGAAATCCGGGCATTTGTGCCTCAGGAATACTGGTCCATTGACGCAAAGTTTACCGCGCCCCCTTCCCGAAAGGTGTTTGCGGCAAAGCTGGTCAAGGTGGACGGCAATCGGGTGGATAAGACGGAGATTCCGGACAAGGATGCAGCAGATGCACTCCTGGCACGGCTCCAGTCTGCCGCATATCACGTTTCCAGTGTGAAAAAACGGGTGACAAAGCGCCACCCGGCACCGCCGTTTATCACTTCTACCTTGCAGCAGGATGCGTCCTATCGCCTGGGATTTCAGTCCAAGCGCACCATGAAGGTGGCGCAGGAACTGTATGAAGGTGTGGAAATTGACGGCCTGGGTGCAGTGGGCCTGATTACCTATATGCGTACAGACAGCCTGCGGATTTCCACAGAGGCGCAGCAGGCGGCTTCGGACTATGTGACAGAGAAGTACGGAAAGGAATTCCTGCCGCCGGAACCCCGTGTCTATAAATCCAAGAAAAATGCACAGGATGCCCACGAAGCCATTCGTCCGTCTCTGCCGGAGCTGACCCCGGATCGGGTAAAGAACAGCCTGACCGCAGATCAGTTCAAGCTCTACAAGCTGATCTGGGAGCGCTTTATCGCCAGCCAGATGGCAGATGCTCTGATGGATACGGTTTCTGTGGAAATTGAAGCGGACGGCTGCATCTTCAAGGCAACCGGCTCTACGGTGAAGTTTGAAGGCTTTACCGTGCTCTATGATGAAACCAAGGGCGACAAGAGCGAAAACAAGAACCTGCCGGAGCTGGAAAAGGGCATGGAAATCAAGGTGAAGTCTCTGGAGGGAAACCAGCACTTTACTCAGGCACCGCCGCGCTATACGGAAGCAACACTGATCAAGGCACTGGAAGAAAACGGAATCGGCCGTCCGAGTACCTATGCACCGACCATTACCACCATCACCTCACACCTCTATGTAGAACGGGAGGGAAAACAGCTGAAACCTACCGTACTGGGTGAGGTGACAACGGAACTGATGAAGGAACATTTCCCCAATATTCTGGACGTGAAATTCACAGCGGAAATGGAAAACAGCCTGGACGATGTGGAACGGGGCAAAAAGAGCTGGGTTTCCACACTGGACGATTTCTACGGTGATTTTTCGAAAACTCTGGAAACCGCAGAAGAGAAGATGGAAGGCAAGCGCGTCAAGGTACCGGATGAGGAAACCGACATTGTCTGCGATCAGTGCGGCCGGAATATGGTAATTAAAATCGGCAGATACGGCCGCTTTTTGGCATGCCCGGGCTTTCCGGAGTGCAAGAACACCAAAAAAATTGTACAGGAAACCGCCGGCAATTGTCCGCTTTGCGGCGAAAAGGTAATCCTGAAAAAATCCAAGCGCGGCAGAAGCTTTTACGGATGCAGCGCTTATCCGGCATGCAACTTTATGACCTGGAATGTGCCCACAGAGGAAAAGTGCCCGCAGTGCGGCTGCACCCTGTTCCAGAAGGGCGGAAAGTCCGGCACACTGGTCTGCGAAAAGCCGGGATGCGGCTATTCCCGTCCGGTAGGAGGTGCGTAAATGGCAGAAGTGACCGTCATTGGCGGCGGACTGGCCGGCTGTGAAGCAGCGTGGCAGCTGGCAGAGGCCGGCTTTTCTGTGCGTCTGCTGGAAATGAAGCCGGTACAGTATACGCCGGCGCACCATTATGAGGGACTGGCAGAACTGGTTTGCTCCAATTCCCTGAAGGCAGACCGGCTGAATTCTGCGGCCGGCCTTCTGAAAGCGGAGATGACACGTCTGGGATCGCTGCTCATGCAGTGTGCCCGGAAATCTGCGGTTGCGGCCGGCGGCGCGCTGGCGGTAGACCGGAAGCAGTTTTCGGATCTGGCGACTGAGGCAATCCGGAACCATCCGAAAATTACGTTGGAAACGGCTGTGGTTACGGAGATTCCGGACACGCCGACGGTAGTTGCCACCGGGCCTCTCACTGAGGGCGCGCTGGCGGCAGATATTGAAAAGCGCTGCGGTACGCGTCTGAGCTTTTTTGATGCGGCGGCACCCATTGTCAGCTTTGAAAGCCTGGACAAGGAAAAGGTGTTCTTCGCGGCGCGCTATGGCCGGGGAGATGCGGATTATATCAACTGTCCCATGAACAAGGCGGAGTACGAGGCGTTTTATCAGGCACTGGTGGAGGCCGAGCGTGCACCACTGCACGACTGTGACAAGGATGCGTTCCGGGTATACGAGGGCTGTATGCCCATTGAGGTGCTGGCCTCCCGCGGGATGGATACCATGCGGTTCGGACCGCTGAAGCCGGTGGGACTGACGGATCCCCGTACCGGACACCGGCCGTGGGCGGTGGTACAGCTGCGCCGGGAAAATCAGGAGGGCACAATGTACAATCTGGTGGGATTTCAGACGAATCTGAAATTTCCGGAACAGAAACGGGTGTTCTCCATGATTCCCGGACTGGAGCATGCGGAGTTCCACCGCTATGGCGTAATGCACCGGAATTCGTTCCTGGACAGTCCTCGTCTGCTGGATGCGGACTATCACTTCCGGGGACAGGACGGGCTGTACTTTGCCGGACAGATGACCGGTGTGGAAGGCTATATGGAATCTGCGGCAAGCGGCATCCTCGCCGGAAAGAATCTGGCACGGCATTTGCAGGGAAAGCCGCCGCTTATTTTGCCCCGGGAAACCATGATGGGTGCACTGGCGGCCTATATCAGCAGTGCGCCTACTGAAAATTTCCAGCCCATGGGTGCCAATATGGGCATTCTGCCTGACCTGCCGGAGCGTATCCGGGGGAAGCAGGAGAAGTACCAGGTATATGCTGACCGTGGCATGGCGGCGCTGGAACAGGCTTTGTCGGAAATGGAGCAGGTGTAAAAAGCGGCTTTCACAGGTGCTGAGAACCGTTTTTCAGCGCCTGAAGCCGTGAAAACATAAGGGAGATCATACAATTTTGAATATTTTAATTGACGCATTCGGCGGTGATGATGCACCGCTGGAGGTAATCAAAGGCGGCGCACTGGCAGTACAGCAGCTGGGCGTAACCGTGACGCTGGTGGGGGATGAGGAAAAAATCAGATCCTGTGCCGCAGAAAACGGACTTTCTCTGGACGGAATGGAAATTCTCCATGCGCCGGCTGTGTTCGACATTCACGAGGAACCCACTACGCTGCTGAAACAGCACAGGGATACCTCAATGGCAGTGGGCATGCAGGCGCTCCATGACGGCATGGGCGATGCCTTTGTCTGTGCCGGAAGCACCGGCGCACTGTTGGTAGGCTCTACCTTTCTGGTAAAGCGGATTCCCGGCATCAAGCGCGCCGCAGTTGCTCCGGTACTGCCGACGGAAACTACGCCGTTTCTGCTCATTGACGGCGGTGCCAACAACGACTGCCGTCCGGAGATGCTGGTGCAGTTTGCCATTATGGGCAGCGCCTATATGGAAAAGGTCATGCATGTGCAGAATCCTCGCGTGGCGCTCCTGAACGTAGGCGCAGAGGAAACCAAGGGCAGAGAACTGGAACTGGAATCCTATGTGCAGCTGTCCCAGGCACCAGTGCATTTTATCGGCAATATAGAAGCACGGGAACTGCCCAAGGGTGCCGCAGATGTGGTGGTGACAGACGGCTTTACCGGAAATGTTGCCTTAAAGCTGTATGAAGGCATGGGCAAATTTATGGCGCATCAGATGAAGGGCAACCTGTTTGCCGGATTTGCCGGAAAGCTGGCTGCGCTGCTGATTCTGCCGAAAATCAAGGCGCTCACCAAGAAGATGGACTATAAGGCAGTGGGCGGCGCTGTGATGCTGGGCGTACAAAAACCGGTAATCAAGGCGCACGGCAGCTCAGATGCCCAGGCGTTCTTCAATGCCATCCGGCAGGCCAGAGATTGTGCCGCCGGCAATGTGGTACAGGCAATTACAGAAACCGTTTCTGCCGGGAA
This sequence comes from uncultured Ruminococcus sp., assembly GCA_900545285.1. Taxonomy (GTDB): domain Bacteria; phylum Bacillota; class Clostridia; order Oscillospirales; family Ruminococcaceae; genus Ruminococcus_C. The sequence continues at coordinate 84,638 of UQYK01000001.1, forward strand.
AGCAGAAAAAACAGGAGGAAAATAAACATTATGGAGCATACAGAATATGTGGATTTAGGCCGGTTTGAGACTTATATCCGCTATCATTTTCATGACAAGCATATTTTACTGGAGGCACTGTCCCACTCTTCTTATGCCAACGAAAAGCGAAAGACAAGAAAGTGCAATGAGCGGCTGGAATTTTTAGGAGACAGCGTGCTGTCCATTGTAGTTTCTGATTTCCTGTTCCGGAAGTATCCGGAACTGCCGGAGGGCGAACTGACAAAGCTGCGTGCCTCTATGGTCTGCGAAAAAGCACTGCATGTCTTTGCGCAGGAAATCCACCTGGGAGAATTCCTGCTTCTGGGAAAGGGCGAGGAAAACACCGGCGGCAGAGAGCGCTCTTCCATTTTGGCAGATGCGTTTGAAGCTGTAATTGCGGCCATTTATCTGGATGGCGGCATGGATGCGGCAAAGCGGCATATTCTGCGGTTTATTCCCAGCGACCCGGAAGAGGAAGAACCCATCGGCTTCCAGGACTATAAAACGCAGCTCCAGGAAGTCATCCAGAAAAACCCGGAAGAAAAGGTGGAATATGTGCTGGTGGCAGAATCCGGCCCGGATCACAACAAGGCATTTCAGGTGGAGGTCTGCCTGAATTCCAATGTGATCGGAACTGGTGTAGGGCACAGCAAGAAGGCGGCAGAGCAGCAGGCGGCCAAGGAGGCGCTGTCTCTCATGGGCTATGGCAAAGCATAAAACCCTTGCCTTTTTCATTCCCCACCGGGGGTGTCCTCATCAGTGCAGCTTTTGCGATCAGCGCACTATCAGCGGAACAGTGCAGGCTCCTGCGCCGGAGGAAATCGCACAGACCTGTGAGGAAATGCTGGAGCGCCAAGCACCGCTGAAAGACGCAGAAATCGCCTTTTTCGGCGGCAGCTTTACCGCAGTAGAGCCGGATTATCAGACGGCGCTGCTGGAAGCTGTACAGCCCTATCTGGGGGCAGGACGGTTTTCCGGCATCCGGATTTCCACGCGGCCGGATGCCATTGATGCGGCTGTGATACAGCGGCTGAAACAGTATCATGTTACCGCAGTGGAATTGGGTGCGCAGAGCATGTGTGATACGGTACTGGAACAGAATGAACGGGGACACAGCGCAGCAGATGTCCGCCGTGCCAGTCAGATGCTGCGGCAGGCCGGGTTTTCCCTGGGACTGCAGCAGATGGTGGGGCTGTACGGCAGCACATTGCAGGATGAATATGACACGCTGGAACAGCTGCTCCTGTGTCAGCCGGAGACGCTGCGCATTTATCCTACGGTGGTACTCGCCGGCACAAGGCTGGCAGAATACTGTCAGCCTGGCGTGTATCCGGCGCTGTCACAGGAAGAAGTGCTGGACTACTGCGCGGACGCGCTGTGCCGCTGTCATGCAGCTGGTGTGCGTGTGATTCGGCTGGGGCTGCACGATACGCCTTCTCTCCGGCAGAATATGATCGCTGGGTATTTTCACCCGGCATACGGAGAACTGGTGGAATCCCGGCTGTATCTGCGGCAGCTGCAAAAGGCGGCAGCAGATTGTGGAAAACCGGAACTCTTTGTGGAAACGGCTCTCCGTACTATGAGTAAAGTGCTGGGACAGTGCGGCTGCAACCGGGAAGCGATGGCAAAACAGGGCGTAACGCTCCGGGTGCAGGAAAGCGCTGCGGTGTTATCGGGGACGTTTCTCACAGATGGAAGATGTTATGGAATCTATACGGCGAAATGAGGGAATGCATGACCAGAAAAAGGTGCGGGATCGCAGCAATTGTCCTTGCGGCGGTAATTTTGGCGGCAGGCGGTGCACTGTGCTATCGCCATTTCCGCCAGGCGGCGCAGGCTGTTATTGCGGAAGCCTCCCAGGAAACTACGGCAGCAGAAACGGTGATCTTCCGGCAGAAAGATGAACGCTGGAAGGACGATGCACTGGGGGATTCTGCCTATCACATGGCAGATTCCGGCTGTCTGACCTGCTGCGTGGCGGCGGCGTTGCAAATGCAGCAGATCTCTGTGGACGGTTTGCCGGAGGATGCCGATGCCGGAGAAGTGAACCAGTTTTTTTCAGAACAGGGCGTGTATGATGGACAGGGAAATTTGCAGTGGGACGTATTGGAACAGGTGACAGGCGTTTCGGTGCTGCGGCAGGATGCTGCGGAACTGTCGGAGGACGCACTGGACGGGTATCTGGCGGACGGCTGTTTTCCCATTGTCCGGGTGAAGATGCCGAAAAGCGGCAGCACCCACTATGTCCTGCTGGTAGGCAGCAAGGACGGAACATACCAGTGCATGGATCCTTTGCAAAAAAAGGAACAGATCGTGCCGCTGTCAGAGTTTCGCAATCAGATCTATGCCGTGCGTGTGCTGGAATCCCAAAAAGAAATGCGCCAAAAGAGGTGAGACAAAGCAATGTATCTGCAATCCCTGGAATTACAGGGCTTTAAATCCTTTCCCGATAAAATCAAGCTGACGTTTGACAAGGGTCTGACCGCTGTAGTCGGCCCCAACGGCAGCGGCAAGAGCAATATCGGCGATGCCGTGCGCTGGGTGCTGGGAGAGCAGTCTACCAAGACGCTTCGCGGCAACAAGATGGAGGATGTCATTTTTTCCGGGACAAAGACCCGGAAGGCAATGGGATTTGCGGCGGTTACGCTGGAAATCAACAACGAAACCGGGGAACTGGGAGAAGAACATGGTGCTGTAGTCAGTGTTACCCGAAAGCTGTATCGCAGCGGTGACAGTGAGTACCGCATCAATGGGAAAAGTGTCCGTCTGAAGGATGTTACAGAGCTGTTCATGGATACGGGCATGGGCCGTGACGGCTATGCCATTATCGGACAGGGGCGCATTGCCGAAATTGTCAGCGCCAAAAGTACAGACCGCCGGGACATTTTTGAAGAAGCCGCCGGCGTTTCTAAATTCCGCTACAAAAAACAGGAGGCACAGCGCAAGCTGGATGCGGCGCAGGAAAATCTGGTGCGTCTCCAGGATATTGTATCGGAGCTGGAATCCCGTGTGGAACCGCTGCGGCAGCAGGCGGAAAAAGCCAAGCAGTATGTGGAACTGGCCGGCCAGCAGAAGCAGCTGGAGGTTTCCCTCTGGGTGCGCCGGTTGACGGCGCTGCGGGAAAAGCTGAACACGCTGTCAGACGGCTATTTGCAGGCGAAGGCCGAGTACCAGAATGCAGAGCGGGAGATTCAGCGCGCAGATGAACAGGTGCAGGAAGGCTATCGCCGCATGCAGGAGAGCACGCTCCAGATCGAGTCGATTCGCCAGAAGATGCAGCAGGCGGAGGAGGAAGCGGCACAGCTGCAATCCGCCATTGCAGTTTGTGAAAATGAGATTCTGCACGGTCGGCAGACCTTGCAGAGCCTGGAACAGCAGACCCAGGAAATGAAAAAGCTGTCCCAGGATGCTCAGCAGCGTCTGGCATCCTTTCAGGTACAGACGGTACAGCTGCGGCAGAAAAAGGAATCCATCCTTCTGAAAGCGGAAGACGCAGAAACCCGGTGGAAGGCACTGGAACAGAAGTCGGCACAGTACGGCCAGGCCTATGAAGCGGAAAACGCACGGCTTCAGGCGCTTTTTGTCCGGCAGAGCGAACTGCGCGTTATGCAGCAGACAGCGGCTGGTCAGCAGGAAGAACGAAAGGCACAGGCAGCAGCGCAGGCCATGCGGCAGAGTGCGTTGCAGCAGGCACAGAAGAATCAGGACAGTACCTATCGCATCGCAGAAGCGCAGGCACAGCAGGCGCAGCAGGCACTGATTCAGGTGCAGAACCAGCGGGACGGCTTTCAAAAGCGGTGTGCCAACGCAGTACAGGCGCTGGAAGAGGGCCGGAAGCTGCGGGATCAGGCCGCATTTGCCCTCCGGGAAAAACGGCAGCGGCAAAAGCTGCTCCAGGATATGGAGCGAAACATGGAGGGCTTTGCCGGCAGTGTAAAGGCTGTGCTTCGGGCAGACGGCGGTCATCCACGGGGCGTATTCGGCACGGTGGCACAGCTGATTACCACCGATCAGAAATACGGCGTGGCGCTGGAAACCGCATTGGGCGGCGCCATGCAGAACTTTATTGTTGCGGATGAAACCGCCGCCAAGCAGTGGATTCGCTACTTGCAGCAGCAGCGCGCCGGCAGAGCTACATTTCTGCCCCTGACCTCTGTACGGGGAAAGGCGCTCCAGGAAACTGGATTGGAACGGCAGGAGGGCTTTGTTGATCTGGCGTGCAATCTGGTGCGGTATGATGCGAAATTTACGGAAATTGTCCGGTATCTGCTGGGACGCGTTGTGGTTGCTGAAGATCTAGATACCGCCACGGCATTGGCCAAGGCCTATCGCTATCGTTTCCGCATTGTGACGCTGGACGGTCAGGTGATTAACGCCGGTGGTTCGTTTACCGGTGGTTCATCTATGCGTTCCGGCGGCATGCTCACCCGGCGTGCAGAACTGACAGCACTGTCCGGAGAAGTGGCAGCGCTGGAACAGCAGGAACAGGCGGCATCTGCGGCATTTGAAAAGGCACAGGCACAGTCGGTGCAGCTGCGGCAGCAGCTGGAAGCATTGCAGACCCAGTGCCGGGATGCAGAGTCCCGGCAGCTTTCTGCACAGGCACAGCTGGAAAAGGAGACGTACCTCCGCAATCAGGCGGCAGACCGTCTGGAAGAGGCGGCGGCGCAGCAGGAGGCGGTTCAGGAAAAGCTAAGGGAAGCCACCGAAAAACACCGCGCGGCAAAGGAAGAGCAGGCACAGGTACAGGAATCCATTCAAAAGGCGCAGGAAACGCTGGCGAAACAGTCTGATCAGCGCAGCGCATTGCAGGAAGAACAGGCGGCATTGGCGGAACAGCGCGCCCAGCTGAAAATCAGCCGGATGGAACTGGAAAAGGATTTGGAAACCCTGTCTAGGGAAATGCAGCAGCAGCAGGGACAGCAGCAGTCCATGGAACAGCGTCTGTCTCAGATTGCGGCAGATACCAAGGTGCAGCAGGAACTGATTGCGGCAAAGCAGGAGGAGATTCTACAAAAACAAACACAGCTGGAAGAGACAAAATCACTGCGCACCGGGGGACAGGAGCAGATCCGCCACTGGCAGCAGGTGCACGATGCCCAGGATCAGCAGATCCGGCAGATTCAGGCCGGGCTTCGGGAAACCAACGGCACAATGGAGAAATATTCCGGAGAAATGAGCCGGCTGGAAGAACGCAAATGTGCAGTTCAGTCAGATTATGACGGTGTGATTCATCAGCTGTATGAACAATATGAGCTTTCCCTCTCAGAGGCGCAGGCCGCCGCCAAACCGCTGGAAGACCTGCCGGCGGCGCAGCGGGAGCTGCAAAGCCTGAAAGCGAAAATCCGCGGACTGGGCACTGTCAACGTGGCTGCCATTGCAGAATATGAAGAGGTGTCGGCGCGGTATCAGTTTCTGTCCGCCCAGATGAAGGATGCCCAGACGGCCAAGCAGGAGCTGGAAGAACTGATTGCCTCTCTTACAGAGGAAATGCAGCGGATTTTTTCCGAGAGCTTTTCTGTGATCAACCGGAATTTTCAGGAGATTTTCCGGGATCTCTTCGGCGGCGGCGAGGCCAAGCTGGAGCTTACCGATCCGGAGCAGATTCTGGAATCCGGCATAGAAATCAAGGTGGCTCCGCCGGGAAAGGTGATCAAAAATCTGATTTCTCTGTCCGGCGGCGAGCAGTCCTTTGTGGCGATTGCCATTTATTTTGCGATTCTGCGGCTGCGTCCGTCTCCGTTTTGTATTTTGGATGAAATTGATGCAGCGCTGGATGAGGGCAACGTCAGACGCTATGCCCAGTATCTCCGGAACTTTACCGATACCACACAATTTATTCTGGTAACGCACCGGCGCAGCGCCATGGAAGAAGCCGGGGTGCTCTACGGTGTGACCATGCAGGAGGACGGAATTTCCCGTCTGCTGCGGATGGAGCAGGAGGAATTCAGCGGATAAGCGCTATGGAAAAAATGTGCAGCAGACAGTAAGAACCTTTCTTCATAAGACATGTGTATACGCTTGTGAAGTTGGGTTCTAAGGATGCGCGTATTTGCAGGCAGCGACTGCCTGTGAAAATGTGTTTTCAGAAAGGACAGGTGACCACAAATGGGTTGGTTCGGAAAGAAGAATAAAAACAAAGAAAAGGGCGTTCCCTTCTGGAAGCGGAACAAGGAAACAGAAGTACCGCAGGAACCGCTGGTGGATTCCGAAGCGCCGGAGACGGAGGAAGAGGACATTGCGGCTGTGGCCATGGAAGAACTGGCGCAGCAGGAGCAGGATGAAGTAGAGAAGGCGCGTCTGGCGGCTGAAAAAGTGGTACGGGAATCCGACAACCGGAAGGAAGCCATTGCACTGGCGCGGCAGGCCGCAATAGAAGCTGCCAATGCAATGCAGGAAGAACCGGCCGAAAAATCGGAAACGGAAGAATCGAAACCGGAAATGGAAAAATCCGAGGTTGATGATGCAGAGATGACTCCGGAAGAGACGGAAGCCGAAGAACCGACAGAAGAAACTGACACCGCAGAAACCGCGGCAGAATTGCCGGAGGAAGCGGACGGGGAGACAGCAGAAGAGACGGATTCTGTGCCGGAGGAAGAGCAGGCAGACGAAGATCAAACACAGCCGGAACCGGAAGCGGAGTCAGAACCGGAATTTGCAGAAGAATCTCTGGATATGCCGGAGGAAGAAATGGAAGAAGAGCCGGAAGCCCCGGCAGAAGAAGCACCGAAAAAGAGGGGCTTTTTTGCGAAGATCCGGGACGGTCTGCGGAAGACCAAGGACGCTATGATGTCCCGGATGCAGCAGGTGCTGGGTGGCTTTACCAAGATTGACGATGATCTCTTTGATGAACTGGAAGAGACCATGATTATGAGCGATCTGGGGCCGGAAACCTCTGTGGAAATCTGCGACCAGCTGCGCAAACGGGTAAAGGAACGGGGTGTTACAGATCCCCAGGCCATTATGGGCATGATTCAGGAAATCATCACGGAAATGCTGGGCGAAGATCAGGAGCTGGAATACCCCACGAAGCCCACTGTGATTATGGTAATCGGTGTCAATGGTGCCGGAAAAACCACCACCATCGGAAAGCTGTGCCATCAGCTGAAATCTGAAGGGAAAAAGGTCATTGTTGCGGCGGCAGATACCTTCCGCGCTGCTGCAATTGATCAGCTGGAGGTCTGGACAAACCGGGCCGGCGTGGAACTGGTAAAGCATGCAGAAGGTTCTGATCCGGCCTCTGTGGTATATGATGCCATTGATGCCGCAAAGGCGAGAAACTGTGACGTGCTGATCTGCGACACCGCAGGACGGCTGCACAATAAGAAAAACCTGATGCAGGAGCTGGCAAAGATCAACCGGATTCTGGAGACCAGAGCCGAGGGCTGTCACCGGGAAATCCTCCTGGTGCTGGACGCAACTACCGGACAGAATGCTGTAAACCAGGCGCGTCTGTTCCGGGAAGTGGCAGATATTTCCGGTATTGTGTTGACAAAGCTGGACGGTACGGCAAAGGGCGGCATTATCGTTTCCATTCGGAATGAACTGGGCATCCCGGTTAAGCTGGTGGGTGTCGGAGAAAAGATTGACGATTTGCAGCCGTTCCGGGGACAGGACTTTGTCCGGGCGCTGTTTGAACCAACGGAGGAATAACCATGAAGAAAATTGTAATTGCGTCCAACAACGCCGGAAAGCTCCGGGAGTTCCGGGCGATTCTGGAACCCTTTGGCCTGGAGGTGATCTCACAGCGGGAGGCCGGCTTTACAGAGGATGTGGACGAAACCGGCACTACATTTGCAGAAAATGCAGCGCTGAAAGCACGGGCGGTTTTTGAAAAGCTGCACTGTCCGGTGATTGCCGACGACAGCGGCCTGATGGTAGATGCGCTGGATGGGGCACCGGGGGTCTATTCCCATCGGTTCGCCGGAGAGAATGCCACAGATGATGACCGCAACGCCAAGCTGCTCCGGGAACTGGAGAACGTACCGGAAGCACAGCGCACGGCACGGTTTGTGTGCGTCCTCTGCTATGTGAATGCAGACGGAACGGAAGAACAGAAATTTACCGGAATCTGCGAAGGAAGAATCGGAACGCAGGCCAGAGGAGAAAACGGCTTTGGCTATGATCCGCTGTTCTATGTAAACGGTATATCCATGGCAGAAATGACAGAGGCAGAAAAAAACCAGATCAGCCACCGGGGCAGAGCACTGGAACAGCTGAAAGAATATTTTGAAAATAGGAGTCAATCATGTTAACAAGTAAACAGCGCGCGACACTGCGCGGCATTGCAAGCACATATGAAACCATCTTCCAGATCGGAAAGGGCGGTATCAGTGAAACACTCATCCAGCAGGTAAAGGATGCACTCCGGAAACGGGAGCTCATCAAGCTGCATGTGCTGGACAACTGTCCCATGGATGCACGGGAAGCCGCAGCAGAACTGGCAGAGGCCACAGGTGCCGAGGTGGTACAGGTCATCGGCAGCCGGTTTGTTCTGTTCCTGCGGAATCCCAAGGAGCCGGTGGTAAAATTCTGATGGAGCGGATCGGGCTGTTCGGCGGAAGCTTCAATCCCATTCACAACGGACACCTGCATCTGGTACAGGCGGCAAAGGACTGCCTGCACCTGGATCGGGTAATTCTGATTCCGGCACGGGTTTCTCCATTTAAGCAGCAGCATCCGGATATGGCATCGCCGGAAGACCGGCTGGAAATGTGCCGGCTGGCTGCGGAGACGCTGCCGTTTTGTCAGGTGGACAGCTATGAACTGGAGCAGAAAGCTGTGAGCTATTCCATCTATACTGTAGCGCATTTTCGCCGGAAATTCCCGGATGCGGCGCTTGTGCTTCTGGTGGGAAGCGATATGTTTCTCTCTTTTTGCAGCTGGTACCGGTGGCAGGATATTCTCCGGAATGTGGCGCTGGGCGTTGTTTCCAGAGAGGCGGACGATCAGGCGGCACTGCGGCGGCAGCAGGCTTTTTTAATGCAATATGGCAAAATTTTTTTATGCGAGTCTCCGGTTTACCCGATATCTTCTACAAAAATTCGGGAGAACTGCAAAAATGCTGTAGATTTTTCTTGCTATTTGCCGAAAAAAGTAGTACAATATATAATATCTCATGACTTGTATCAGAGTCGGCAGGAATTCCTTTCCGGCAAAGGGGGAGACTCTTTGTAAGAGAAAATGTCCCGGCTCTGGCAGAAAAAGCGGAAAGGCCGGCAAAAAGGCTATTTTTCAGGAAACGGAGGACTTTTTCATGGCAGATCTGGAACAATACCGACAGTATCTGAAAGAACATCTTTCTGAAAAGCGGTATGCCCATTCCGTCAATGTGTCAAAAGCAGCTGTGATGCTGGCAGAACGATTCGGCAGCGCAGATCCGGAAAAGGCAAGGTTTGCCGGACTGGTGCACGATATCTGCAAGGAAGAACCGCGGGATGTGCAGTATCTGTGGATGATGCGCTCTTCTATGGATGTGTGCGAGGAAGAACGGTGTGCCTTTAAGGTATGGCACGGAATTGCCGGCGCGGAAATGCTGCGGGAAGAGTTCGGCGTTTCAGACATGGATGTGCTGCGTGCTGTGCGCTATCATACCATCGGACATGCCGGAATGTCACCACTGGAAAAAATCGTGTATCTGGCCGATATGATCTCCGCGGAACGGGATTATCCGGATGTGGAGACCATGCGGAAAAAGGCGATGGAAAGTCTGGAAGCCGGCATGGGCTATGCTTTGGAGTTTTCCTTGATGAAGCTGCTCCGGCGGGAAGCATGGATTCCCCATCACACAGTAGAAGCGTATAACGAATATCTCAATTGGCTGCACAAACAGGAAGGATGAAATCACCGGAAATGAAAATCGAGAAGAGAAATCACTGGCAGAATGAACCTGATGATTATGGCTATGACGATTACGACAGCTATGGACACGGCGAGTATGCAGACTACGACGATTATGATGACTATGGGCACGAAGCTTATCAGCCTAGCCGCTCTCGTGCTGCACAGAACACACGAAGCAGCCGGAGCCGGAAGAAAACCGGCGGCTATGCGCCGATTTCGCAAAGCGGCGGAAAAAAGAGCACAAAGCGGGATATTGCAGTTGCTGTAGCAGGCGTGCTGGTCAGTCTGGTTATTATCTTTGTAATGATTTTCAATGCGCCGATTATCAACTTTGAAAAAATGGAAAACGGCGTTATGACAACCCAGCAGGTTTCCATTCTGAAATACTGGAAGCTGTGGCAGCCGCTGGTACAGCAGGAAGGCACACTGTCGAAGGTGGATTCTGCTGATGTGTCGAAGCTGGATCTGAAAAGTGATCTGGATTCTGGTATGGATGACGGCCTGAACCTGGAACAGACCATTGAAGGACAGTATACTATCCTGTTTTTGGGCATGGATGAAAGCGGTGAGCTTTCTGACGTAGACTGGGTTTTCCAGTTTGATCTCATCAACGGAACTATGAACATTCTTCAGATCCCCAGAGATTCCTATATGCCGGACTATGCCTCCTTCTCTACGGCAAAGTTCAACAGCATTTATCACAGCGGCCAGGAAACCGGCGTTACACCGATTCAGCGTGTTGTAGATGCCATTCAGGATAACTTTTGCATCTATATTGACTGTTATGTAAAGTTGAATTGCATGGATATTGCAAAGATTGTAGACTCCATCGGCGGCATTCCCATTACCTTGCCGGAAGAAATCGTCTATGAGGCAGACAAGGTGCTGCCCCAGGGAGAACAGACACTGAGCGGACAGCAGTCTGAATGGTTCATCCGGTTCCGGCACGGCTATATGGAAGGCGATATCGGCCGTGTAAAGGCACAGCGAATTTTCCTGGCAGCCGCTATGGAAAAGATGCTGAACATGAGCCAGACTGAACTGATGAGCGCAATGCAGAAGATCTATAAGAATCAGTGGATCGCTACGGACTTGTCCCTGGAGCAGATCAGCATGGTGGCGGACTTTGCCTCCAGCCGGCTGAGCATGGATGGTGTCAATGTGTTCATGGTTCCGGGTGAGGGCGCGATGTACTATCCGTCCGACGGCTCCGGCCAGTCTGTATATTCGATTCACAAGCAGGCAACCATTGATCTGCTGAATAAATATTTCCGTCCGTATCAGAATGAAATTTATCCGGAAGAAAGTACGATTGTAGAACTGGTGCCGGAGGGTGAGTATCAGGCGAGCGACTATGACGATACACAGGAAACTCTGTCCGATATTCACGATGGTGATACAAAGGACGGCGCACAATAATCAGGGTGTGTTGACATTTCGTTGTGAAAAATTTGTCTCACAAGTTCCCATGGCATGATCGTGTCGGCACACCATAACAAGGAAAAAGGCCGGAGCTTTCCGGCAGGAATTGCAGAAAGGATGAAAGCATGACGCAGCAGGAAGCTTTAGAAACAATTGTAAAAGCATTAGACAGCAAACGTGCAGAAGATATTCAGGTACTGCATGTGGAAGATCTCACTATTCTGGGAGATTATTTCATTATCGCAAATGGTACCAGCACCACCCACACCCGGACACTGGCAGACGAAGTGGAATATCAGATGACACAGAAGGGCCGGGAGCCGGGACACCGGGAGGGACGCGGAAACGGTTCCAACTGGGTGGTACTGGATTATGCAGATATTATCGTGCATATCTTCTATAAGGAAACACGGGACTTTTACCAGCTGGAACGTCTCTGGGCAGACGGCGAGCAGGTAGATATCTCACAGTGGATCAAGACAGAAAACGGTGCATGCTGATCCAGACAGAAAGGATGCGTTTTTTATGGCAGAGACCGGAAGAAAATGGGTGCTGGGGATAGGATTGTATTTGATTTTAAAGGCAGTGCTGAATTTGATACTGGGGTTTAGTGTATCAAATTTGCTGATGGTTCTGGTAGGACTGGTGGCACTGGTACTGATGGTACGCCGGATTCCGTATATCAACTATATTGTTGCAGTTTTCCTGGCGCTGCTGTTCTTGGCAAATGTGGGCGCCAATGTCCGCGATCTGAGCCATAACTGGATTTATCTGCTGGAAGGATTGCTGGACGTTTGTGCAGCAGTGGTTCTGGTGTTTGAGAAAAATGTCAAGGCGTTTTTTGGAAAATAACCGAATGGCGGTTTTCATGCGCGGCAGAAACGCGCGCTAAATTTTGAAGTCAAAGGAATGGGATACAATGAGCAAGAAATATGATTTTGCCTCTGTCGAGCCAAAGTGGCAGAAATATTGGAATGAACACAAATCTTTTGAAGCAAGTGCGGATCACACTAAGCCGAAGTTTTATGCATTGGTAGAGTTCCCGTATCCGTCCGGCCACGGCATGCACGTAGGTCACATCAAGGCATATTCCGGTCTGGAAGTTGTCAGCCGGAAGCGGCGGATGCAGGGCTATAATGTGCTGTTCCCCATCGGTTTTGATGCCTATGGTCTCCCCACGGAAAACACGGCCATCAAGACCGGCGTACATCCCCGGAAGGTAACCGATGACAATATCGTAAAGTTTACCGGACAGCTCAAGCGCGTGGGCTTTTCCTTCGACTGGTCCAGAGTGATTGATACCACAGATGAAAACTATTACAAGTGGACACAGTGGATCTTTTTGAAGATGTTCGAAAAGGGTCTGGTATTCCGGGATAAGACACTGGTAAACTACTGCCCCAGCTGTAAGGTGGTTCTGTCCAATGAGGACTCCCAGGGCGGCAAGTGCGATGTCTGCCACAGCGATATCGTGCAAAAAACAAAGGAAGTATGGTACCTGCGCATTACCGAATACGCAGACAAGCTCCTGCAGGGACTGGAAGAGGTAGACTATCTGCCTAATGTAAAGCTCCAGCAGCAGAACTGGATTGGTAAATCTACAGGTGCATTTGTGGATTTTGCCATCAAGGAACAGGACGAAAAGCTGGAAATCTACACCACACGTCCGGACACCCTCTATGGCGTTACCTTTATGGTTATTGCGCCGGAGCACCCGATTATCCAGAAATACCGGGACAGCATTTCCAATATTGCAGATCTGGATGCCTATAAGGCAGAGTGCGCCAAGAAGAGCGAATTCGAGCGGACACAGCTGGTCAAGGATAAGACTGGTGTGAAGATTGAAGGTCTGACAGGAATCAATCCCATTACCGAAAAAGAAATCCCCATCTATATTTCTGACTATGTTATGATGGGATATGGTACTGGTGCTATCATGGCAGTGCCGGCTCACGACAGCCGTGACTATGATTTTGCAAAGAAATTCGGCATTGATATCATTGAAGTGATTCAGGGCGGCGATATTACAAAGGAAGCCTATACCGGAGACGGCGAAATGGTAAATTCTGGTTTGCTTAATGGCATCAGCAACAAAAAGGATGCCATTGCAAAAATGCTGGAAATCCTGGAGGAAAAGGGCTGCGGCAAAAAGGGCGTTCAGTACAAGATGAAAGACTGGGCCTTCAACCGGCAGCGTTATTGGGGCGAACCGATTCCCATTGTACACTGTCCGCAGTGCGGCATGGTGCCGGTGCCCTATGAAGAACTGCCGCTGCGTCTGCCGCCGGTAGAAAATTTCGAACCGGGTACAGACGGCGAAAGCCCTCTGGCGAAGATTGATTCCTTTGTACACTGCAATTGCCCCAAGTGTGGCGGTGCAGCAAGACGGGAAACCGATACCATGCCTCAGTGGGCAGGTTCCTCCTGGTACTTCCTGCGGTACTGCGATCCCCACAATGACAAGGAATTCGCTTCACAGGAAGCATTGCAGTACTGGATGCCGGTAGACTGGTACAACGGCGGCATGGAGCATGTAACACGCCACATGATCTACTCCCGGTTCTGGCACAAGTTCCTGTATGATCTGGGACTGGTTCCGACTTCGGAACCCTATGCAAAGCGTACTGCACAGGGACTGATCTTAGGCCCGGACGGCGAAAAAATGTCCAAGTCCAGAGGCAATGTAGTAGATCCGAATGATGTGGTAGACGTTTACGGCGCAGATGTGCTGCGGCTGTATGTTCTCTTCATGGGCGACTATGAAAAGGCTGCACCGTGGAGTGAAAACAGTGTAAAGGGCTGCAAGCGCTTTATCGACCGAATTTGGGCATTGCAGGATAAGGTAGTAGACAGCGACAGCTACAGCGATGCACTGCGTTCCAAGATGCACAAAACCATTAAGAAGGTTTCCGGCGATATTGAATCCATGAAGTTCAACACCGCAATCGCAGCAATGATGACACTGCTGAATGATATCTATGATGCCGGCTCTATTACCCGGAAGGAATTCCGGGATCTGCTGATTCTGCTGTATCCGTTCGCACCGCATGTATCAGAGGAGCTGTATCAGGTGATCGGCTGTGAGGGCGTGCTCAGCGAACAGGAATGGGTGACTTATGATGAAGCACTGTGCGTAGATGATACCATTGAAATTGTGGTACAGATCAACGGTAAGGTAAAGGCAAAGCTGGAGATTCCGGCAGATGCAGAAAAGGATGCCGTTTTGGAACAGGCTGCGGCAGAACCGAAGATTGCAGAAGCAACCGCAGGAAAAAATATCATAAAGCAAATATATGTACCAAAGAAACTTGTTAATTTTGTGGTAAAATAACAAAAAGATCTGTTTTGTGAAAAAACCACTTGACAATATCGGCAATATGTGGTACAATAAATTATATTGCGAAAATAGATTGCACCATGTCAGATAGAGCTGATACCCGATTCCCGTTTGGCGGGATATTGGTGGTATAGATCAGAAGCTTTTTCCATTGGAAGAGGCGGAAGATTAGCCTCTGCCGTAGTGGCAAAGGGAGGGAAATGTAAGTGGCAGAAGTTCGCGTTGGTAAGAACGAGTCTTTGGACACCGCTCTGAAGCGCTTTAAGAGATCTTGTGCGAAGGACGGCGTTATCGCTGAAGTTCGTAAGAGAGAGCACTATGAAAAGCCTTCGGTAAAGCGTAAGAAGAAGTCTGAGGCTGCTCGTAAGCGCAAGTATTAATAAAAAGCATTTGCGATACACAGCATGCGGGCGCACTTTTCAAAAAGTGCGCCCGTTTTTTGCAGTATGCCGCCTTTCGACATTTCCGGCATCAAAACAGAAGTATAATAGTAGTAGATACAGGTTGCTGCTTTTTGAAAAAAGGCGGCAAACAAAAGGAGGCCGTTCTGCACAAAAACAGGCAGGTTCTCAGAAACAAGAAGGAGGAAACGGGATGCTGTTTCGGGCAAAAATTGCGCTGCGCAGTGTATGCGACATCACACCGCAGCTTCTGGAAAAAATGGGTGTGCGGGGGCTGCTGCTGGATATTGACAACACGCTGACAACGCACGACAATCCGATACCGGCACCGGGGGTTGAGGGCTGGATTGCAGGCATGCAGGCGGCCGGGATTCGCCTTTGTCTGGTTTCCAACAACCATCCGCCCCGTGTTGCTCCTTTTGCAGAGCGGCTTGGCCTGGATTATGTTTGCGAGGGAAAAAAGCCCCTGTCCAAGGGATATCGGGAGGCGCTCCGGAAAATGCAGCTGTCCCGGAAAGAAACGGCGGCTGTGGGCGACCAGATTTTTACCGATGTTCTGGGGGCAAATCTGTTTCGAATCCCCTGTATTTTTGTGTTTCCCATGGAAATGGAGCAGACAAAGTTTTTTAAATTCAAACGCCGAATGGAAATTCCCTTCCTGCCCCGAAAGGTGTATGAGGAAAAGGAAAAAGGAGTCGATGAGATATGATCAAAAAAGTATTGGTGATTCATGGGCCGAACCTGAATTTGCTGGGAGAACGGGAGCCGGGCGTATACGGCAGCACCACATTTGCAGATCTGAACCGAATGATTCTGGATCGGGCAGAGGGGCTTGGCCTGGAATGCGAGATTTTTCAGTCCAATCATGAAGGCGCCATTATTGACAAGTTGCATGCAGCGCGCAAAACCTTTGACGGCGTGGTGATCAATGCCGGCGCATATACCCATTACAGCTATGCCATTCATGATGCCATTCACGATATCCGGATTCCCTGCGTGGAGGTACACATCAGCAATATCTATGCCCGGGATCAATTCCGGTCTCATTCCGTGCTGAGTCCGGTTTGTGCCGGCACCATTGCCGGATTTGGCATCAACGGATACTTCCTGGCGCTTCAGGCGCTTTCTGAAATGTGAGGAGTGTGGTCATAATGTTGAATCGTATTGCAGCCTTGATGCAGCGTCTTCCAGCCGGGACGGATGCTGCGCTGATTCAGTCCGATGTCAACCGCCGGTATTTTACCGGAATGCTTTCTTCTGCCGGAACAGTGCTCTGTTTCCGGGACTGCGCGTATTTTATCATTGATTTCCGGTATATTGAAAAGGCGCGAACCGTTGTGAAAAACTGTACCGTGCTGGAACAGCATGATTTGCTGGAACAGGTGCGGCATCTGCTGGAAGAGCATCAGGCGAAAACTGTGGCAGTGGAGTCTATGACCATGACGCTGAACCAGTTTTCGAAGCTGAAAAAGAGTCTGGGGAGCCGCTTCCGGCTGGATTACAGTGATACACTCAGCCGCGCAATTTATGCGTGCCGTACTGTAAAATCGGAGGCGGAGCTGGAGAAAATCCGGGCAGCACAGCGGATTGCAGAAATTGCCTTTATGGATATTCTGAATTTTCTGCGGCCGGGCATTTCAGAACGGGATGTTATGCTGCGGCTGAATCAGACGATGATGGAGCATGGTTCAGACGGGGAATCCTTTCCTACCATTGCCCTCACCGGAACGGCAACCTCTATGCCCCACGGTGTGCCCTCGGCAGAGCGGCTGATTCAGGAAGGCGATTTTGTCCTGATGGATTACGGCGCAACAGTAGAGGGATATCACAGTGATATGACGAGAACGGTTGCAGTGGGACAGCCCAGCGAGAAAATGCGGCAGATCTATGAAACTGTGCTCTGTGCGCAGAAGACAGCCATTGCCGGCGCAAAAGCCGGCATAACCGGCCGGGAACTGGACAAGTATGCCAGAGATATCATTGAAGAGGCTGGATATGGCGAGCAGTTCGGCCATTCTACCGGGCACGGCGTCGGCCTGGAAATTCACGAATTCCCCAATGCATCGCCGGGAACCGCGGTTGAACTGGAACCGGGAAATGTGGTGACTGTGGAACCGGGCATCTATTTGCCGGGAGAATTCGGTGTGCGGATTGAGGATTTTGTGGTGATTCGGGAAGACGGCTGCGAGAACCTGACAAAAGCACCCAAGGAACTCCTTGTGTTAGCATAATCGAAAAAGAAAATCATAGAAAAGGAACAGCACAGATAAACAAGAAGCATAGCTTTCTTGTACATTTGTGCTGTTTTTCTTTTACTTTTTATGAAGATTCTAGTGAAATTCGTGATTTTTATATTGATACAGCATGGCTTATCCGTTATAATATATGTATACAAAAGAATACTTGTACCAGATTGTGTAAATGAGGCGGAAAGCGTATGTTCCGAAGAAAGTGGAGAATGACAAGCGTGATAATGTTAATCTGCTTTCTCCTATGCAGCTGCGGCAGCGAGGCAGAAAGCAAGAGCACTGCGGAAAATTCTTCCGCAGTAGAAATTACCCCGCTGGATCAGATTCAGATGAATTATCAGAACAATCCCTATTTCGATGTATCAGACTTAACATATGTGGGAACCTATGAGCAAGAGTTCGCAAATGGAGCTGGCTTCGAAAATCCGGAGGACAATGACCCGGTTTTTGTGTGGAAAAAATACGTTTCTTCGGATGGGGAAACATTTTGTTTTGACGATCAGGGACGGCTGCGGAAATACAAGAATGCATTTTATTCCAATCCTGGCGGCGATTTTGAGGAAAACAAAACCAATGGTACACGAGCATCCGCAAAAATGAAGTCAGCTACGGAACTGGAAAAAATCAGTGAAGATATTGCAGAAAACTATATGGTAACAGAGGAAGCAGTTCGTGTAGAACCGTATGACGGAAACGGTTCATACATTATAAGAAATGCAGAGACACGAAATGCGTCCGAGGATGAAACAGTGGCAATTGTAGATCTGGACGCATATGGCGAAATTGAGTGGTTTACTGCTTCTTATGAAATTCAGATTTTGCCGGAGTTATACGATTATTTCAATCAAAAAATAGATGATTATATTGCAGAAAAAAAGCAAATATCGGATATTGCAGACTACACATGCGAACCGCGATATGAGCAAGTGGGAAACAAAGTGTATGCAATATATACGATAACGTATGAAGACTCTGGGGAAGATTATTTTTGTGAAATTGTAGGCTTTACCAAGGAAATTGAAACGGATGACAGCAGCGGTGATGTAAAAGAATAGCTGCACATTGGAGAACAGTCGAAGGCATTCGGGATTCCGGGTGCCTTCATTTTTTGGAAAAATATCATATTTGCCAGCCAGTACAGAAAAATCCGGATTTTTTTTCGGGAAGGTATTGCAAAACGCCGGAGAATGTAGTATAATAATTACAAGCAATGCTTTTTTGAGGGGATTCTCGGCCTTATTTTCGGAGGATGCCCTGTCGTTGCAAGAAACATAGGAATAAAACGGAGGTTTCAATTTATGATTTCAGCAGGCGATTTCAGAAACGGTATCACATTTGAACTGGATGGCAACGTGGTACAGGTTATCGAATTTCAGCACGTTAAGCCGGGTAAGGGTGCCGCTTTTGTCCGCACCAAGTATAAGAATGTTATCACTGGCGCAGTGGTAGAACGTTCCTTTAACCCGACAGATAAGTATCCGACTGCTTATATTGAACGTAAGGACATGCAGTATCTGTACAGCGACGGTGATCTGTATTACTTCATGGATATGGAAACATATGAGCAGCAGCCGATTGACAAGTCCAAGCTTGGCTCTGCATTCCAGTTTGTAAAGGAAAATATGGAAGTTAAGGTTCTGTCCTACAAGGGCAACGTATTTGGTGTAGAACCGCCGAACTTCGTAGAACTGGAAGTAACAGAGACAGATCCGGGCTTTAAGGGTGATACTGCAACCAATGCAACAAAGCCGGCTACACTGGAAACTGGCGCAGAGATCAAGGTGCCGCTGTTCATTAACCAGGGCGACATGATCCGGATCGACACCAGAACCGGTGAATATATGGAACGTGCATAAGCAGGAAACGAATCTGCTTTTTGCATCCCGCAGTGCTGCGGCATAAGGGCGGCAGGCTGCACAGGAATAGGAGGTATTCTGTATGAACCTGACAGATAAAATGGCGTATTTACGTGGAATGGTTGACGGCATGGAGCTGGATCTGACAACTTCCAAAGAAGGCAAGGTACTGGGACAGCTGCTGGATGTCATGCAGGAAATGACTGCCTATGTTGTAGATTTGCAGACACAGGTGGACGAATTGACAGAGGTCTGTGATCTGCTGGATCAGGATCTGGGCGATGTAGAAGACGTTGTCTATGACGAAGAAGACGATGACGATGCTTTTGCACCCTATGATGATGAAGAAGAGCTGGAAGAGGATGACGAGGATCTGTATGAAGCCGTATGTCCGTCCTGCAACAATGTAATCGCGCTGAGCGAATCCATTCTGGAAGAGGGCGAGATGCCATGCCCTTGCTGCGGTGAAATGCTGGAATTTGATTACAGCGACCTGTCTCTGGATGACGGAGACGCAGACGTGGCTGAGGACAGCACTCCGGAAGAAGCATAATCCGGCACACATCGGAAACAATAGCAGAGAACAGCACCGGAACATGCAGCAGTGCACAGTCTTTCCGGACTCGTTCTGCAAAAAAAGGCAAGCCGGCGGTAAGTCGGCTTGTTTCATTCCCATGACAGCTCTGTCTGAGACAAAAATATGCGTGTACCCATGAAGAAATTGTTTCATGCAGGAACGTAAATGAAGCACGAGGTGGCAAAATTGTTTCAAATAGTGGAAAAGAAAAAACTGAATGATGCTGTAACAATGGTACGAATTGCGGCACCGTTGATTGCAAAAAAGGTTTTGCCGGGACAATTTATTATTTTCCGGCTGGATGAATTTGGTGAGCGCATTCCGCTGACTGTTGCGGACTATGACCGCGAGGGCGGAACCATTACCCTGATTTTTCAGGCTGCCGGGGAGAGCACCCGTCAGTTTGCAGCGCTGGAAGCAGGAGACGCTATCCTGGATCTGGTAGGGCCGCTGGGCGTTCCGACGGAACTCCCGGAGGGCACAAAGTCGGTTTGCGTAATCGGCGGCGGCGTTGGATGCGCAATCGCTTATCCCCAGGCAAAGCATCTGCACAGCCTGGGCTTGCAGGTAGATACGATTGTAGGCTTCCGGAACAAGGATATTGTAATTCTGGAAGACGAATTCCGGGCATGCAGCGACAATCTGTATGTGTGCACCGATGACGGCTCCTATGGAACAAAGGGATTTGTGACCAATGTTCTGAAAGAACAGCTGGATGGCGGCAAGCAGTATGATGTGGTAATCGCCATTGGCCCGGTTCCGATGATGAAGTTTGTCTGTCAGACCACAAAGCCCTATGACGTAAAGACCATTGTATCGCTGAACCCGGTTATGGTAGATGGTACCGGCATGTGCGGCGGATGTCGTGTAACAGTCGGCGGAAAGACCAAGTATGCCTGTGTAGACGGCCCGGACTTTGACGGACATCAGGTGGATTTTGATGAACTGATGCGCCGCAACGGCACCTATCGGGAACAGGAACAGCATGCATGTCATCTTTACGGAAAGGGGGCACAGTAATCATGGCAGGAAAGTTCAATATGGCACTGGAAAAGGTTCCGATGCCGGAACGGGATCCGAAGGAACGTGCCCGTTGTTTTGAAGAGGTTTCTACCGGCTATTCTCCGGAACAGGCCGTAGAGGAGGCAACACGCTGCCTGAATTGTAAGGCAAAGCCCTGCGTCAGCGGATGTCCGGTGGGCGTTCCCATCCCCGGATTTATTGCGGCAGTGGCTGCCGGTGATTTCCTGGGTGCCTATGATATCATCCGCACTACAAACAGTCTCCCGGCAATCTGCGGCCGTGTCTGCCCGCAGGAAAACCAGTGTGAAGGAAAGTGCGTTCGCGGAAAGAAAGGACAGCCGGTGGGAATCGGCCGTCTGGAGCGGTTCGTGGCAGACTATGCCAGAGAGCACGGTTATACCGGCAAAAAGACGGAGATTCAGCCCAACGGCAAAAAGGTTGCTGTCGTAGGCGGCGGCCCGGCAGGTCTGACCTGTGCCGGTGATCTGGCGCAGCTGGGCTATCAGGTAACTGTTTTCGAGGCATTTCAGGTTGCCGGCGGCGTGCTGATGTACGGTATTCCGGAATTCCGTCTGCCGAAAACGATTGTACAGGAAGAAATCCATGCCCTGGAAAATATGGGTGTGGAGATTCAGCCGAATATGGTAATCGGAAAGGTTCTGTCTGTGGATGAATTGATGGAATCCGGCTATGATGCTGTATTTATCGGCTCTGGTGCAGGTCTGCCCCGGTTTATGAATATTCCGGGGGAAAGCCTGGTAGGCGTTTGCTCCGCCAATGAGTACCTGACACGAATCAACCTGATGCACGGCTATGACGAACGCTATGCTACACCAGTGATTCGTTCCAAGGCAGTTGCTGTTGTAGGCGGCGGTAATGTAGCCATGGATGCTGCCCGGAGCGCACTGCGTATGGGTGCAGAACATGTCTACATTGTATACCGTCGTTCTGAGGCAGAAATGCCGGCACGTCTGGAAGAAGTACATCACGCAAAGGAAGAGGGCGTAGAGTTCCAGAATCTTTGCAATCCCACAGAAATTCTGGGCGGAGAGGATGGCCGTGTCTGCGGCCTGAAGTGCATTCGCATGGAACTGGGAGAACCGGACGAAAGCGGCAGACGGCGGCCGGTGGCTGTTCCAGACAGCGAATTTGTCCTGGATGTGGATACTGTCATTATGGCAATCGGCACCTCTCCGAATCCGCTGATTTCTTCTACAACTGACGGACTGGACACCAATCGCTGGGGCTGCCTGGTTGTCAATGAAGCCATGGCAACCTCTAAGGACAAGGTTTATGCCGGCGGTGATGCAGTAACCGGTGCTGCAACTGTTATTCTGGCAATGGGTGCCGGAAAGACAGCGGCCGCCTCCATTGATGAAGTGCTGCGTGGGAAAGACAGCACGGAAAAAGAAGCATAATCGGGCAGCAAAGGAAACTTTAGCTGCTCCAGAGAGAAAAGGTCGGTGCGCCGAAAACAGGTTTTCCGGCGGCCGAAGCGGAAAGGGTTTTTGATCATGAAAAAGTTAGAAAAACTGGGACTGGCCATGAGTGCAGCAGCACTGACAGGTTCCCTCTGCACAGTAACCGCTTTTGCATCAGACGGCGGATCCAAGGGCACCGGCGCAATGGGATATAGCTCCTTGATCTTCCTGATTCTGATGTTTGTTGTGATGTATTTCATCCTGATTCGTCCGCAGAAGAAAAAGGAAAAGGAATCCAAGGCCATGCAGAGCAGCCTGCAGGTAGGCGATGAAATCGTTACAATCGGCGGTATTGTAGGCCTGGTTGTACAGGTAAATGAAGATACGGTTGTTATTGAAACAACCAGCAATCGGAATAAGCTGCGCATCAAGAATTGGGCAGTACAGGAAAATATCACCATGACCGAGAACACAAAACGGGAGCAGGAAGCAAAGCTGGCTGCAATTAAGGCAAAGAAGGACAAGAAAAAGAAGAAGGATGACAAGGATTCTGACAGCGGTATGCTGAAGGACTAATCCTGTCCCCTGAAATACGAAAGAAGCTGGCAGTGCCTTTGTGGTGCGGCCAGTTTTTTCATGCAGCTTTGCAAAAAGGGAGGTTTGTATTTTCGGGAAAATGGTTTCCTTTCGTTCTGAATGGCTTCTTCTCCGCATATTCTTTGTGTGAACAAGTATGAACCGCTGGAAGGGGGAAGACAAGATATGGAAACCAAACGACCTGCCGCTGCAAAGAGCATCTGGGAATCCGGAAAGGGCCTGTATTTATTGCCGGCGCTCCCGGTGGGATTGGGAATCCTGCTGGGGTGGCTCTGTCTGCTGGCTGGACTGATGCTGCTGGCAGATGCGACGCACTGGATGCTTTCCCTGATGCTGGGAATCGGGCTGTTTGCTGCGGCATATGGAATGGGACGCTTTGCCGCATTCCACCGCCGCCGGTATGGCCTGAAAACCGGACTGTGCTGCGGCGCTTTGCTGTATGGGGTTCTGCTGCTTTGCGGCATTGTCTGGCGCGGCGAAGGGGGGAGTTTTCTGCGTCCGCTTCTGCTCCTGTGCGGCGGTGCCTGGGGCGGTGTTTCCGGCGTACATGCCGTACACCGGAATCCGCCCCGGTAATGTTTCCATTCGGGAGATGTAAACTTTTTTCGCCTTTTTCATGGAATGCTTGAAAATCAGGAAGATCTGTGGTATAATAAAGATAAACTTTTTTTGGGGAGGGTTCCGAATGAAGCACATTAAGACCATCAATGCAGCTAACCTGAAGGCTTCTGCTGCAAAGGGCGGTTGCGGTAAGTGTCAGGCTTCTTGTCAGTCTGCCTGCAAGACATCCTGCACCGTTGCTAACCAGAAGTGCGAGCACTAAGCGCAGTCACATGACAGCGGGTGGCTTTGGTCTTTGGATGGAAGCATTCGCATCGAACATAGAAAAAAGGGACAATTTTTGTCCCTTTTTTCGCACCCTGAGCATGTAACGATTATCTGCCGGGCATTTTTTAACATAGGAAAGAAAAAAATTCCGGAAACGGCTGAAAAGAGGAAAAAGAATTATGATCCATAAATATAAACTGGGCGACTATAACGTGGTGCTGGACGTAAACAGCGGCGGCGTACATGTTGTGGACGAGCTGACCTATGACCTGCTGGACAATGTGGCACCGCCCCTGGCGCCGGTCTGTCCGGAAAATGTGGTGGAAAAGCTTTCCCGCTTCTATGACCCGGAGGAAATCCGTGACTGCTATGCAGAAATCCTGGAAGCCTATGAGGAAGGCATTTTGTTCTCATCGGACGATTATGAGAAATATGCCAATTTTGCTGTGGCTTCTCCCATTAAGGCAATGTGCCTGAACATTGCTCATGACTGTAACCTGCGCTGTAAGTATTGTTTTGCTTCCACCGGAGATTTCGGAGAGGGCAGAAAGCTCATGTCCTATGAAACCGGGAAGAAGGCAGTGGATTTCCTGCTGCAAAATTCCGGCGACCGCGTGAATCTGGAAATGGACTTTTTCGGCGGCGAACCCCTGATGAACTTTGAAACCGTCAAGAAAATCGTGGAATATGCCCGCAGCCAGGAGCCGGTTTATCACAAGAAGTTCCGGTTTACCATTACCACAAACGGCATGCTGCTCACCGATGACAAAATTGATTTTATCAACCAGGAAATGTCCAATGTAGTTCTGTCCATTGACGGCAGAAAGGATGTCAATGACCGGATGCGTCCCCGCGTAGACGGCAAAGGCTCCTATGACAGAATTATTCCCATGTACAAAAAGCTGGTAGATCAGCGTGGCGAAAAGGAATACTACGTGCGCGGTACTTATACCAAATATAATCTGGATTTTGCCGATGATGTCTTTGCACTGCTGGATGCTGGCTTCGATCAGATTTCCGTGGAACCGGTTATTGCCGACCCGGAAGAACCCTATGCAATCACAGAAGCAGATCTGCCCCGGATTTTTGCCGAGTATGAACGGCTGATGCAGAAAATCCTGGACTATGAGGCAACTGGAAAGAAGTTTAACTTCTTCCATTTCATGCTGGATCTGGATCAGGGGCCGTGTGCCATTAAGCGGCTCCGCGGCTGCGGCTGCGGCAACGAATACGTGGCAATCACACCGGACGGAGATATCTACCCGTGCCACCAGTTCGTGGGTGAGGCAGATTATAAGATGGGCAATGTGGATGACGGCACCTTTAACCGGGAGATGAAGTCTGACTTTGCCAAAACCCATATTTACAGCAAGCCGGACTGCCGGAACTGCTGGGCAAGATTCTATTGCAGCGGCGGCTGTAATGCGAATAACTACCAGTTCAGCGGCGATGTCCACAAAGCACACAAGCTGTCCTGCGAAATCGAAAAGAAGCGTCTGGAATGCGCCATTGTCCTCAAGGCAATCCGCATGGAACGGGACGCTGCAAAGCAGGAGCAAAATGGTTAAAATCTAAGACAAAACGATACCGTATTTCCGATGTTTCGGAGATGCGGTATTTTTTATGTCTGCCTTTATGAATAGATTATCTTTAAACTTTGTTTGCCGCTCTTGTAGAAATGTACAAATTTAAAAGCTGAAGCCAGTTACTGTCTTGACATGAAATTTCCAGAATGGTATAATATAAGCAGCTGTTCCGGAAAAGGAAATAAAATATACTTTTGAAAAGAGAACAGCGGAAAGGATGTTGTATCAATGAAAGGGAAAAAATGGGTTTCATTGCTTTTAGCTGGCGCTATGGCAGCGTGTGCAATGGGAGGAACTGCGGCATTTGCGGAAGAAAGTGAAACGCAGATAACGGCTGCTTCCGGAGAAGATGCCGCAGCAGCGGAGGAAGTTCCGGTTGTGGACTCTGTAGAGGAAGCAGCAGAGGTTCTGGGTGTTGAAGATGCTGTACCGACTGAAAATGTTACCGTTTCTGTCGGCACAGATGACAGTGCTGCTGCGACAACAACGGCACCGGCAGTTACTACCACTGCCGCGGAAACAACTGTTACTACTGTTGCAACAACAGCTACCTTTGCGAAAGCTGCCGCAGGACAGGAGATTCAGACCACAGTTTTTTCCGGCGAAGAGCAGGGCGTGGCACCTACCAATTACTATGATGATGTAGTGCTGATGCTGGATGTGTCCGGCAGTATGTACGGCGATCCTATGGAGGCTATGAAAGATGCCGCAGCAGGCATCTGCGAAAAGTTCCTGCAGGCAGACCCGAGCACTGTAATTTCCATTGTTGCGTTTAGTGATGATGTGCAGTATTTGCAGTACAGCTCCAACTTAACACAGCTGGTAAGCTACATTCGCTCTTTGCAGGCAGGCGGAAGAACCAATATATACGATGCAATGAGTCGGGTAAAGCTGATTCTGAACCAGAGCAACGGCAAACAGAAATCTGTAATCATCATGGCTGATGGTATGCCCAATGAAGGCAGCGATTCCTATACCATTGATTACAATTACGATTCTCATCAGAATGCCTCTTTGCAGTATGACAACTTCAATTTAAAGACAGCTGCAACCGTGTACAGCATTGGCTTCTTTGAAGATAATTACAGTGATTCTGATGCACAGTTCGTACGGGATTTGGCCAGTGACCCGAAGTATGGTTACATTGTAGAAAATGCTTCTGATCTGGAAGGCGTATTCACAACAATTTTCCAGAACATCTCCAGCAAGAATCCAAATGCGGCAGTTGCAACAGGTACCACAGCAACAACAGGAGCTGTGTCTGCTTCTCCGAAAACCGGTGATACAGGCGTAGGAATGATTGTTGGTATCATGTTCCTGTCCGCTTGCGGCCTGGCATATGGCATGACCCGCAGCAAGAAACAGAAATAAGAAAAAGCAAAAGAATATAGACAGAAAAAGACCGTATTCCGCGAAATCTCGTGAAATACGGTCTTTTTGTCTGTGGTTAAATCAAATCAAAATATGAAAGTGCCTTTTCCAGTCCGTCTTCAGCAAGATTGGCGGTGATGTAATCGGCATAAGGATGCAGCATGGGATTGTCTCCCATGGCAATTCCGGTTCCGGCCACTTCCAGCATGGGGCGGTCGTTCAGACTGTCTCCGATGGCAAATACATGGCTCCGGTCGGCACCCAGCAATTTCATCATTTTCTGCATGCCGGTGGCCTTGGAGCAGCCGCAGGGCACCATTTCCGCAAAGTGATTTCCGCGGTCAATATAGTCAAATTTCCCGGTCAGTCCGGTCTGAAAGGCAGCCAGATCACTTTTCTCATCATACCAGATCACAAATTTGTCTGTGTACCAGTCTGCATCGTCCGGCAGATCTGAAACGGTTACATGCTTGCGTGCGTAGAGCTGTAATAATTTTTCCAGATCCGGCAGAATCCGCGTGCTGCGGTCCAGGAACATTGCATCGCTTCGCTCATACAGGACGGCAACATTGGTGCGGCGTACCAGTTCCACGATTTCCCGACTGCATGCCGGTGTCTGCTTTTCGTGGAACAGGATTTTCCCGTCATATTCCAGCTCTGTGCCGCAGCCGTAAATATAGCCGTCAAAGCCGATTTCCCGGAGAAAAGAGTCCACATTCATGGCGGTGCGGCCGGTGTTGATCAGTGTGGCATTGCCCTTTTTCCGTGCCGCCTGAATGGCGCGGACTGCGGAATCCGGCAGATAGCCGTCCTCAGAAATAATCGTACCATCAATGTCAAAGAAAATGAAATTTTGCATCATTGTCACTCGCTTTATTGCTTATACATTTCGGAACAGGTTTACCATTTCCAGCGCAGACATTGCGCAGTCATAGCCCTTGTTGCCAGCCTTTGTGCCGGCGCGTTCGATTGCCTGTTCGATGGTGTCAGTTGTCAGTACGCCGAACAGAATCGGCAAACCAGATTCCAGGCCAACCTGTGCAATACCCTTGGAAACCTCTGCACAAACATAGTCATAGTGGCTGGTGGATCCCCGGATAACAGCGCCTACACAGATGATGGCGTCATACTTGCCGGAGAATGCCAGCTTTTTGGCAGCCAGGGGAATTTCAAATGCGCCCGGTACCCATGCCAGAGTAATGTCGTCTTCGTCCGTTCCGTGCCGCAGGAGACAGTCCTCTGCGCCGCCCACCAGCTTTGTGGTGATAAATTCGTTGAAACGGGATGCTACGATTGCGATTTTCAGGCCTTTGCCCTCATACATGCCTTCCAATGTTTTCATGATCTTGTACCTCCTGAAAAATAATTCGGCAGTTCCACACAGCGTCTGCATGAAACCTCATGCTGCCTTGCCGCGGAATATGCGTTTCTTTTTGAAAAAATGGGTATATCTTTTAGAAATGCAGATAATGTCCCATTTTGAATTGCTTGGTCTTGAGATACCGGAGATTCTCCGGTTTTTCCGGAATGTCAATGGGGACGCGTTCAGCAACAGTCAGTCCGTATTCGCCCAGTTCTGCGATTTTTTCCGGATTGTTGGTCATCAGCCGCAGGGAGGTGACTCCCAGATGCTTTAAAATCTGTGCGCCTACACTATAATCCCGGAGATCCGGCGCAAATCCCAGCTTGATGTTTGCCTCTACGGTGTCCAGGCCGTCTTCCTGCAATTTATACGCCCGGATTTTGTTCAGAAGGCCGATGCCTCTGCCTTCCTGCCGCAGATAGACCAGAACACCACGCCCCTCTGCATGAATCATATCCAGCGCCCGGTTCAGCTGTTCGCCGCAGTCGCACCGGCAGGAGCCAAACACGTCACCGGTCAGGCACTCGGAGTGCACCCGGCACAGTACCGGCTTGCCGTCTGCCACGTCTCCCATGACCAGCGCCACATGCTCGTCTCCGTTAATGGTGTTGCGGAAGCCGAACATCTGGAAATGACCGTGGGCTGTGGGGAGCTCTGCCCGTGCCACTTCTTCTACAAAGTTGTCGTGATTCCGGCGGTAGTGCTGGAGTTCCCGAATGGTAATGAAGGACAGGCCGTGCTGCTTTGCAAAGTCTGCCAGCTTCTCGCCGCGCATCATGGTGCCGTCATTGTCCATGATTTCGCAGCAAAGTCCCACCTGTGTCAGTCCGGCGAGCCGGAGCAGGTCTACCGTTGCTTCTGTATGGCCGTTCCGTTCCAGAACGCCGCCGGGCTTGGCTTCCAGCGGGAACATGTGTCCCGGACGGCGGAAGTCGCCGGGATGTGCTGTGGGATCTGCCGCCATACGCGCCGTCAGACCGCGCTCTACCGCAGAAATGCCAGTGGTGGTGTCAATGTGGTCGATGGATACGGTAAATGCCGTCTCGTGATTGTCCGTGTTGTGAGAAACCATCTGTGTCAGTCCCAGCCGGACAATGTTGTCATGGCTCATGGGCATGCAGATCAGACCCTTTGCGGCACTTGCCATAAGATTGACATTCTCTGTGGAGGCAAACTGTCCGGCACAGATGAGGTCGCCCTCGTTTTCCCGATCCGGATCGTCTGTTACCAGAATGCACTTGCCGTTTCGCAAGTCCTGCAAAGCTTCTTCAATGGTGTTATATGTAATTGCCATAGAAATGACCTCCTTGTGCGATGATTTTAAAAGAATCCGTTCTGCTGCAGCAGTTCCATGGTCACGCCATTGGATTTGGGCTGCATCAGTTTTTCCACATATTTTCCGATGATATCCGTTTCCAGATTGACAATTTCACCGGGACGATGCTTTAACAGGGTCGTCTCTTCACCAGTGTGGGGAATCAGACTCACGGTGAAGTCCGTGTGGGAAACCTTTGCCACTGTCAGGCTGATGCCGTCAATGGCGATGGAACCTTTTTCCACCACATATCGAAGCAGCTCCGGCGTGGCGCTGATGGTTACCAGTACCGCGTTGCCTTCCGGCTGCATGGCAAGGATTTTGCCGGTGCCGTCAATGTGTCCGGCGACAATGTGTCCGCCGAATCTGCCGTTTGCCGCCATGGCGCGCTCCAGATTGACTTTGGAGCCTGGCTTCAGCTGTCCAAGATTGCTGCGCCGCAGGGTTTCCGGCATCACATCTGCGGTAAAGTGCTCCACTCCCAGGCGAATTACCGTCAGGCAGACACCGTTGACTGCAATGCTGTCGCCGATCTGTGTACCTTCCAGTACCTTTGAAGCCGAAAGCTCCAGTTCACACCGGTTGGGGGACTGATTCAGTCGCCGCACCGTGCCCATTTCCTCTATGATTCCGGTAAACATCTCAGTCCATCTCCTTTCGGGTGTATTCCAGCAGCAGATCCTGCCCCAGATGGGTGATGACCGGTTCTGACAGGAGGATAGCTTCGTCCGGTGTGGTAATGCCCATGCTGCCAATCGGGGAAAGTCCATCGCCGCCGAACAGCTTTGGTGCTACATAAACCTGTACCAGATCACAGCAGCCTGCCTGCAATGCAGCGGCATGGATGGAAGCGCCGCCCTCTATGAGGACGCTGTCCAGTCCACGCTGTCCCAGCTGCGCCAGACAGTCCCGGATGGAAACATGGCCACCCAGCAATGCCACTTCCAGTACTGTAACACCTGCGGCTTCCAGCGCCGCCTTTTTTGTGTGATCCGGTGCATGGCAGAAAATAAGAACCGGTACTTCCTTTGCTGTCTGTACCAGCTGGCATTCCAGCGGAATGCGCAGATGAGTGTCCAGCACCACCCGTACCGGCTGAGAGGGATTCTCACAGCGGCAGGTGAGCATAGGATTGTCCGCCAGCACCGTGCCGATGCCCACGCAGATTGCCGCAGCGCGTTTTCTCGTCTGCTGGACATGCGCACGCGCCGCCGCTCCTGTCACCCATTTGGAAGCGCCGCCGGCACAGGCAATTTTGCCATCAGCAGTCATGGCATATTTCAAAATGGTGTAGGGCATCTTGGTCGTGATGTACCGGAAAAAGATGGGGTTCAGCTGATCACAGGCTTCCCGCAGAAAGTCCGGAATCACTTCGATGCTATGTTCCCGCAGGAACTGAACGCCCTTTCCCGATACCAGGGGATTGGGATCCCGGGAGCCGATAAACACCCGGCGGATGCCGCTTTCCACCAGCGCCTCTGTGCAGGGCGGCTGCTTGCCATGGTGACAGCATGGCTCCAATGTTACATAAATGGTTGCGCCGGAGGGATCCTCCGTGCAGTGCTTCAGGGCGTTTCTCTCTGCATGCAGATCTCCGTAATGCGCGTGCCAGCCCTCGCCGATGATGCGGTTGCCCTTGACAATCACAGCGCCTACCAACGGATTGGGATTGGTAAAGCCGATGCCGCGCTTTGCCAGCTGTATGGCACGCTCCATGTAAAAGGAATGCTCTGTCATGAAAACACCTCCGAAAATAAAAATTGCCCTGTTATGCCAGACAGCACAACAGGGCAGCTTCCAGCAGCTGCTTTTCTGTGCAGCTGCATCTCGTTCTTTTTGTGGGGGAAACACGTCATTGTTTTGCGTGGCTTCTCTCATCCGGACTTTACCGTCGGTTTCGGATTTTCACCGAATCAGCCAGATTTTTTGCTGGCTCGCAGACTGGGGCATTTTGCCCTTCACTGCCGATTCTGAATTACACAGTACCCTGAAGCTGTTTTCAGTATAGCATGATTCCTGCTGTTTGTCAAGCGCCTTTTTGCAGGATGAAGATTCATAGGAATTTCATCAAAAAAATTTTTTTCTATGCTATAATGTGCTATGATAAAATTATTTTCATTAGTAAGCATCCGCAGAGAATTACGCTCTGCATAGATACGGATACAGGAAAGGCGTGTTTTGGAATGACGGAAGAACAGGTACGAAAAGTCATTGCCGGCAACCTTGTGCGGTTCCGGAAAGAAATGGGAATGACACAGCTGGATTTATCCGAGCGAATCAACTATTCAGATAAGAGTATTTCCAAATGGGAACGGGGAGACGGCATCCCGGATGTGCCGACACTGATGCAGCTGGCGGAAATTTTCGGCGTTTCTGTCAATGCTTTGCTCTGTCCGCCGGATCTACTGCCGAAAGAACCGGTAGAGCCGGAAAATGACGCAATTTCGGGAAACTCTACGGAGAGTAGATTCTCCTGGAAGCACATTTTCATCACACTTTTGTCTGTTGCCGGCGTGTGGCTGGCCGCAATTCTCATGATTTGCCTGTTTCAGTATCTGGCACCGGGAATTGCCGGGATATGGGACAGGCGTATTCTCTGCTATGCCCTGACCGGCTCTTTTATTGTGTTCCTGATTTTTTCCAGTCTCTGGTGGCCGCGGGCGTGGATTTTCCTCTCCATCAGCGGCATGATCTGGGCAGGGGCACTGTCGGTCTTTGTCACATTTTATACCATTCATGGGGCGGCAATCGTGTTTGCACTGGCTGGCATTCTGGAGCTTCCGGTGCTGGTGTGCTATTTCTGGCGGTGTGCGGCAGAGCATCGATGGCTGATTCCTTATCCGATTCCCCGGCAAGAAAAAAATAAGTTCCAGTTCAAATGAAAGAAAGCAGTGTGTTTGCAGGAAAAACGCGCTGCTTTTTTGTATTCTCCCAACAGTAGAGCGGTTTCTCATGGAAATAGGTGGATTCTACGCCAAAATCAGGGTATAATAAGGGCACCATCGAAAACCGGAGCGTGTACCATGCGCTTAGAGCCGGTTTCGTGTCTTTTTCCGCACATCTTTTCGGCAGATTTTGCCGCTGACTGCGTCAAAAATTCTTGCCATACGACAGTATGCCTGTGGATTTTTTCCTTGTCATTGACAAAATCATGCTCGCAAATCCGCACACAAAAAGATACAAAACCAGCTCTTAAGACTGAAAGGAGCAAAGCAGACTATGAAAGAACATATGGGAATTCGTCTCTGCGGCACAGGCAGCTGTGTCCCGGCGCAGACCGTAACAAATGATGACATGGCGAAAATCGTGGATACCAATGATACATGGATTCGCACCCGGACCGGAATCGAAAACCGGCATTTTGCAGACGGGGAGACCAATCTGACAATTACCCGGAAGGCAGCAGAACAGGCCATCGCAATGGCCGGGATTGCCCCGTCCGAAATTGGCGTGGTTGTTTCGGCCACAATTACAGGAGATACGCTGGTGCCCTCTCTGGCGTGCCTGTTGCAGCGTGACCTGGGACTGCCGGAAACGGTGTTCGCTTTTGATGTAGGCGCTGCCTGCACCGGCTTCCTGTTTGCGCTGCATACGGCGCGCTCCCTGTTGTGCACTATGCCGGAAAAGAGGTACGCCCTGGTTACCGGCAGTGAACTGCTCAGCCGGATTACCAACTTTACAGACCGCAACACTTGTGTACTGTTCGGAGACGGTGCCGGTGCCGCTGTGATTTGCCTGAATCCGGAGACGGCATATTATTTTGACTGCGGCGCACAGGGAAAT
Organism: uncultured Ruminococcus sp.; assembly: GCA_900545285.1. Taxonomy (GTDB): domain Bacteria; phylum Bacillota; class Clostridia; order Oscillospirales; family Ruminococcaceae; genus Ruminococcus_C. The sequence goes on from UQYK01000001.1 coordinate 117,631, forward strand.
ACCGAGGTGCTCTACTGCCCCAGAAATTATGAACTGCCCAATCCCTTTGCCCAGAATCCATCAGAACCGGAACAGCAGCAGGTGCATATGGAGGGCAGAGCGGTTTACACATTTGCCGTGCAGGCCATTGCCGGCAGCATTCGGCGGACGGCAGAGCAGGCCGGGGGCTTCCCGGATCACTATATCTGTCACCAGGCCAATGCCCGGATTATTCAGACAGCCGCCAAGCAGCTGAAGGAGCCGCTGGAGAAGTTCTTCCTGGATATTGAGAAATACGGGAACACCTCCGCCGCCTCTATTCCGCTGGCATTGGATGACTGTGTCCGCAGCGGCAAAATCCACCGGGGCGAAACGCTGATGCTCTCTGGATTCGGCGGCGGTCTGAGCTATGGAACCGCCTATTTCACGTTTTAAAAAGCAGGAGGAAGCACATCATGTATCACAATGAAACTGGAGAAAAAACAGTATTTTCTGTTCGGAAAAGTCAAGGCCGAAGCCGTATGCAGGTGCATGAAGCAGCGGCACTGCGTGAAATCCGGCAGCTGGTGCTGGCGGCGGAGCAAAAGGAAACGGAAAATGGAAAGGTCTCCCTGGAGCGCGCCATACAGCACCTGGGAGCATTCCTACAGGAAATCCAGAAAAGCCGGCTTCAGGATGATACCCAGCGCGCCCTGGATTCCTTCCGGACGCAGTTTGAGACAGAATATACGTGGCACAACGGCTTTCTGCGGAATGTGATGCGGTTTGGCACACGCACAGCCCTTCTGGATCCGGAAACCGGCTGTGCCTGGACATATGCACAGCTGAATGCAGAGGCAAATCGCTTTGCCAATGCCCTGCTGCGCGCCGGCATGCGGCAGGGAGATGTCCTGATGGTGCAGCTTCACAATTGCCCGGAGTTTGTCTTTGCGTACCTGGCATGTCATAAAATCGGCATGGTGTTCAGTCCGATTAACTTTCGTCTGTCTGCCAAGGAAATTGCGGAATGCATGAATAACAGCCGCCCGAAGCTGTTTTTGCTGGAACCGGACATGCAGCCGGAGGTTGCCAATGCGCTGTTCTGCACCGTGCATGCGCCCCGGATTTTGCTGACAACTGCTGCGGAAAGAGAGAATTCCTACAGCCGCTTTGTCCGGGACAGCAGCGATGAGGAGCCGGTGACTCCCTGGAAAAATTCCATCTATACAGAGACACTGCGACTGTTTACCTCCGGTACCACCGGACGGCAGAAGAGCGTCTGCATTACCAGCATTAACGAGGTGCTCTCGGCGCACGATGTGATGATGCACTTTCCGTTCTTTGCCGGAGACTGCTCCATGAACACAACGCCGTGGTTTCATCGGGGCGGCCTGCATGCCGGCGGCATTACGCCAACGCTGTACGCCGGCGGCACAGTCTGCATCATGCGGAAATTCCAGGCGGAAAAGGCGCTGGATTATGTGGAGCAGTACGGACTGACCTTTCTCATCGGCGTGCCCAATGTACTGGAACTGCTGGCGGAAGAGCAGCTGCGGAAGCCCCGGAATCTACGGGCACTCCGCGGCATTGTCACCATGGGCAGCCCGCTGGAAAAATCCTCCTGCATCCGGTATCAGGAGATTCTGACCAAGCGTATTTTTAACGGATACGGCACAACAGAAACCTTCTGGAACACCTTCCTGCGGCCGGACGATCTGCCGGAAATGGCCGGCAGTGCCGGACGTGCCTGCACCGATGATGATGTACGGGTTGTGAAAGTCTATGAGGATCGCGCGGCAGACCCGGAGGATCTGGCAGAGACAGACGGAAAAGAAGTGGGGGAGATTATCATTCGCTCCAGCGCGAAGTCTGCCGGATTCTACTATGGAAATGATGCCGAAACCCGAAAGCGGTTTCGGAACGGCTTCTTTTACACCAACGATCTGGCAACCTGGGATGAGAACCACTTTTTCCGGATTGTGGGGCGAAAGGACGATATGATTATTTCCGGGGGCGAAAATATCTATCCCACTGAGGTGGAGGAGGCACTGAACCTGCATCCCCTGGTGGCAGACTGTATGGTGACAGCTGTCCCGGATGCAAAACGGGGCGAAATTGTAACTGCCTATGTCGTGCCTAAGGAGGATACTCTGACGGCGGCGCAGCTGGATGCTTACTGCAAGCAAAGCCCTCTGCTTGCCAATTATAAGCGCCCCCGGCTGTATCGATTTGTGGAGACGCTCCCCCGGAATGCCACCGGAAAGAAGCTGCACTGTGTCATGAAACAGCTGGCGCAGGCCGATGCAGAAAAGGAATTGCTGATTCGTGCCTGAACCAGCAGAACGCTGGAAAATGCCCGGAAATTCGCTGTGAATTCCCGGGCATTTTTACTGTCGCTTTTTGCAATGCGCTTTCTTTGGAACAAAACGAGGGTTTTGTGGAAAACCCATTATTTTCAGTTGCTTTTTTGAAGAATATATGTTATAATAAAACAGAAACAGAAGTGTAAAACGCTTGCGGAAAGGAACTTTTATGAAGAAGATTACCATTATAACGGGACACTATGGCTCCGGAAAGACTAATCTGGCTGTAAACCTGGCGCTTCAGCTGGCGGATGCCGGGGAGAAGGTAACGATTGTGGATTTTGATATTGTCAATCCCTACTTCCGCACCGCGGATTTTGCAAAGCTGTTTGCAGAACACGGCGTAACGCTGGCGGCTTCCATGTACGCCAATACCAGCCTGGATATTCCGGCAATCTCCTTTGATATGGAGCGCATGGCGTATGAGCCGGGCTATCTGATCGTAGACGTGGGCGGCGATGATGCCGGCGCCATTGGTCTGGGACGATACGCCGAAGGATTTGCGGCCTATGCCCCGGATCAGCTGGACATGTGGTATGTGGTAAACCGTTACCGCTATCTCACCGAAGAGCCGCAGGAAACGCTGGAGCTGATGTATGAGATCGAGGCAGTTTCCCGGATGCGCCATACCGGCATTGTAAACAATTCCAATCTGGGTCGGGAAACCACTGCGGAGACAATCTTGCAGGCAATGCCCTATGCGGAAGAAATTGCAAAGCAGGCAAAGCTGCCTCTGGTAGGAACCACATACCGGAAGGATCTGACAGTTTCCGTCCCGGACGGTATGCCGGTAGAGGTGTTTGTCAAGCCCGTGTGGGAAGAATAAAACTGCATGCACGCGTTACGGTGCAAATTCGGCAGCAAAAAAGGCAATCCGCAGAAAGGAGTGAGGAAGATGGAGAAAATGCAGGTTCGTTTTGAGCGCTGTAAAGGGTGCGGCCTTTGCGTGACAGTCTGTCCCAAGAAGATCGTTGCCCTGCAGAAAGAACACCGGAATGAAAAAGGATATTTCACTGCAGTCTGTACCGACCAGGATGCATGCATCAGCTGTGCAATGTGTGCATCGATTTGTCCGGACTGTGCAATTACCATTCAGAAATAAAAACGGAAAGAAGGTTCATATCCAATGGAAAGAAGTCTGATGAAGGGCAATGAAGCATTGGCAGAAGCAGCAATTCGTGCCGGCTGTAAATGCTTTTTTGGCTATCCGATTACACCGCAGACAGAACTGTCTGCGTATATGGCAAAGCGTATGGAAAAGTCCGGCGGCGTCTTTTTGCAGGCAGAGTCGGAAATCGCAGCCATTAACATGGTGCTGGGTGCTGCATCTACCGGTGTCCGCGCCATGACCTCCTCCTCGTCTCCCGGAGTTTCCCTGAAGGCAGAGGGCATCTCCTACATGGCAGGTTCTGACCTGCCGGGGCTGATCATCAACGTACAGCGTGGCGGTCCGGGTCTGGGCTCGATCCAGCCGGCACAGTCTGACTACAATCAGGCGACCCACGCCATGGGACACGGTGATTTTCATATTCTGGTATATGCACCATGTTCCGTACAGGAAATGGTGGACACCGTGACGCTGGCATTCGACAAGGCTGACCAGTACCGCATGCCGGCAATGATTCTGGCAGACGGTCTGTTGGGACAGATGATGGAACCGGTTACATTCCCGGAACCCCGTACCACACTGCCGGACAAGTCCGACTGGGCTGCAAACGGTCACGGCAACAAGCGGGAACACCATATCATCAACTCTCTGTATCTGGACGCACCGCTGCTGGAGGCAAAGGTACAGGAACGGTTCAAGCGTTACGCCATTATTGAAGAAACCGAAACCGATGCAGAACTGTACTGCTGTGACGATGCAGAAATCGTAGTTACAGCTTACGGCGCATCGGCGCGTGTGTCCAAGTCTGCCGTTACGGCTGCGCGCCGCAAGGGTATCAAGGCCGGTCTGTGCCGTCCCAAGACACTGTGGCCGTTCCCGAAAAAGGAACTGTGTGAGGCAACCAAGCATGCTTCTCATATCCTGGATGTAGAAATGTCCATGGGACAGATGATTGATGACGTTCGTCTGGCAACACAGTGCCGTCTGCCGGTATCGTTCTTCGGCAGAACCGGCGGCGTGATTCCGACTCCGGCAGAAGTGCTGGCGGAGATTGAAAAACTGGCAGGAGGTGCAGAATAATGGCTGTTGTATTTGATCATCCCAAGTCCCTGCTGGACGTTTCCACACACTTTTGTCCGGGCTGCGGACACGGTATTGTACACCGTCTGGTCTGCGAGGTCATTGACGAAATGGGAATTGAAGGGGACACCATCGGTGTAGTTCCGGTCGGATGTTCCGTTATGTCCTATAATTATTTTGGCTGCGATGTGATCGAAGCCCCCCACGGCAGAGCACCGGCAGTTGCAACTGGTGCAAAGCGTACCAATCCGGACAAGTTTGTCTTTTCCTATCAGGGAGACGGCGACCTGGCGGCAATTGGTACTGCTGAAACGGTGCATGTGGGCACCCGCGGCGAAAACATTGTGGTAATCTTCATTAACAATACCACCTATGGCATGACCGGCGGCCAGATGGCGCCGACCACTCTGCCGGGACAGGTGACACAGACCACACCGTTTGGCCGGAACGTGGAAACTGCCGGTTATCCCATCCGCATCTGCGAGATGATGGCAACTCTCAGCGGTACAGCACTGGCACAGCGTGTGGCAATTGACAGCGTTCCTCACATCCGGGAGGCCAAGAAGGCAATTCGGAAGGCCTTTGAAAACGAAAAGGAAAAGCGCGGTCTTTCCATCATTGAAGTACTTTCCACATGTCCGACAAACTGGGGCATGTCTCCCACAGAGTCCATGCAGTTTGTCAAGGAGAAAATGATTCCTTATTATCCGCTGGGCGTGTATAAGGATGTTACCGCAGAGGAGGGGACAAAGGCATGACAACTGAAATTATTCTGGCTGGATTCGGCGGACAGGGCATCCTGTTTGCCGGAAAGATTCTGGCATACTGCGGCCTGATTGCCGGCAAGGAACTGAGCTGGCTGCCATCCTATGGCCCGGAAATGCGCGGCGGTACGGCAAACTGCTCCGTGTGCATTTCAGATGAGCCGATCGGTTCTCCTTTGGTCACAACACCGGATTATCTCATCGCCATGAACGGCCCGTCCTACAAAAAGTTTATTGATGCGGTAAAGCCAGGCGGTCTGGTGCTGTTCGACAATTCTATCGTAGAAGAAACCTGCGAGAGAACAGACATTACTGCCATTTCTCTGCCGGCCACCGATCTTGCAACAGATGCAGGACTGAACGGCGCAGCAAACATGGTGCTCCTGGGCAGAATGCTGGCAGAAACCAATCTGTTTGATATGGATACTGTAAAGCAGGCAATGGAAAAATGCATTCCTCCGAAGCGTGCCCATTTGATTGAGGCAAACCTCAAGGCAATCGCTCTGGGAATGGCACAAAAGGCATAAGGCCATATCTATTGCACGTTCCAAAATATTGTTAAAAACGCAGCCGGGACTCTCCGAATCAGAGAATCCCGGCTGCGTTTTGCGTGTTGTATGGCATTCAAAATTCGTCCTATATGGGACAGATTTTGAGAAGAGGGCTATTGGAGGTTATCCCAGCTGGCGTTTCCGCCGGCAGATACGGTGGCATAGGCAGACAGAGCGAGAAAGGCATCATTGATGCCGATGGCGTGATCCTGGTCAACGTCTCCTTTTTCGTAGGGAATGCCGGCTGTCCGGCCGTCTGCCGGGAACAGGGTGTTGCTGTGGATATAGTCATCCTTGCTGATTTCTGTGCCGTCTGCATCATAAAGTGTGATGCAATAGCTGTCCCCGAAGTCTGAGACCTAGCCGGCAGTTAGGCTGATTTGCAGTGTGCCGTCCTCCGGCAGGGTGATCTTGTAATAATCCACATCGCCCTTTGTGGAAATCTCCCCGGAAACTGCCGTGTTCAGGGGCATTTCCTCTGCCGCGGCAATGGTGTCATTTTCTCCGGTGATGTCTGTATCCTCTGCTGCCGCGGAAAAGGGAGTGGTCAGACAGCTGATGCAGAGCATCCCGGCAAAAGCTGCGGCAAAACGTTTTTGTTTGCTGGTTTTCATAAAAAAATCCTTTCTGTGTGAAGATAAGTTCTGCTGCAAATAGCGAGAAATCTGCTTCCTTAGTATAACACAGAAAGGTTAATTCGGAACGGGGCTGGACGTTAAATGTTGGTGAAAAGCGCTGCGCCAAGCCCTGCCAGACCAAGCAGTCCCAGACCCACACACAGCAGTACAATGCCTGCTGTACCTGCGGCGGTGACAACATGGTCGATATAGGCACACTTTGGATTTTTAGGATCGTATACCACGGGCAGCTTGCTTCCGATTGGCCATGTTTCCTGTGCCATTTCTTCCATACGCCGGGAGCCGCCTGCCAGCCGTGCGTGAAAAATGTCATTTCGCACAGCAATGCTGCTTTTTGCGCCGGCATCCCTCCGGAAGAGGGCAGTCGATTTGGAAACGGTTGCCACGCCTTTATAGTAGAGACGGGCAGTACAGCTTTTGCCGTCTGCCTGAAACTCTGCCACCGGGGCAATGGAAGGGCCGCCGCTTTGCTTCGGCTTGTAGTGGTAGCGGATTACAGTGCCTTCTGTCCGGGAACAGCAGCGCCGCCGTAGATTTTCCTTGTGTCGGAAAAAAGGAACAGAGAGCAGGGCAGTGAGAATGCCTGCGCTGCCGATGGCAAGGCAGGCGATGAGGTTTGGGGTGAGTGTCATAGATAATCTCCTACTTGATATCGGTTTTGTCGATGAGATAGATTGGTTTCACGAAAAGTGTTTCCAGTTTCGGTTTCGTTTTCTTGTGGTTTTAGTCTCCTTCGCCGCAGATTCGCAGAATCGCCGCCGCCATCATTCGGGTATTGTCCAGGAACTGATCCAGGGGGAGAAATTCGTCTTCTGCATGCATGTGATAGTCCCAGCCGGGGTATTCCATGCCGAAGGCTACACCGCCGGGAATATCATGAACATAGGTACCGCCGCCGATTGCAATGCATTCGCCGGGAGTGCCGGTCTGTGCTTCATAGACCTGGAGCAGTGTCTGTACCAGGGGAGATTGTTCTGGGGTATGGTGGGGGTCACTCTGAATCAGCGGCGTGCAGGCAAATCCGGCTGCGGCAAAGGCAGACTGTACCTGCTGCAATATGGCTTCCTTTGTGGTACAGATCGGGAAGCGGATATCCACGCATCCGGTGCAGATACCGCGTTCCACATGCAGCATGCTGCAAATACAGGTGAGCGCGCCGGATTCTGCATCCGCGCAGGCAATACCCAGGCCGCTGCCGTCTGTGCAGCCGTGGGGGAAGAGCCGGACAAGTGCCGCACAGTCTGCAAAGGCGCTGTCCTGGCTCAGATAGGTCAGCAGGCCGGTAATGGCGTTGTCACCGCTTTCCGGCGTGGAGGCGTGGGCAGAAACGCCCTTGTAAGCGATTTCGTTGTCGTGCCGTGTAAATTTGACCGCCCGGTTTTGCCGTGCCGCACAGCGGCGCAGAGAGGCTCACAGAGGCATCTGCCGGAACGGCATTGGGTGCAGTGCCGGCGGAAAAGCTGAAAATCGGATCCTTCGTCTGTTTGGTGAACTGGAGGCGGAGCATGCCCTTTTCCAGATGAATCAGCGGGTAGCTGCCGTCCGGTGTGAATACCTGGGGCGGCATGCTGTCCTTGGTGTGGTAATATTCCAGGTCGGTGGAGCCGTTTTCTTCATTGCAGCCCAACAGGAAACGGACATTTTTCCGCAGGGGAATGCCGGCTTCCCGAATTGCACGGAGCGCAAAGAGTACCGAGACCGCCGGGCCCTTGTCATCAATGGCACCTCTGCCGTAAATGCGGCTGTCCCGGATTACCGGCGCAAACGGATCAGACTGCCAGCCCTCTCGGACTGCCGGCACCACGTCCAGGTGGCACAGGATTCCCAGATGGGGCGGAAGCGCCGGATCCCAGTCCGCAGCACCCATGTGATGGTCATAGTTGCGGCAGGACATTCCCAGATCTTTCAAATGTCCCAGCATTTTGTCCAGTGCCCTGGCGCAGGCTGCGCCATAGGGGTAGCCATCCGCAGGGGCGGATGTGGCCACGCTTGGAATTGCAATCAGGTCTAGCAGGGTTTGTATCATTTCCTCTTGATTTTGAAGAATGCGGGATTCTACAGCAGCAGGAAGCATCATAAAAAAGCCTTCTTTCTCATTCGCATCCAATGGGTGCGGAAACCTTGTTTTCTTTCATTGTATCAAATTCAGATGGAAACTTCATGAACAAAAAGAAAATACCCCAGTATCAGCGAAAACGGCAGGCGTTCTGGCTGTTCTGGGGTGTTTGTTCTGTAGTTATCGCACTTCGTTTTGCAGGGTGCCGTCCCGGAAGAAGGCATCCAGATTTTCCAGTGTCACCTTTGCAATATTGTGGAGTGCCTCTGTAGTCAGAAATGCCTGGTGAGAGGTGAGAACCACATTTGGCATGGAAACCAGAAGCGACAGGATGGTGTCCCGGTCGATGCTGTCGGAGCGGTCTTCGAAGAAAAAGTCGGTTTCCTCTTCATAGACATCCAGGCCGGCACCGGCCAGTTTTCCGCTTTTCAGGGCATCCAGGAGCGCTTCGCTCTCTACCAGCATGCCCCGTGAGGTGTTGAGCAGATAGGCACCGTCCCGCATCTGGGCGATTGTGTCCCGGTTGATCAGATGCCGGGACTGCTCTGTCAGCGGACAGTGGAGAGAAACAATATCGCTTTTTTGCAGCAGTTCTTCCAGGGATACATAGGAAAAGTCAGCGTCCGGAACCGGAAACGGATCATAGGCCAGGACATGCATGCCAAAGCCACGGCAGATCTGGATGAAAATTTGTCCGATTTTTCCGGTGCCGATGATGCCGGCTGTTTTTCCGTGGAGATCGAATCCGACCAGGCCGTTGAGGGAAAAGTTGAAATCCCGTGTCCGGAAGCAGGCCTTGTGGAGCTTCCGGTTCAGGGTCAGGAGCAGGCCCATGGTGAATTCCGCCACGGCATAGGGCGAATAGCCGGGAACACGCACCACCGGAATCCGGCCGGCTGCTGCGGCGCGGTCTACGTTGTTGTATCCGGCACAGCGCAGTGCAATCATTTCTACCCCTTCGGCACACAGGCCGTCAATGACAGTTCGATCCAGGGTGTCATTAACAAAGGGAATCACTGCCCGGCAGCCGTGTGCCAGGGAAACTGTGTCCGGTGTCAGCTTAGGTTCCAGATATTTGATGTGATATCGGGTGTTTAACTGGTCGAACCAGGTGCGGTCATAGGGCTTTGTATCAAACATTGCAATTTTATCCATCAGGTGCTCCTTTCTGTCTGGCAGGAATGGCGGTGGTTTTCCCGTTTGTTTCGGAAAAATTAGTGTCTGGGGAAGATCCGGGGCTTTAAGTGCTGGCGGTACACAGTGGGGAAGGCACCCATGATGTAGTCATAGCTCAAAAACATCAGGTTTGCGATGCCCAGCAGAATCCATCCGCCGTATTTTCCGTAGTCTCCCAGGGAGTCCAGGAGCGCCTTCATGCCCAGCACGTAGACGGAAATCCAGAAGAATCCCAGCACAGCCGCATTGAATAACGCCAGCCGCAACAAAAAGGCCAGCAGCCGCAGACGGGAATGCTCCATTTTGGGACGAAGCAGCGGATAATAGCCAAAGAAAATCAGAAAGGCCAGCGCCGCATCTTTATTGGGTGTCACAAAGACGGAGAGAAGTCCCACGGAAATATAGGTGAGAAAGCCCCAGTATGTACTGGTTTCCAGCGCCATAAGAAAAATCAGGCCGCTGGCCAGCATCGGAAGGATTAAGTAAAACATCGGGAATACCCCGGTCAGAAACATACACAGCATACACAGAGAAGCAATAATGCCGCCCAGTGCAATCCGATAGCTGTAGGATTGGGCAGAGTGTTTTTGAATCATAAAATGCGCCTCACAAAACGGGTCAAAGGTGATGCACGCCCGGCATCTGCCCTGCATTGCAAAAACAGGTTCCCGGAGCATGTAGTAATAAATTCATCTTACCAGAAAAAAGGGAGAATGTCAAGGTGTGGAGTGGTGTTTTGGAAAAAAGGCTCTGCAATAGAATGTGATGAAAAATAACCATTTATGCAAAAATAATTGCAACGATACAGCATCTGTTTCAAATGTCGGGGATGTGATGCAGTACAGGAAAAAAAGTCGCCCCTGAAAGGGGAGATGTCACGAAGTGACAGAGGGGTATAATTATGTAAAGCGAACCCCTCCGAGCGGCTTCGCCGCCCACCTCCCTTTTCAGGGGAGGCTTTGCAAAATGAAATTGAATTCTTCTGCTTCATGATTCCCATTTCCTTGACGAACGCCGAAAAATCCGATATAATAGACATATTCGGCAGATGCCGTGCAATTTTGGGATTTTGCGAAAGCATGCAAAATCTTTGGGGAGGTGAGTTTAGCCATGACAGAAATGCTTGCTGCAAAGGTTACGGAGGCGGAGACCTCCGCGCCGGTTGCTACCGGTGCCACAGATCTTGTGCAGCCGGTGCAGAATGTAGTGGATACAGTCAGCGATGAAGTACAGCAGACTACCCATGTGCTTTCCAACATTTTTCAGCCGATGATCAATAAGCTGCCCTCGCTGATTTTTGCGCTGATCTTTCTGCTGTTTGGCCTGTTTGTCATCCGCCAGATCATGCGGATTTTAAGGCGTGCTTCCAAGCACTCCAATATGGACGGCATTATGGCCAGTTTTCTGCGCTCAATCATTAAGATTGTGCTCTATATGCTGTTGATTGTAATTACGCTGTCCATTCTGGATGTGCCTATGGATTCCATTGTCGCCGTAATTGCTTCTGCCGGTGTGGCAGTCGGCCTGGCGCTGAAGGACAGCCTGTCGAACCTGGCCGGCGGATTTATCATTCTGTTTTCCAAGCCGCTCAAGGAGGGGGATACCGTAGAAGTAGACGGCGTTACCGGAAAGGTAGAGAGCATCAGCATTCTCTATACCCGGATGGTGACACCGGATAACATTACGGTGTACATTCCGAACGGCGTGGTTTCCGGCGGAAAGATCATCAACTATACACAGAAGGAAATCCGGCGTGTGGATCTCTTCTTCGGAATCGCCTATGAAAATGATATTGATCAGGCACGAAAGATCTTGATGGATGTTGTGAAAAAAGCACCGGAGGCACTGGAACAGCCTGCACCGGAAGTTTTCGTCAGCGGCCATGATGACAGTGCAGTCACACTGCGGCTTCAGGTATGGGGGAAAAATGATCAGTATTGGCCGCTACACTATCGGCTGTTGGAAGATGTGAAAAAGGCGTTTGATGAAAACGGGATCTCCATTCCCTATCCGCAGATGGATGTACATCTGGGTGAAACAGACGAAAAATAGGCGATCTCCAAAATGTTGCACCTGATTGTATTTATTATAATAACAAATTGTAAATTATCTGTGATATTGTTGACACGAGGGGGTGGGAAGGGTATAATATAAATATCCTTTCTTAAAAATTTTTTTCATAAAAATCCCCTTACTAAAATGCACATCTGCTCCCTCAGATGTGCATTTTACTTTTTCCGCTGTTTTTGAAAAATACAGGATCTGTGTTCCGGACTGGGACGCAGATTTTTTTGTTTTCCACATTTCAGGATAAAATTGTGGAAAACAAAGTTTTGGCGAGATACCACAAAAAGCCCCGGCTGCAAAATGGAAGCAGTCGGGGCTTTTTCAGGTTTTAGCGGATGAGATTACTTGATGTAACCGTTCCAGGAAGGCGAAGCGCCGGCAGATGCGTCAGAGTAATACTGGAGAATATTTCTGGCATCATCAATCAGGATGCAGCCGGGGTCGCCGGATTCGTTATAGGTGTCTGTGTCGGCCAGGAAAATAGCCAGGCGTTCTGCATAAGAATTGCTGGAAGGGCCGCTGTAGAGCGAGGGCATCTTTCCGGCAAAGACTTCTGCATAGTAGCACAGTGTGAGATATGCGTCATTGATGGTGACATCACCGTCAAAGTCCACATCGCCCTTCATGCCGACCAGGATATTCTGTGTCACAGCAGAGCCGTCTGTCTGCTTGAGCACCTTTCCATTGTAGTAGAGTGGTGCGTTTTCAGAGGCATAGAAGCCGTCCTTGGCCTGACTGTCATAGAGCTTCTTCGGGGTGATGCCGTAGCAGTCTACCAGGTTTGTGATGTCCACATTTTCTTCGGTTGTGCCGTCTGCAAATTTCAGATTTGCCAGGATCCCAGAGGCAAAGTCAGTAGCCAGGATGGGATCATTATCATCGGCGGTGTAGAAGGCAGCGTCCTTTTGAGAACGAATGGAAACCACTTCTGCATCTTCTACACCAACTGCAATAGAAGTGCCCAGTGTTTCAAAGGGGATGTCCTTGTTGCTGGAGCCGATAACTTCACATGCGTTGCTGCCGCTGGAGAGTTTTTCACTGGAGAAGTTGATGTCATAGACACCGCTCGGGGTATCCTTGGAGATTACCAGATTGACCCGACAGAAGGGAAACTCATCGGAAGCATTGCCCAGGAAGGAAGTGTCATTCTGATTGAGCCAGAATACACGGTCACAGGCACCGGGAATTGCAGAGGCTGCATTCTGCTGATCGTTTTTTGTGGAGTCATAAGCAGGAATTGTTGCATCATAACGGGGAATGGTTACGGTGATATCTTCCTGAGACTGATCGAAAAAGTTGATGTAGTGGTAGGTGAAGGAACCGGTTCCATTTTCATCTACCGTAACATTGCATAAAAATTCCTGTTTGCCGCGAACGTAAGAATTGGTGGCTTCGTTCCACACAGCGCCGTCGCTGGTTTTGAAATACACCCGGTTCGGGCCGGCGCTGTAGATGGTAGCACCGAATTTGGGATCCATCAGAACCTGTGTAGTAGTGCTGGAGCCGTTTTTAGTATAGCGGCCGTTGTTGGCATTTACAGAGCCAAAGCAGAACGGCTGACGGTTGGTGGTAAAGTCACCTACAGAGCTGTGATAGGTGGTCTGTGTGTCATAGGTGGTGTCACCGGTGACCAGATCTGAAAAATAGAGATAGCGGTCATCGCTGCTCTGATAGCGGATTTTTACAGCGTTGAAGGTGTGCGCTGTGCTTCCGGTGACATAGATGGAAGCCGGAATGGTCACATCTCCCTGTGCGACTTCTGCCGCAGATACAGAGGTGCGGTCCGGAACAATGCGAATCTGGTACGGGGTGCATTCCAGCACGCCGGCAGCAGAAGCGGTCATAGGCTGTGCCAGAGACAGCAGAGATGCAGCCGCAACGGCAAATGCACTGATACAAGCAAATTGTTTTTTCATAAAAAATCCTTTCTGAAGGGACGGCAGATATGCGTGTTTGCGGTCAGGCAGGTATGCCTTCAGCCGGAACCAGCTTTTGCCGCAGCTTTCGCATATCCAGAATATAAACGGAAATCAGAAGAATATCTGCAAAGATCCACGCCACCGGACTGGCCATAACTGCGGCCAGATAGCCGAATACCGGTACCAGCAGGAAGCAGACCAGCGACCGTGCCAGCAGCTCGCTGACACCGGCCATCATCGGCATCAGGCTGTATCCCATGCCCTGGAGCGAGTTCCGCAGAATAAAAAGAACACCCAGTACCGGGAAGAATACGGCATTCAGGCGCATATAGGTGACGGCCATCTGAATGACCTCTGTCTCGGACGGATCCAGGAACAGATAAGCGGTATAGCGCCCCAGGAAGCACAGGAATAAAATCGCGAAAACACAGTATGTCATGGAGACATAGATGCTCACGCGGATGCCGTCCCGGATGCGGTAATACTTGCCGGCGCCCAGATTCTGGCCGCAGAAGGTGGCCATTGTGATGCCCAGGGATTCCAGCGGCCCCATGACAATAGAGGCGATTTTCTGTGCGGCAGTTACGCTGGTAACTGCAACAGAACCCAGGGTATTGACGGAGGTTTGCAGGATAATAGATCCGATTGCAGTGATGGAAAATTGCAGTGCCATCGGCAGACCAATTGCAATCAGGCGCAGGCACTGGAGCGGTTCCAGTTTGGTTTCACCATGCTGAAAGCGCATGACATCGAATTTTCGGTAGAGATAGAAAAGGCAGAGAATGCCGGAGATTCCCTGTGAAATCACAGTGGCATAGCCGGCACCGGCCACACCGGTTTTCAGTCCCAGCAAAAAGACCAGATCCAAAATAATATTCAGGACAGAGGCAATGGCCAGGAACAAAATCGGCGATTTGCTGTCACCCACAGCGCGGAGCATGGCGGCCAGCAGGTTATAGAGTACCGAAGCCGCAATGCCGCCGAAAATGACAATGATGTACTGATAGGCGTAAGGGAAGATGTCAGACGGCGTTTTCATCCAGTGCAGGATGGTGCCGGTGGCAAACATTGTGAGAATGGTGAGCAGGACAGAGATTACCGCGCCCAGGTAATAGGAATTGGCGATATATTTTCGCATCAGGCGATAGTCTCCGGCACCGAAGGCCTGTGCCACCGGAATGGACAGTCCGGTACAGATACCGGTGGCAAATCCAATTACCAGAAAGCTGATTGCACCGGTTGTGCCAACACCGGCCAGGGCATTTGTGCCCAGATAGCGGCCTACAATTACCGTGTCCACCATGCTGTAGAGCTGCTGCAAAATATTCCCCAGCACCATGGGGCCGCAGAATCGAAGAATCAGCCCCAGCGGCTTTCCTGCTGTCATATCTTTTGTCATAGAGAAACTCCTTTCTGCAAATCTTTTTCCTCTGAAAGAAAACAGATTCCCAAATGGGTGCAGAACCGACAGCCTGAATGCCGGGTGCAAACCATATGTTCGATCAAACTCCGTAACCGGGACGGATGTCATCAAATTCACGTTTCTCTATTATAGCAATCGGAACGGCTTTCGTCTAGTCGCAATTCTCACAAATATTTTCGTATGAAATTGCAGCAAATCCAACAGAATCACAAGCAATTTTTGCCGCTGCGCGTCAGGAATCGGGAAAATCCGAAAAATCAGGACAAAATGTGTGTTTTTTCGCTCTTTCCCTTTTACAAAAAGTGTGGTATGCTTGTCTAAGGGCGCATCGGAAAGTGATACCTCGCAGGATTTTTGCCGCAGAAAACGATGGTATCATTTTCAGATACGTCCTTGGACATATCTGCTGCACGCGGGCTTCTGGGAAACCAGAGCGGCACGTGCATAAAATACAAGCCGCTGTCAAAACAGACAGCAGAAAGGGGTTTCAGTTTGTGATGTATTATCCAATGTTGTATCGCTGCCGCAGAATTGAAGATACGGTGGTGTATATGGAGGTCTACGGAAGCAACCGTGTCATTTATCGGGTGACAGCCGGATGGGTTGTCCGTCCGGACGGCACGGCAAAATCCGTTTACGGGATTTGTCTGGAGGATCTGCGCAGCGGAGAACAGCAGGCGCTGGAGGATTTTTCGGACACCCTGGATCAGACGATTCTCTTTGCCAATCATCTGGTAGAGCAGGAAATCCGGCCGGAGGAGCTGTACGATGCCGCCTTAAAGCAGCTGTCCCATCAGGTTTTGTCTTCCCGAAGGATTTTTTCCCGATAGGCGGCCGCAGCCTGTTCCTGGCGGTTGTCGCCAAAGGTGTAATAGACCTTTTCCTTCAGAATATCCGGCAGATACTGCTGTTTCACATAGTGATTGGGATAGTCATGGGGATAGCGGTAGTGCTGCCCCCGGACGCTGGCCTCTGCGCCGTCAAAGTGTTTGTTTTGCAGATGCCGGGGAAAATCCGGTGCGCCGTATTCTTCCACATCTGCCATAGCCAGATTGATCGCTTCGTAGGCGCTGTTGGACTTGGGAGAGGTGGCAAGAAGCACCACTGCTTCTGCAATGGGAATCCGCGCTTCCGGCAGTCCCAGCTGGAGGGCGCTGTCCACACAGGCCTTTGTGATGATAATTGCCTGGGGATAAGCCAACCCGATATCTTCGGCTGCAATGACGAGAAGCCGCCGGCAAACCGAGAGCAGGTCATTTGCAGCCAGCAGACGCGCAGTGTAATGGAGCGCTGCATTTTCGTCTGAGCCACGGATGGATTTTTGCAGGGCAGACAGCAGATCATAGTGCTGGTCGTTGTCCCGGTCATAACGCATATTGCTGCGCTGGGTCAGTTCCTGCGCCAGTGCATCTGAAATGACTATGCCGTCTTCTGTATGTTCTCCGGAGAGTACAATCAGTTCCACAGTATTCATGGCCTTTCGCACATCACCGCCGCAGCCGTGGGCAATCCAGCTGCATACATGTTCTGCCAGGTGAATCGGGCACCTGGTCTGCTCCTCCATAAGTCGGAATCCCCGTGCCACAGCGCGTTCCAGTTCCTCCGGCGGCACCGGCTTGAACTCAAACACGGTAGACCGGCTGATCAGCGCGTTATAGACAGCGAAGTAGGGATTTTCCGTCGTGGAGGCAATCAGGGTGATCTGGCCGTTTTCCATATATTCCAGGAGAAGCTGCTGCTGCTTTTTGTTGAGATACTGGATTTCATCCAGGTACAGCAGGATTCCATTCATGCCGGAAAAGGTGCCGATTTCTGCCACAATATCCCGGATATCCGCAGTAGAGGCGGAGGTGCCGTTCAGTTTATGGAGCGTCATGGCTGTGCTGTCGGCAATAATCCGCGCCACTGTGGTTTTGCCCACGCCGGACGGGCCGTAAAAAATCATGTTGGGGATTTTGCCGCTTTCAATGATGCGCCGCAGAGGTTTTCCGGGGGCAAGCAGCTGACGCTGTCCCACAACATCGTCCAGCGTTTTCGGCCGGATCTGATCGGCCAGGGGAGAGGACATTGCTTATTCGTACAGCGGATACTTCTCGCACAGTGCGTGAACGCTTGCACGGATTTCATCCGCCTTGGAGTCAAAGTCAGAAGCAGCCAGATACATTGCCTGTGCAATGATGTCCATATCTGCCGGCTGGAGGCCGCGTGTTGTCACAGCCGGTGTACCTACACGGATACCGCTGGTAACGAACGGCTTCTGGGGATCGTTGGGGATTGCATTCTTGTTTACGGTGATATATACCTCATCCAGACGGCGCTCAAATTCTTTACCGGTAAGATCGCCGAACGGACGCAGGTCAACCAGCATCAGGTGATTGTCCGTACCGCCGGAAACCAGACGGAAGCCGCGCTTTACCAGACCTTCTGCCAGTGCCTTGGCGTTGGCTACTACTGTTTCACCGTATGTCTTGAATTCCGGTTTCAGTGCTTCGCCGAAGCAAACAGCCTTTGCTGCAATCACGTGCATCAGCGGGCCGCCCTGTGTGCCGGGGAATACAGCCTTGTTGATCTTCTTTGCCAGTTCCTCATCATTGGTCAGAATCAGGCCGCCTCTCGGACCGCGGAGTGTCTTATGGGTTGTTGTGGTAGTGATATCTGCATACGGTACCGGAGACGGATGTACACCGGCAGCAACCAGACCAGCGATATGTGCCATGTCTACCATCAGGTATGCGCCGACAGACTTTGCGATTTCAGACAGGCGCTTAAAGTCGATGATGCGGGGATATGCGCTTGCGCCGGCTACGATCAGCTTCGGCTTGACTTCCTTTGCCAGTGCTTCGCAGCGGTCATAGTCGATGAATTCGTCATCGCCCAGCTCGTAGGGAACGAAGTTGAAGTACTTACCGGAGATATTCACCGGAGAGCCGTGGGTCAGGTGGCCGCCGTGTGCCAGGCTCATGCCCATTACCGTATCGCCCGGCTGGAGCAGTGCGAAGTAAACGGCAGTGTTTGCCTGTGCACCGGAGTGGGGCTGTACATTGGCATACTTGGCGCCGAACAGCTTGCAGGCACGCTCAATTGCGATTTCTTCTACGACGTCTACATATTCACAGCCGCCATAGTAGCGCTTGTGAGGCAGACCTTCTGCATACTTGTTGGTGAGGGCAGAACCCATGGCAGCCATTACTGCCGGGGAAACCAGGTTTTCACTGGCGATCAGCTCCAGGTTGCGGCGCTGGCGGCTCAGTTCTTCCTGCATTGCCTTTCCGACCTCAGGATCATTCTGAGAAACAAAACCAATGGTGTCCATCATATTCTGGTACATGGTAAAAACTCCTTTTTTATAAATTGAGAACTGCAGAGCAATTCTCGATACATTTTTATTATACAATATTCAATGGAGAATTACAAGTGTTTTGTGGGAAAAATGAAATTGTCAATCTCATTTCGCGCTTTTCCAAAAATAATTTTGCAGTTAAGCGGCAATCACAGAATCAGAACAAAATCTTTGCAGCTTAAATTTCATCGAAAGCTAGAGAAATTTCCTTAGATCGAAGCTGGCTTTGTTCCGCTTTTGTGAAGAAGTTACTCTTACAGCGAATTTCCTGTAACTGCGGAAAATGGAGCAAGACAGAAGCATTGTCATTTGTCATATCTGCAAACTCTAATATCTCAAACCAATCAAATCTTTCTAATTTGGATAGGGCAAAATCTGCTTTGGGATAGAAGCACCCGTCAAAATATCCATAGTGAAACTGTTCTGAACTGGAAAAGGGTTCGTTTGTTTCAGGGTCAAAATTGCAAATTATGATATCGCCCAGTCGGTCACAGCTTTCAGAACTGAGGGTGATTTTTTTCCCGGTTAAAAAAGATCTGGGATTATTTTTGATGTATTGGGATACGCAGTTTGCAATCTCGCACATTCTCTCTAATTCGCCTTCTTTTTCCTGATCAAGGGTTTCATCATAAATTTCAAAGTACATCTTGACTTCACTGCTTTCCTCGTGATAAGACAGATGTGTGCATTTTATGCGTTCCTTTTCGATGCAGATGGTTTGGTTTATTTCAGATTCTATATGTTTTGCTTCATGCTTCAAAACGATTTTATCGCCGCAGGATATGGTTAGCACCAATGCGAGAAATAGAAGAATAGACAAAATCAACACAATTAGAAAATGTTTTGTTTTTCGATTCATGTGTTCCCACTCCCTTGCATAGACGTTGCGTATCCTGTGCTTTTTCATTGTACAATATCTCAGGAAGAATTACAAGTGTTTTGTGGGAAAAAGATAGGGAGCGATTTCTGCTGCTGTCATTACAAATTCGGTTTTCCTGTAGGTATCCGAAGAGCGTTCCTTGTGCCGAATTGTCACCGCAGGCGACCGAGGGAAGGGCCTGATACATCAAGAAAAAGATTTCACGAAAAACCCCACCACCAGCTTCGCTGGTTCCCCTCCCCTAAAGAGGAGGCTCATACACAACAAAAAGCGGAGAACGTCTCAAAAAACGTTCTCCGCTTTCTCTTTTCTTAGCCTGAAGCCTACCGCTTACAGCGCCGCAATAACTTCAACTTCTACCAGCACACCCTTGGGCAGGTCTGCTACGCCAACACAGCTTCTGGCCGGCTTGGCATCGCCCATAGCTTCTGCATATACTTCGTTGAATGCGCCGAAATCCCGTGCCACGTCCTTGAGGAAGCAGGTGGTCTTGACAACCTTGTCGAAGCTGGTGCCTGCGGCTTCCAGAACGGCTTTCAGGTTTGCCATGACCTGCTTGGACTGTCCCACGATGTCAGCGGCTTCTACATTGCCGGTTGCCGGATTGATGGCGATCTGGCCGGAGGTGTACAGCATATCACCGATTCTCACTGCCTGGGAATACGGGCCGATTGCGTCCGGTGCGTTCTTGGTATAGATGGTATCCATGATAAAAACCTCTTTTCAAAGTAATAGGGGAATACGCCTTAGTCCACTAGATGGAAGCCGGCTTCCATCAGTGCACCACGGATTTCCTGAATGTGGGCATAGTCTCTCGTCTCCATGGTGATGCGCAGGAAGCAGCCGTTGATGTCGCTGCCCTCGTTGGCGCGCTCGTGGTGGATGGAGATGACGTTTCCGCCCAGATCTGCGATAATCCGGGAAACATCTTTCAGCTGACCCGGCTTGTCCAGCAGCTCAATGTTGAGCATGCAGCTTCTGCCGGACATGAGCAGGCCGCGCTTGATCACACGGGACAGGATGGTCACGTCGATATTACCGCCGGAAACCAGGCAAACAACCTTTTTACCCTCTACCGGTACCTTGTGGAACATTGCGGCAGCCACGGAAGCAGCGCCTGCGCCCTCTGCGATCAGTTTCTGCTTTTCGATCAGTGCCAGAATTGCAGCAGAGATTTCATCATCAGTAACAGTGACAATTTCATCCACATACTGCTTGACATATTCGAAGGTGTGCGGGCCGGGTTCCTTAACAGCAATGCCGTCGGCAATGGTGGAAACGGAATCCAGACAGGTGATCTTGTCGTTGTGGATGGACTCATACATGCTTGGTGCACCGCTTGCCTGTACGCCGTATACCTTGATATTCGGGTTCAGCTGCTTGATGGCAAATGCCACGCCGGAGATCAGTCCGCCGCCGCCGATGGGGACGATTACCGCATCCACATCCGGCATCTGGTCGAGGATTTCCAGGCCAATGGTGCCCTGGCCGGCAATGACGTTTTCATTGTCGAAGGGGTGCACAAAGGTGTAGTTGTGTTCTTTCTGGAGTTCTACTGCCTTGTTGTAGGCATCATCATAGACGCCCTTGACCATGCAGACCTCTGCACCGTAGCTCTTAGTTGCTTCTACCTTAGAAATCGGTGCGCCGTCCGGCAGGCAGATGAGCGCCTTCATGTGGTTCTTGGCCGCAGCCAGCGCCACACCCTGGGCGTGATTGCCGGCAGAGCAGGCGATAACACCCCGCGCCTTTTCTTCTTCTGTCAGCTGGGACATCATGTAATAGGCACCACGGACTTTAAAAGAACCGGTGACCTGGAGATTTTCTGTTTTTAAAAACAGATCACAGTCCGGACACAGCTTCGGTGCCTGGATCAGATCAGTTTTCCGGATCACGCTCCGGAGCACATGGCTTGCTTGATAGATTTTATCCAATGTCAGCATGGATAGGACTTCCTTTCCAGAATAAGTTTATGACCGCTGTGTCAGAAGCTGGTCGATGAGCTGCTTTGCAGCGCGGGCACTTCTGCCGCTTTTTTGGAGGGCGAACTGTTCTGCCTGTGCGTCCAGTTCCTCCGGGGTAATGTCCAGGCCGTTTTGTTCTGCCAGAGCATGGACGATTTCCAGATACAGGTTCTTCTGCGGCCGGCTGTAGGTGATGGTGATGCCGAACCGCTCTGACAGGGAGATGCGTTCCTGTACGGTATCGTTGGAGTGCTTGTCGCTGCCGTCGTCAAAGGTTTCCTTGACCAGATGGCGGCGGTTGCTGGTGGCATAGATGACAGTATTCCGCATTCTGGCGGCGATGCTGCCCTCCAGCGTTGCTTTCAGTGTGCCGAAGTTGGGGTCGTCCTCAGAGAAGGTGAGGTCATCAATAAAGAGAATAAACTTCAAAGGATTCCGGCATAGGTGATCCATAATCTGGGGAATGTAGCAGAGCTGATCCTTGTTGAGCTCAATCAGCCGCAGACCATCGTCCTTGAACGCGTTGGCGATTGCCTTGACAGTAGCCGATTTGCCCGTGCCGGCATCTCCGGCGAGGAGGACGTTGGAGGCATACTTGCCTGCCAGCAGCGCCTTTGTGTTTTCCACAACAATACCGCGTTCCCGTTCATATCCCACCATCTGTTTCAGAGAGATGGGATCGGGGTACTGTACCGGCACCAGATCGCCGCTGGCGCCTACTGTAAACATATGATGCCGCGCATAGATGCCATAGCCGTGCTTTTCAATTTCTGCCACGCGCTGGGTGTACAGAGCATCCAGGTCTGTCTTGTGGGTCTGCCATGCCGGCAGGGGAATGCTGGTCTGCATTTCTGCCTGAATCATGGCCGGGGTCAGCATTGCAATCCGGTTCAGGAGTTTCAGTTCCGTATGCAGACAGGTTTCCATATTGGGGGAAATTTCCTCTCTGGCACCGGCACGCTGGACATAAACGTTTTCGTGTTCCAGAACGATCTGTTCCAGATAGCCGGTGAGGTCGTCCGCCCGCTCATACAGAGCGGAGACCATGGCGCTGTAAAAGCGGATTTGTGCGGGTGTGTTCTCCTTGTCGGTGTGGCAGAACTGCATCAGTGCCCGGATTACAGGATCCTGCTGCAAACTGCGGAAAATGACAAGGGCATCCAGCCCGTATCCGATTTCTTCTCTGGGAGTCATATGGGTCATCTCTTTCGACTATTTTTATAAGAATACTGCTTACTTCAGCAGTGCAATGATCTTTTCGGTGCACTCCGTGCAGGACAGCGGTGTTACGCCCTCGCCAGCCAGATCGGCAGTGCGGTAGCCTGCATTCAGATATGCGTCCACAGCATCTTCGATTGCCTGTGCCTCTTCCATGAGGTCGAAGGAATAGCGGAGCATCATGGCTGCGGAGAGAATGGTTGCGATGGGGTTTGCCTTGTTCTGTCCGGCGATATCCGGTGCGGAACCGTGAATCGGCTCGTACATGCCACGCTTGGTGGCACCCAGAGAAGCCGACGGCAGCATACCGATAGAACCGGTGATCTGGGAAGCTTCATCGGACAGAATGTCGCCGAACATATTGGAGGTGACAACTACATCGAACTGTCTCGGATTCTTGACCAGCTGCATTGCTGCGTTGTCTACCAGCATATCGGTGAGGGTGACGTCCGGATAGTCCTTTGCCACTTCGTGAACCACTTCACGCCACAGACGGGAGCTTTCCAGAACGTTTGCCTTGTCGATGCTGATGACATTCTTGTTCCGCTTCTGTGCAGTCTCAAAAGCCACGCGTGCGATACGCTCTACTTCCATCTTGCTGTAGCACTCGGTGTCATATGCTTCTTCGCCGTACTTGCCCTCGCGTCTGCCCCGTTCGCCGAAGTAGATGCCGCCGGTCAGCTCACGTACCATCATGATGTCGAAGCCCTTTGCCACGATGTCTTCCCGCAGGGGGCAGTCGCCTTTCAGAGCCGGATACAGCTTTGCCGGACGGAGGTTGGTGAACAGTCCCAGAGCCTCACGGATTCCCAGCAGAGCCTTTTCCGGACGGAGATGCGGCGGCATCTGATCCCACTTGTTGTGACCGACTGCACCGCCCACAGCGCCCAGCAGGACACTGTCGCTTGCCAGACAGCCGTCAATGGTCTCTTTCGGCAGGGGAATGCCGGTGGCATCGATCGCACAGCCGCCGATGAGGTACGGGGTGCAGGTGAAGGTGTGACCGTATTTCTCGCCGATCTTGTGGAGAACAGCCACAGCACTGTCTACGATCTCCGGACCGATACCGTCGCCCCGAAGCAATGCAATGTTAAAATTCATGGGAAAGACTCCTTTTTGTTTCCTTTGGTTTGGCGGAACAAATCATCTGGATAGCCACATTTGTTCCGCAAATACTCTTTCATTATACACCAAAGCTGTGAAGATTACAAGGTTTTTGTGAAAATTCTGCATTTCGCCACAAAAAAGCCGGTGCGGAGGGGGCTGTGTCGGTGATTTTGGTTGTGGATTGACTTGGTTGGGGCTGTATGGTATAATGAAAGTATGGTAAATCGAAATTTATAAAGGAGAATATTGATGAAACTATTTTTATGTTCGCACTTTTCAAGTG
>UQYK01000002.1 GCA_900545285.1 uncultured Ruminococcus sp.
TAGTTTTCTACTATTATAGATGGAATAGGGATTATTTGCGCGTTTTCTATACATACATTTATTACGTCTCTTATTGTTTTTTCTCGTGCCTCTTTCAATGCTTCATACAATTTATGCCATGATTTCTTTTGTTTTTTTCTTTCTATAAGCATACGATGTGTTTTTAAAGCATCACACAAATCATTTATATTATTATCACATAATGCCTTATAGAGAGGTTCGATAATATTCTGAAAGAATTTCAAATACTCATTTTTTTCCTCTTTCAACGAATCTCCTAATAATGTAAGCACATTATCATAATGCTGTTGATTTGCGAGCATTTTATGGGTGATCATTAGTGTTTTTACTTTGCCATTCCAATCACGTTCTAATTGTTTTTTTACATTATCAACGTAACATACAAGGTCATTTTGAGCTAATTCTGACTTGTAATAACCACCTTGTCTATTGCCTTGGTAATCTTGTGTTGTTATCACGAAAACTTGTCCATCATCTAGCTGATCTACGGCTTCTTGTTGAAAATCAGGTCTAATTGCGTTTAGGGCATTTACTACAGCCACATTTGAACGAAAATTCAAATTTTTTTGTATTTCAATAAGCTGGTTGCTGTCTATTTTTCCACAAGCACCATTTGATGTATAAATAGTTTGCCATGAATCACCAAAGAAACCAAATTGAATGGTTTTCGAGCCTTCTACAAAGTGCTCTATAAATTTATCAGTCAATATCTTAAAAGAATCCTGATATTCATCAATTAATACGATTGGATATCTTAGCGATAGAAGTCTTCTGAATTTTATATTATCTAAGAATTTGGCAAACAGTTTAATAACATCATCATGGTAAAGATATAAAGTTCCGTTATCTATATACCTTGAACCAAGCATATATGCAACATTAGAAACCTGATTTATGGTTACTCCTTCGGGTAATAGGCCTAATTCTTCTACATAGTTTTTAATAGTTTGCTGAAATTGATTTATTGAATCCCACGCAAAAGAATGAATTGTTGAAGGGACGATTGAACTATCAGCAGAAAGTCTTTCAAGTATTACGTTTACAGCAGCGTTAGTATATGTAATACACGCTATATTCTTTTTCTTTCTTCTAAATTCTTGACATTTATTTTGTTCCAGCCAATCAATAACTTTTAGAAGGGAATATGTCTTTCCCGAGCCTGCACCTGCTTCAACTATAAAACTGTTTCCTGATTTTAAAGCATCAATAATATGATTATCAATAGCATCAGCTTGTTCTTGAATTCTTTTATTAAGTATAGCCATATCATTCTACCTTAATCTTTTATTGTTTTTATGGTTAGGTTTTGTTTTCTCTTTTCTTTGACGGTGATTGTAACAGGATATACTATCTTTTCTTGATTGTTAAGCCATATTAGCCCATCAACAATGTATGAAGGTGTTTGATATTCTAAAAAATCATCGTCAGTCAATAATTGCAAAGAAAAGTTTGTTTTCTTTTGTTTTTCCGAATCGAAAGAAAAGTTACTATCAGAATGGCTAATACCATATAGCTCTCTATTAACATTCATGATAGCCTCCTCCAAACTTCGAGCATGATATCCGTTTTCTTCTTTTTGAAATTCGATATGTCTAAATCCATTAGTGAGTTTATCGTTGGATATTAGTTTATATACATCTTCTATCTTTACTGTAGTAGATAAGGGAATATTCAATTTATCGTGACACCATTTCATGATAGTTGCATTGGAAGTTCTTTTTGCTTTATCTTTCAAACATTTTTTTCCTTTTGAAGTAACAAAATCAATGTCTGTTAGTATTAACGTTGGTATTCCAAGGAAGTCTATAAAATCAAAGAACCTGTGAGCATATGCTCCTCCAACTTCTATTATTGAGCAATATTGAGATGCTAAGGTTGGCGATTTTGTGTTGAACAAACCAGCTTGATCACATTTATTAATCATATCTGGAATCAAAAGTCTCTCAGCTGCTCCTTCAACCAATATAGCTTTATCACAAAAGTAAAGATCACATCTGCTTATTGTCATGTATTTATGTAGAAATTGCAAATTGTTTTGCTTTTCTTCATCATTTTGACACGTATTATAGAAGTCAGTTAAATTCTTACATATAACACATTCTTTCAACCTCTTAAAATATCTGACTTGTGTAAAAGGAACTGAATTAGCTATATATGACGAATGAGTAGAAATCAATATTTGAATTTTATTGCCTGTAAAACCTTCAAGAACCTCACTAATATACTTTACAAAAACGGTTTGTAATTGAGGATGCATATGTGCTTCAGGTTCTTCCAAAAAAAGTAAAGGAATTGCAGAAAGTGAATTCTTTTTGATTTCTTGTGCGAACTCTTGCAATAAAAACACTATTTTTATAAGATTTTTATAACCCAGACCATTGTGGGAACTTGGTAGAGTTTCATTTTCTCCACTAATTGAATATGCAAGATCAGTGTCTTTAATGATATTATCTTTCAACAATATTTGCGTTGTTGCCTTTAATTGCAAGTCTTCTGCCGTCGGATATCCGAAGCGTATCATTTTTGTAATTATTTCTTCAAGAAGTTTATTGATCTCATCTTGAGCTTTAATGCTTTCCTGTTCAACATAAGCTTTAAGTTTTTCGATTTTTTTATTTATATTATCTTCAAAAGGAATAACACCATCTTGAAAAATGCGTTCCATCACCTGTCCTATTGGTTTTTTATCATGATTATCAAGTTCATCTAAACCACGTTCAGCTGATATTCTTTTGAATATAAAAACATCTCTGAGATGGGATACTTCTCTTATCTGAAAAACAGATGGGTTAGTGGGATTGATTGCTTTTACACTAATTTCAAATATCTTGTTAAAATTTGTACTGAGGTAATTTGAAATTGCTATTATTTCACTGCTTTTTTTACTTTTAGCTGTAGGATTAGTTACTTTTAGCAGACTTATTTTATCAGTTATTTCCGATATAATGGTATCAGAGAGTATGCTTTGATATTCTACCAAAATACGAGCTATGTTATTGTTAATATCTAAATCAATAATAAATGGCGAAAGTGCTCCAAGATACTCATCCTCAGCTTCATTTGAATAATCAATATCAAACTGAATAGTTGTTTTTGGAATCAAGTCTTTGGCTTTGCCAATAGAAATTTTCCCTTTTACGACTTTCCATAAGACTTCATATAATGTGCTTCTACATTGTATCGGATAATCAGCAAAATCCAAGTCTTTTCTGCCTGATAGAACACGTTGCAGAATAGATAAAAACGAAGTCTTACCAGCATTATTTTTACCAACTATTAGTGTCAGTGCTTCGTCTAAATGTATATTGGTATCAAGAAGAAGTCTGTAATTCCAAATATGTACATTACTCAGTAACATATACTATCACCTTCTAAAACAACTATTATATTCTATCTCCATAAGGCAGTGATTTAATATAGTCCTCCATAAACTGCCAATCAGGAATATATCCTTCGTCGGAGTATTTGTTTGTATCATCAATATAAGGAAGATCATTTGAATTGTATCGTATGGGAAGACAAATTTCAGTATTGACCATATTTTCAAGTGTCCATTTTCTTCCATATGAGAAGCGGTATTTTTCTTGACGAATAACCGTAGCAATAAACAGACCGACATACTTATTAAATCCACTATATTTTGAGTACAAAACATTTACATCATCGGTTGCCCAATAAGGATCTGGTTGATAAAACGCCTCTCCAACAGAACCATTATAACTTAACGAAATAGTGTTCCCTTTGTGGATTGGACTTTGACCTATATGATTAGCAACACCATTATTTGAATCTATTGCACCTATATAAAGGTTATTACCTTCCTCTTGATCTTCTGATGTAAGGCGTTTTCCTTTTTTAATATCAAACAACCTTCCAAGATAGAAACGCTTCCATTCCTTGGTCTTTAGCTCAAGTGTTCGTCCATTTGTATTTTTTGTGGTTAGTGGTTTATAATGCAGCGATTTTATATAATTCTCCATGAACTGCCAATCAGGAACATAACCTTCATCAGAGTATTTGCATGTTTTATCAATTATTGGGGCATTTTTATCATCTTTCACTACGGGAAGCATAAGTTCTAAATAGGGCAATGTTTTATTTGCTTGTCTTCCGTAGCTATATTTGTATTTATTGGCTTTGATTATAGTTATAATAAACATCTTAGCTTCAAAAGATATATTATCTTTTGCTTCTAGAGTATATAAATCTCTACCGCTGTAGAAGGGTTCAGGCTGTATAAAAGTTGACAGTACGCTTCCACCACCTGCAACTGATATCAATCCTGCTTTTTGTGGAATTACATTTTCAATTGGCATTACAGTAGCTGAAACTCCATTATTTGACTCCGTTCTGCTAACAAATTTAATTCCTATTTCCTCATTATTGATTATTTCATCGCAGTTACTAAGCTCTAAGTTAACACCGTATTTTACAGTAAATAATTTTTCAATAATAAATGGTTTCCATTCACTAATATTAAGATTCATATATGTTACCTTCCTTTACTAAATAAGCAAGATAATCATTTAATGTTCTCTGGAAATCTTCTTCTTTGAGAGTATTATAATCAGTTTTCATATACGCTTCACATAACCATTCGGATTCGCCATTTACTACTACAGTAGCAGATTTACCTGGTTCAGCTTTATGGTTCCTGAAAAGATATATCCACTCCTTTTCAATTTCTTTCCACAAGCTTTCATTATCTGCGTTGAACTGTTCAACTCTGCCGAGGTTCTTCTTTTTCTTAAAGCCATCGTCTTTACAATAACCAAAGAAAGTCTCTTTTTCCTCTGAGTGCGGTTTGCCAAGTGTAAATAACATACAGCAGGCACAAGCAGAGGCTCCAGGATAAAAAATCTCATTAGGAAGCGTGAATACCGCTTCAAGAGTATTATTCTCAAGCATTGCAATCTTTTCTTTTTCGATTATATCGCTTGTTCCTATTGCCGCAGCAACAGGAAGTAATACAGCAAGCTTAACTTGCTTAGTTGGCTTTCCAGCTTTTTCTTTCAGATCATTCAGTTCTTTTATAACGTCAGAAATGAAATGAACGAATACAAATCCCTTAGTCGGATCTTCTTTTCCGTCCTTAGCCTTAGCAGTCCATGTTGTTTTATAGGCAGCAGGAATGCCAATAGGTTTGGCATTGTATGGCGGGTTCATCAAAATTATATCAGGGTCGGCTTCCATGATAAACTTCTTACTATCAAAGATACTGCCAAACTTGATGTTTGAATTGCCGTCACCATGAATAAGCATATTGGTTGTAGATAGACCATAGGCTTTTTCTTCAACTTCAATACCAAAAATATGTTTTTCCTTTACCTGTCTTATCAGTTCCTCGGCTTCCTTTTCAGTTTTATCTCTTCGACAATCAGCAATTTCTTTTACCATTGCCTGCACTAAGAATGATCCGCTTCCACAAGTGCCGTCCAGAATGACCTTTGTTCTATCTACATCTGTTATTCGGCACATGAATTCAGTGATGTGATCAGGAGTGAAAGCCTGATTTTTATCGGCTTTGCCAGTATACTTATTAAAAGCAATAAAGAAAAGGTTCAGTATATCCTGTCCCTCGGAACTGTCAGCATCAATGTATCTGTAAATATCCATGAGGATGGTATCAAGAATCTCAATCCAATCTTTAATTTTCAGTTTCTTGACTTTCTGATCGTTGAGGACATTCTTCTGTAATAGTTCAATTTTCTTTGTCTTGTTTTCAGAATTATCAAGAAGATTATCAAGAGTATTTTTTATGCCGGCACGTATTTCTTCAGCAGACATCATTTTCCAAACATCATCAAGCTTATCTTTAAGTGCGTCATCAATTCTTGTAGCACCTGTTTTCTTTACCATGTCTTTGATATAAAGAAGTGTAGTGCCTACAAATTGACTGCGAAGCTTCTCGTCAATGTCCTTTTTATGAAGTAGCTCATTAAGATCATAAGTGTTTTTCATGACACGTTCTTTATCATTCTGTCTCGCAGTATCAAATAGTTTTACGTAGTGCTCCATTGTATCAAGAACGGTTTCCTCTTTCAAAAGGTGAGAATCGTCAACAAAATAACGCCATACCTTTATCTTATCATTGTTGGTATTTGCAAGAATAGCAATAATTTTTATCCCTTTATGTAAAGCACGTTCTTCTTCAACATATTCTGCCAACTGCTTTTCGTCAGCTTTAGTGAAGCTCTGCTTTGTCTCGATTAATACTGCAACGCTATTATTTTCAAAACGTATATCTAACTTGAAATGCTTGACAGCGTGACCTACAGCTTTTTCAAGCTTTTCTTTACTACCTGCTTCCTGTACATAGCTGTATTCACCTGCTTCTATGTTAGTGGTAAGATATTCCTTACCAATACGATCAATCATTTCATGCCTATTCACAATCAACACCACTTTCTAATGGGATATTTCGACAAAATATATAAAATAATTATACCATAATTCCTTTGAAAAAGCAATATGTAATCGTGAGATTTCACCTGTTTTTCGACATCTGCAACTTTGACGCCAGTGGATTCAAAGTTCACTCCTTCTTCCCAAACCTCTCAACAAGCTCTTCTGCAATAGCCTTCATCTCAGCCTTATACTTAGTACTGAGTTTTTCAAGCTCCTTGGTAGGGAGACCGTTGCGTATCAGTCGCTTTTTGAGCTTATCCATATCGTCCATACGCTCCTGTTTCGCCTGCATAAAATTGTCGAATTCGGCAGGGTGGTACTTCTCGATGCCAGCTTCAACGAGAACCTTCTTATATCTGCGGACATAGGCATCATAATCTCGCTTCACGGCTGAGTATGCCTTTGTATTTTCCTTGTATATGGCTTCCTTCTGCTGTTTCTGTGCTTCGATGCACTCGGCGGAGTGACAGCAGACTTCTCTTTCCGTTCCGAGAAACAGCTTATGACAGAAACCGCACTCGCAGACAGTCCACTTATTATAATGAACGAGCTGTCCAACCTCTGCAAGGACGGTCAGCAGGCAGTTGTCGCTTTCACGGAACACATTGAATGTGTAATCATCGGCAGCAACTACCGTTCTTCCGGACTGTATCATAAAATGCTCCATAGTAGACTTATGGCTGAAATACGCATCACTGCACATCAATGCGAACTGCGTATCCATATACGCCATGAGCTTTCGGGAAACCTCATCCTGTATCTTTCTCCTGTTGAGCTTGGCGATAACAACGTCATTCGGTTTCAGTAGGACGTGCCTCTCCTTGTCATAGAACTCAATAACAGAGCTGACATATCCTCTGAAAAAGATATTCTCCCCATATTCAGCTATAAACCTTGCTATCATATCATCGGTGCTGACTTCAATGCTCTTGTCAATACGCAAGGCGCTGTTGAGCCTGTCCTTGAAAGCGTCATAAGGCTCGGTATGTTCGCAGAACACTTTATGCTGATTCATCAGCTCATCAAAAGTGTATGTTCTCGTATTCAGGACTGTACCGTGTATGCTTTCATCAGTATCATTAACAGACTGTGCGATATTTATCGTGCGGTCTGTTTCGTTTATACGGTAAATTGTCGTAGTTCCCATACGCTCTCCTCGCTTTCGGTATCTTCTGATATTATAACATATCACACGCAAAATGTCAATTATAATGCGTATTATAGCGTAATATACAGCGTATTCAAAAATATTATACGTATTCTTTTGCGTAAATACGCAATACACGCACAGGACCTCCGAAAGAAATGTTACAATGGTCATGTCAGCAGGCGACGGTCGGCTGACAGCGGTATTGCATACAAGATGCTGACCGCTATACATATAAATTCGCTTTTATAAATACATCTGAAAGGAAGATGATAGTTGAACAACGAAACAACGTGGGTTCAGCCCACACCACTCCGTCCCGACGGGACAAACCTCCTGCCGTTCCCTGTGAACGCACTTCCACCTATTATAGGTGATATGGCAGACGCAATAGCGACTACCACTTCAACGGATGTTGCTATGGCAGGCACTTCAATACTTTCGGCGGTGAGCTACTGCTTTTCGGGCGTGTACCGTATGTCGGCCAAGCGTGACCATACTGAGCCGCTGGTACTCGACACCCTGACGATAGCAGAGCCGAGCTTCAAGAAGTCTCCTGTTATCTCTCTTATCAAGCGACCGTATATACAGTTCGCTCACGACTGGAACGAGCATAACAAGCAGGACATCTTCACGGCGCAGGCAGAATACAAGCTGTTAGAGAGCAAGCTCGAAGCACTTGAAAAGAAGAAAGACGTTACCGCCGAGGAGATAGCCAAGCTCCGAACAGAGCTGAGCAATATGCCACCGAGCAATTTCCGCAGGATAGCTGTTGACGATGTTACGCCCGAATCTCTTGTAAATCTGCTTGAAGAAAACGGCACACTCCTGATGATATCCGATGAATCAGGAATGCTCGGTAATTTCAGCGGGCGATACAGCAACAATATCCCGAACCTTGATCTCTTGCTGAAATCGTGGAACGGTGAAACGTATATCAGCGACAGAGTGACCAGGGCGAGTATAGTGCTGAAAAAGCCGTACATGAGCATCTGTCTTGCGTGTCAGCCCTATATGTTCGATAGCATGATAAATAATCCTGTGTTTCGTGGCAGCGGACTGATAGCACGTTTTCTGTATTGTTTCCCCGTAAGCAATATCGGTCATCGTAAGTACGATACACAGGCTGTTCCCGAAACTGTTGCAGAGAATTACAAGAAGCTGATATACAAACTCCTCAGTAAGAAGTTTGCTTATCACGACGAAAAGGAGCTGTATCTCCATTTCGATGAAAAGACATACGGTGAGTTCGTAGATTACTACAACAGGCGTATTGAGCCGATGCTCCTCACGGATATGGCATTCTGCAAAGACTGGGGCGGTAAGTATCACGGCGAACTGCTCCGCCTGTGCGGTATCATTCACTGTATCAAGTGTGCTTTGAATGGTGTTGAGCCAGCGGAGAACCTTGTCACGCTTGATACGTTCTGTAACGCTATCGAGATCGGTGAGTATTTCCGTGAACAGGCGATATATGCGTACAGTCTCGGTGACGTTGACCACGGAACGATAAAGGCAGAACGTGTGATAAACAAGATACGCTCCAAGCACATCACAAATATCAGGCAGAATGACCTGTACAAGCTGTGCAGATGCACACTATTTAAGAACGCCGCCGACTTTGCTGAGACAATGGATATGCTGGAGGAATACAGGTATATTGTCCGCAACACAAGCAAGGGTGCAAACAACAAAACGATAACAGACGTTATCATCAACCCGAACATTTACAGATGATGAAATCTGAACTTTCCGCATTTTGCACACTTTGAAACTGCAAAATGCTCAAAATGTTCAAAGTTCATAAAACACAAAACTCTTAGATAGAAAGATGAGGATTTTAATTATGACAAACGAAAGAAAAGAACAGCTTCTCGACCAGATACTTGAACTCATGACCGCTGTCGCTTACGACAGAGAGCCGAATGAGGTCGCAGTCCCCGAAACAACCAAAGCTCCTGCACCCGAAAAGGTGAAGATGCTGACTGTCAAGGAATGCACCGAGCTTATTGACGGGCTTTCCGAACACACTGTCCGTATGCTTGTAGCTCAGAACAAGATCAAGTATATCCGCACAGGCGAAGGTGTTCGTGGAAAGATACTTGTCAACAAGGCTGACCTGCTTAACTATTTCCAGAATTGACGGTATTCGAGCAAGTAAAATCTGCTATTGATATGAGAACGGTAGCGGAGGGATATGGTCTTGAAATATCCCGTGGTGGTATGGCACTTTGCCCGTTTCATAACGAGCGTACTCCCTCTGCAAAAATTTATCCCGATGCTCTTCATTGCTTCGGCTGCGGAACGCACGTTGACGTTATCGGTTTCACGCAGAAAATGTTCGGATTGGACAAGCCTATTGATGCTGTGAAAAAGCTCAACGATGATTACGCTCTACATATCGAAATCGGCAAAGCTCCGACTGCGGAAAAAGTGTCCGAATATCAGAAGCGAGTCCGAGAAAAACGAGCCTATGAAGAATGGGAGAAGTCAGCGTGGCGAACACTCAATGATTATCTGTGGCGGATGCGTGAATGGAGAGAATTTGCTCCTGCTTCTCCCAATGAAGAATGTGACGAGCGTTTTGTATATTCCTTGCATCATCTGGACTACGCAGAGTACCTTTGTTTTGAGTTCATAAACTGCAACAAAGCTGGTCGGCTTTCCATGAAAAATATCGTTGCTGAGATAGCAGATTTTCAGAAAAAATGAGAGCTGATTTTTCAAAATTGTAATGCGGATTTCCGCAGTTCTCACGGGTACGATTCAGAATAACCGTACCCACAATTTCGGCTGCTCCGCCAGCCGATAAGAGCCTCGCAGAGCCCCGGCATTTTTGATAGTCGTGTAGGCGGCTGTCAAAAGTGCTTTGGGGTTACTGGCGGCGCACCGCAAGTAAAATCCGGTGCTTCGCACCGTTTGGGTTGCCGATCTCCGTATCGTTGCAATCCAATTTGCCCATCAGGGCTATATGGAGCATAAGCTCCGTCTTATGCGAAATTCTTCAAAGCCCGACAGGGCGTAAATGTTCTTAGTAGCACAAGCTCTGTCTTGTGCGTAATTCTTCAAGCCCGTCAGGGCTTACATGATGAAAAAATTTTATGAAAGAGAGACTATAACATGAGTACAAAATCTATCTCGATGTGCGAGGGTAAAGGCAGCCTTTCACATAACAACAGAGAGTTCTCTGCCAAGAATATCGACAGCTCCAGAACACCGAACAATGTTGTGTTCGTTCAGCAGGCTCTGAGTGATGCTTATCATCAGCTTTTCGATGAAGCGGTTGAGAGATACAACGCTAATCAGAAAAGAAAGGATCGTAAGATCGGTAACTACTTTGAACACCTGTTCAATCGCCTGCCGAGCAAGAGTGTTATTACAGGCACGAACAAGCAAAAAAGCTTCTACGAACATCTCGTTTATATCGGAACAAGAAAAGACACTGGCGTCGGCACTCCTGATGCCGAGATAACGACTGAATGTCTGCGTGAATATATGGAGGGATTTCAGGCGAGAAATCCTAACTTCTATGTGTTCAATGCGGTGCTGCATCTTGATGAATCAACTCCGCACCTGCACATCAATTATATCCCCGTAGGTCACTTCACTCGTGGACTTGAAGTCCGCAATGCGAAGAACAAAGCAATGGAGGAAATGGGCTTCGGAAATGATGCGAAAGCGAATGACCGTTGGAGACGCAATGAGTGGGATATTTTAAAGAATATCTGCAATGCTCACGGCATTGAAATTTCCGAACCGAAGAAGTCCAGGGGTTACAGTTATAAGGTCGAGGAGTACGGCGAACATCAGGACAAGATAAATGCTCTCAATGCTGAGATCGAAAGGCTCACCACCGAGCGTTATGAGACAGTTGCCGAGTTTGAGAAACTGGCAAAGAAAAAGGTGAACATAGGTGAGATCGAAAGCATCGAAGCCAAGGAGTCCGTATTTGGCAAAAAGGTCACACTTTCCAAAGAGGACTATGACAAGCTCAGCGACACCGCTAAGAAGTATGTTGCTATGGAGAAGAACATCAAAAAGCTCAAAAAAGAACGTGACACTGCCGTGCAGGAACTTGGGGCTGTGATGCAGAAGTTTGAAGCGGTGTCCTCGGAGCTTTCGGAGTACAAGAAGAAAGAGGAGAACGCTCATTACCTTAGCCGTAAGAAGCTGAACGCCGAAGCACAGCGCATCAAGCGTGAAGATCAGCTATCCCGTGATCTACAGAAAGCAAGGGCGTTCATATCCGCTTGTGGACTTGCAGAGGATTTTGCCCGGTATAAGTTTAACAAAACAAGAAATGCAGAGTTAGAATAAAAGAAAAAAAGCTACGGCATATCTCCGAAAGCACTTGACAAAGATAGAATAGTGCGCTACAATGCTAAATACAGAGATATGCCGTAGTGTAAATTTAGGAGGATTTACATTGGCGAATATAACAAAACGCGGAAACACATTCCGCATCAGGGTGTTTGTCGGCTGCGATATGAACGGCAAACAGCTTGTAAAATCAACAACCTACACTCCGCCCGACGGAGTGACACCAAAGAAAGCCGAAAAGCTCGCCCAGGAGTACGCTTTCGAGTTCGAGAGACACTGCAAAGGTTACTCTCAGCTGAACGAAAATATGCGTTTTTCCGAGCTTGCAGATTGGTATTTCACAAACTACGCTCCGCAGGAGCTGAAAGAAAGCACGATCTACACCTACAAGGGGCAGTACAAGAACCACATCGAGCCTGTTCTTGGCAACATCAAGGTAAAGGACATCAATGCTCCCAGGCTGACGCAGATAATGCAGTCCTATGACCTGAACCCTGCAACAGTTAAGAAACTGTACGTCATAGTGCAGAGCATCTTCCGCAGAGGAGCAGAGCAGGGCTTCATTCGTGACACTCCCTGCCGTAACGTGATACTGCCGAAACGTAAGAAAAGTCGTAAAAACAAGGCTTTAGAGGAAGACAAGCTCAAAAGGTTCATGGAATACCTCGAAAGTAAGCCGTGGGACGAGGACTTCAAGCGTATCATCAAGGTTCTGCTGTACACGGGTATGCGTTCGGGAGAGTGCCTTGGACTTGCTTGGGAGGATATCGACTTTGAGAACAACACTATCTCGATAAACCACACGTTGACCGACATAGGCGGAAAGCATGAACTGACTGATCCTAAGACCGAGAGCAGTATCCGCATCATCGGTATGGGGCAGGAGCTGAAAAAGGTACTTCTTGCACAGAAAGAGTATATCGAAAAGCTGAAATATGCCCTCGGTGATGACTTCGCTCACCCTGAAATGGTGTTCGTTTCGGCAAGAGGAAACTATCGTGACCGTAATTCGGTGTATCAGTCCCTTAAACGCTTCACCAAAGGAACGGAATTTGAAGATATGACTCTTCATCAGCTCCGTCATTGCAACGCTACAATGCTCTTAAACAGCGGTATCGACCTGAAAGTCGTGTCTAAGCATCTTGGTCACTGTGATGTGAACATCACCGCAGAGATTTACGCTGATGTTTTGCGTAAAACAAAAGCAAGAACTGCCGAACAGATCGAGCTGTGCCTTGCATAAAGGCAAACAAAAAACCTCCCTGCGCGAACAGAGAGGTTTTGAATTGACCAAATGTTGACCAAAGAGTTTTTGACCACTCGCAAAGTGCGTAAATACGCAAGTTTTGAGGTATCTGATTATCTCTTGGAGAACTGCGGTGCGCGACGAGCGGCCTTCAGACCGTACTTCTTACGTTCCTTCATTCTCGGGTCACGAGTCAGGAAGCCAGCCTTTTT
Organism: uncultured Ruminococcus sp.; assembly: GCA_900545285.1. Lineage (GTDB taxonomy): Bacteria > Bacillota > Clostridia > Oscillospirales > Ruminococcaceae > Ruminococcus_C. The sequence goes on from UQYK01000002.1 coordinate 13,355, forward strand.
CAGAACCGGACGCAGTTCCGGGCTGTAAACCAGCAGTGCGCGGGAAATGCCGTGACGGATTGCACCGGCCTGACCGGTAACACCGCCGCCGGTAACTGTGCAGACAACATCCATCTTGTCCATGTTTTCTGTCAGATTCAGCGGCTGACGAACGATCAGCTTCAGTGTATCCAGGCCGAAGTATTCATCAATGCTTCTGCCGTTGATTGTGATGCTGCCGTTGCCCGGATACAGGCGAACTCTTGCAACAGAGTGCTTCCGTCTGCCGGTACCATAATAATATTTTACCTTAGATTCGTACATCTTCTCTGCTCCTTTCCCTTAGAACTCGCAAACTTCCGGCTTCTGTGCCGCCTGCTTGTGCTCTGCGCCCTTATAAGTACGCAGACGCTTCAGCTGGTTTGCGCCCTGGGTATTGTGCGGGAGCATTCCCTTAACAGCGATCATCATTGCTTCATCTGCTTTTTCTTCCATCATAACCTTATACTGGGTCTTCTTCAGGCCGCCGATCCAGCCTGTGTGCCAGTAATAATACTTCTTTTCCAGCTTGTTGCCGGTGAGAACAGCCTTATCACAGTTGATGATAATTACGTTGTCGCCGCAGTCAACGTGCGGTGCATATGTCGGCTTGTGCTTTCCGCGCAGCAGGTGTGCAGCCTTTGCTGCAACACGGCCCAGCGGCTTTCCAGCAGCGTCCAGCACATACCACTTGCGATCTACTTCGCCAGCCTTCGGCATAGTTGTTGCCATAGTCAATTCCTCCATTAAAACTTCTATCAAAAATAATCTCGTTCTCCAAAACGAGAACCAGGCAGAGGGCAGTTGGGTTAGACTGCACTGCCGGCATTGCGCAAGATTACAACCGGTCTCTCTGACAGTACAAGAACTATTATACCACAAATCCGCCTTTGGTGTCAAGCAGAAATCGTCAGTTTTTTTTCGATTTTCAGAGGAAAATCTCTGTGGATTTTGTGCATGTTGCCATTTCGCCGAAAGATGCTCCCCCTGCACTTGCAATTTTCCGAAAACTGCGATATAATAATATATCGGTATCCGGCTGTTCCTGCACGGATGCCGGATTTCAGGACGCGCACTTTATCTGGCGCATGTCTGCATGGAGGACAGCAATGGAGCAAAACAAAAACGATGCACGGCTGGTATTTCTCTCCCGCCGCGCCTATGAAACCGGACGAATTCATCTGGTATTTTTTCAGGATCAGGTGTGGGACGCAAGAGACACCGGCTGGCAGCTGCTGGAAGGCTCTGAAACCGGCCTGGAGCTTGCAAATCCCGGAAACAGCCTGCTGGTATCCGTTACGCGGGCACTGGAACTGGAGCCGCGTTTGCAGTCACTTTTGCTGCACGATACGCCCGAGGAGGCCGCCGCGTTCCGCTGGGACGCAGCAGCCGGAGAATACCGTCCGACACAATTGCCGGAGGATATTCCTACCCAGTAATCACGTTGCTGGGATCTGCGTTTGCCAGAATCATGTAATACACGAGACTGGCCAAAATGCATACGATAAAAAAGAGCACTACTGCCCGGAACCGGAACCGGAGAAACGGCTTCGGCTTATGAATATCATCTACCCGGCGCAGCTGCTTTTGTCTTTTGGCCATGTTCTTTCTCCTTTGCAAATCAGTGAAACGGCTTGAAAACGGCCGCCTTCTGATTTCTATTATAACGGATTTTCTGTCTGTTTGCAAGCTTTTTCTTTGTAAGAACCTGTCTTCACAAGCGTATACACGTGCCTTTTCGGCAAATTTTGCTGCATACTGCGTGAAAAATACTTGCCGGGCGACAGCCCGCCTGCGCATTTTTGCCTTGTCTGCAACAAAATTATGCTCGAAAATCCACATACATTTCTTATGAAGACAGATTCTAAAAAATGCAGCACCGGAATGGAAGGAAAAAGCCGCATTTTCTGTATGCCGCTTTGATATACTGCCGGATTTCCCATGGAACTTTCGGCCACCCCCCTATGGAAAGGAGCCATCATTTATGTGTGGTTTTGTAGGATTTACCAATCATATTGATAACTCAAACGTTGTCCTGGGCGAAATGCTGGATAAAATCAAGCACCGCGGCCCGGATGCAGAGGGTACTTATATTGACGAGAACATTGCACTGGGGCACCGCCGTCTGAGCATCATTGATGTATCAGAGGCCGGCACGCAGCCGCTGTATAGTGAGGACAAAAATCTCGTCCTGGTCTTTAACGGCGAAATCTATAATTATCAGGACATTCGGGCACGGCTGATTGAGGCCGGCTACCACTTCTCCACACAGACGGACTCTGAGGTTTTGATCTACGGTTATCAGGAATACGGCGCTGCACTGCTCCAGCAGCTGCGGGGCATGTTTTCCTTTGTCATCTGGGATAAGCAAAAGAAGACTCTTTTCGGCGCACGGGATTTCTTCGGCATCAAGCCGCTCTATTATGCCCAGATGGATGACACCTTCCTCTTCGGCTCAGAAATCAAGAGCTTCCTTTGCCATCCGAAGTTCAAAAAGGCGCTGAACACCGCGGCACTGGAAAATTATCTCACCTTCCAGTACTCCCCCTGTGACGAGACCTTCTTCCAGGGCGTGTATAAGCTGCCGCCGGCACACTATTTCACCTATCAGGACGGCAAGTTTGAAATGAAGCGCTACTGGGATGTCCACTTCCACGCCGATGAAAAGCCGGATCTGGACACCTGGGTAAACCGGATTTCAGACACCTTCCACGACAGTGTGGAAGCCCACAAAATTGCAGACGTTGAAGTCGGCTCTTTCCTCTCCAGCGGCGTGGATTCCAGCTATGTGGCTGCAATCGCCAATGTAGATAAAACCTTTACCGTGGGCTTCGGCACAGAAGAGCGCTACAACGAAATCGGCTGGGCAAAGGGCTTTTCCGAAGCCATCGGCAAAAAAAACTACAACAAGGTAATCAGCCCGGAAGAATACTGGGAAAAGCTCCCCATGATTCAGTATCACATGGATGAACCGCTGGCAGACCCGGCTGCGATCGCCCTGTACTTTGTGTGCAATCTGGCATCACAGTCCCTGAAGGTGGTTCTGTCCGGTGAAGGCGCCGATGAAATCTTTGGCGGCTACAATGTGTACAGCGAACCGGGCGGGTCTGCTTATGACAAGCTGCCCCGGGGGCTGCGCCGCGGCATCGGCCACATTGCAGAAAAAATGCCGGCACACCGGGGCAGAAACTTCCTGGTGCGAAAGGGTAAGGATCTGGAAGAGCGTTTTATCGGAAACGCCTACATGTTCACCCCGGAAGAGCGCAAGGCACTGCTGAAAATCCGCACCAACGCCCCGGATCCCATGGCACTGACCAAGCCTTTCTACGATAAGGTACAGGATCAGGATGATGTTACAAAGATGCAGTATCTGGATCTGCACATGTGGATGGCCGGAGATATTCTGCTGAAAGCAGACAAAATGAGCATGGCAAACTCCCTGGAGCTTCGTGTTCCGTTCCTGGATAAAGAGGTTATGGCACTGGCAGAACAAATTCCCACACGCTATCGTGTGACACGGGAAGCCACAACGGACGAAAAGACCCCGTATATCACCAAATATGCTATGCGTCTCGCTGCCAAAAAGGATACGCCGCCCCAGACTGCAAAAACTGCTGCCAAGAAAAAGCTGGGCTTCCCGGTTCCGATCCGTGTATGGCTGAAAGAAGATACCTATTATAATATGGTACGGGAATGCTTTGAAAGCGAGGAGGCAAACCGCTTCTTCCACACCGAAAAGCTGGTACACCTGCTGGATGAACACCGCGCCGGCAAGGCAGACAACAGCCGTAAGATCTGGACGCTGTATATCTTCCTGGTATGGTATAAGATCTACTTTCCGGAATGCTGCGGCGCATAAAGGAGCAACAGAAAATCTATGCCTAGTCACGTAACCTACGCCTATATCCGTCAGAACCCGGACATCCGGGAATATATCCGCCGGGCAGATATGTCCCTGGCCGCCATGGGGTACACAGAACACTCCTTTGCCCATGTGGAAAAAGCCGCCCACACTGCGGCTATGATTCTGGAGACGCTGGACTATTCTCCCCGTCAGCAGGAGCTGGCGAAAATCGCCGGATTTCTCCACGATATTGGCAATGTTGTAAACCGCACCGACCATGCACAAAGCGGTGCTGTTATGGCGTTTCGTCTCCTGGATCGGCTGGAAATGCCGGTGGATGAAATCTGCCCCATCATTTCCGCAATCGGGAACCACGATGAGGGCACGGCACAGCCGGTAGATCCCATTTCTGCCGCACTGATTATTGCTGACAAGAGCGATGTGCGCCGGAGCCGGGTGCGCAACACAGACTTTATGACATTTGACATTCATGACCGGGTAAATTATGCAGTGGAATACTCCAATCTGCATTTCAGCGATGATAAAAAAGCCATTGTCCTGGATCTGAATATTGATACGGAAATTTCTTCTGTTCTGGAATATTTTGAAATATTCATGGAACGAATGCTTTTGTGCAAGCGTGCCGCACTGTTTTTTGACCGCAAATTCAAGATGTACATTAACGGCAGCAACATCTTATAAAAAACCAGACCAATTTCCGCGCACAGGGAATATAGAAAACGACAAGTCCGCCGTCCAGGCGGTTTTGCCATAGATTTCCCGGCAGGCGTTATTTCCCGGCATTTTTTGCCGCCAAGCGCCTTCCGCCGGGCAAAAAAAACGGAGGTATTGTATCATGATTTCACCTTATCCGCATCTGATTGACCTGAACGACTATCCGGTTTCCTGGTGGAAACAAGTCGTAGATCTGGGGGAACAGATCAAGAACCACCCGGAAATTTATGCCGGTGCATGCAGCAACAAAATTATGGCGACCCTGTTCTACGAGCCTTCTACTCGTACCCAGATGTCCTTCCAGAGCGCAATGCTGCGTCTGGGCGGCCGGCTCATCGGCTTTGACAATCCGGCAAATTCATCCGTATCCAAGGGTGAAACCTTAAAAGATACCACAAAAATTGTCAGCGGCTATGCCGATATTCTGGTAATGCGCCATCCGGTTGCCGGCGCTGCAAAGGCCGCTGCCCTGTCCGCAGACTGCCCGGTGATCAATGCCGGTGACAGCGGGCACCTCCACCCCACCCAGACACTGACAGACCTTCTCACCCTCCAGTGTGAAAAGGGCAGACTGGATCATCTGACCATTGGCCTGTGCGGTGACCTGATCAACGGCAGAACGGTTCACTCCCTTCTGAAGGCCATGTCCTGCTTCCCGGGAAATCGGTTTATCCTCATTTCCACACCGGAGCTGGGACTGCCCTCCTATGTAAAGGATATTCTGAACGCCAGCGGCTGTTCCTATGAGGAAGTCACCTCTCTGGAAGATGCCCTGCCTCAGCTGGATGTTCTGTACATGACACGGATTCAGCAGGAGCGTTTTTCCAGCCGCGAGGCTTATCTGGCACAGAAGGATACTTACATCCTCACCAGAAAGAAAATGCAGGCTGCGAAGAGTGATCTGATCGTACTCCATCCCCTGCCCCGTGTAGATGAAATTGAAGTGGATCTGGACGAAGATCCCCGTGCAATGTACTTCAAGCAGGCAAAATATGGTATGTATGCCCGCATGGCGCTGATTATCACAATGCTGAATCTGGATACCCACACCACACTGCTCCACGGAAAGACCTTCCCCGGCGCAGCCTGCAAGAATCCCAACTGCATTACCTGTACCGAAAGCTATCTGCCGAAGAGCTTTATTCCCATCGGCGACTCTCTGCTGGAATGCGAATTCTGCAATGAGCGGCTTTTGATGGAACACTAAGCAGAACGAACTGACTTTAGGAGACATTTCTTTTCAAGGCCTACTTTCTCCGGCCGCTGATTTTTGATCTGTAAACACAAACAGGGCTTACTGCACATCGTACGCAGTAAGCCCTGTTTTCATTTTATACGGATTCGGATTTGTCGGAATCCGTTTTTGTTTTTTCTGCCTGTTGTTTGGCTTCTTTCAGCTTTTTCAGGCTAGGCCGCATCACCAGATACGCCGTCACACCGCAGGATACTGTAAAAATGCACAGTACGCCAACGATCTTTTTGGTTTTTCCGGAGGATGCCGCTTTTTTTGTCTCATCTGTCTGCACAGATTCCGTTGTTTCTGCCGCCTGTGCCGCTGCCGGCATAGCAGCCGTACTCAAGCCGCACAGCATCAGCGTCAAAAGCACCAGAATCCTGCAAATCCACTTGTCTGCGGTTCGCATATCCCGATTAACCCAGCGGAGACGGCATTGTCGGCGGAGTCAGCGCGCTGTTGTGTTCCAGGTAGGAGTCATTCTTTACAACCTTGACGTTGTTATAAACATCCATACCTGTACCAGCCGGAATCAGCTTACCAATGATAACATTTTCCTTCAGGCCGTACAGATAGTCGCTCTTGCCGCGGATTGCAGCATCGGTGAGCGCCTTTGTGGTTTCCTGGAAGGAAGCTGCGGACAGGAAGCTGTCTGAGCTGGAGGATGCCTTGGTAATACCCTGGAGCATCGGCTCTACTGTTACCAGAGAAACCTCGGTTTCGCCGTTGTTGATGCGTTCCTGAAGCTCTTCGTTGATATCCATGATCTTCCGGCGGTCTACCATTGTGCCCGGGAGCAGATAGCTGCTGCCGGAATCGTCTACCTTTACCTTGCGGAGCATCTGGCGTACAATAACTTCGATGTGTTTATCGTTGATATCTACACCCTGGAGACGATATACCTTCTGTACTTCGCTGATGATATAATCCTGTACCGCCTGTACACCCAGGATATTCAGGATATCGCCGGGGAATACGTTACCTTCTGTCATACGAGTACCCTTCTTGATGTACTCGCCTTCCCGTACACGGATTTTAAAGTTGTAGTGAATCGGATAGGATTCGGACTCGCCGGTTTCTTCGTTGGTAACAATAATGGTACGAGAAGTCTTGATTTCTTCGATGTGTACCACACCATCGATCCGGGACAGAACAGAAGCGTTCTTCGGATGACGGCTCTCGAACAGTTCCTCGACACGCGGCAGACCTTGTGTGATATCTTCAGCAGATGCGATACCACCAGTATGGAAGGTACGCATGGTCAGCTGTGTACCCGGTTCACCGATGGACTGTGCAGCGATTACGCCGACTGCTTCACCGACAGAAACCAGATTGCCGTGTGCCAGGTTTGCACCATAGCACTTTGCGCAGACACCGCGCTTTGCACGGCACATGAGGACAGAACGAATCTTGATGCGCTCTACGCCGCAGTCCAGCACCTTCTGTGCATCTGCTTCTGTGAGCATCTTGTTCTTGGAGATTACCAGTTCGCCGGTCTGCGGATCCCGGAGATCGTCCACCAGATAACGTCCCTGGAGACGCTCTGCCAGCTTTTCGATCAGCTCGTTGCCGTTGCGGATTTCGTATACTTCCAGACCATCGGTTGCACCGCAGTCCTGTTCCCGGATGATAACATCCTGAGAAACGTCAACCAGACGACGGGTCAGATAACCAGAGTCGGCAGTACGCAGCGCAGTATCGGCCAGACCCTTACGGGCACCACGGGAGGAGATGAAGTATTCCAGAATGTTCAGGCCTTCACGATAATTGGAACGAATCGGCATTTCGATGGTCGCACCAGAAGTATTGGCGATCAGTCCGCGCATGCCGGCCAGCTGACGAATCTGTGAGATACTACCACGGGCACCGGAGTCCGCCATCATGAAGATGGGGTTGTACCGATCCAGACCGTTCTGCAGTGCAGTGGTAACGTCATTGGTTGCCTTGTTCCAGATTTCGATGAAACGCTTGGATTTTTCCGCAGCAGAAATATAACCGTATTCATACTGCTCTGTGATTTCGTCTACCCGTGCATCTGCGGCATTGACAATATCCCACTTTTCCTTCGGGATAATGGCATCGCAGACGGCAACGGTGATTGCTGCCTTGGTAGAATATTTAAATCCGGTTGCCTTGATCTTATCCAGCACCTCGGAGGTTGTGGTTGTACCGTGAATCTTGATGCAGCGGTCAATGATCTGACCCAGCTGCTTCTTGCCAACCAGGAATGTGATTTCCAGGTCGAACTGCTTATCCGAATTGGTACGGTCTACATAGCCCAGATTCTGCGGAATATTTTCATTAAAGATCAGACGGCCAACGGTGCAGTCAATGATCTTGGAAACGCGCTTTTCGCCAATATCCTTGGTGATACGCACTTTGATTTTTGCGTGGATGGAAACGTCACCTTCCTGGTATGCCATGAGTGCTTCGTTGACATCCCGGAATACCTTTCCTTCGCCCTTTTCGCCGTCTTTTTCCATGGTCAGGTAATAGGAACCCAGAACCATATCCTGTGTCGGTACGGCAACCGGACGGCCGTCAGACGGCTTCAACAGGTTGTTGGCAGCCAGCATCAGGAAACGTGCTTCTGCCTGTGCTTCTGCGGACAACGGCAGATGGACAGCCATCTGGTCACCATCGAAGTCTGCGTTAAAGGCAGAGCATACCAGCGGATGCAGCTTAAGGGCACGGCCTTCTACCAGCACCGGTTCAAATGCCTGGATACCCAGACGGTGCAGTGTGGGCGCACGGTTCAGCAGAACCGGATGGTCATGAATGACATTTTCCAGAGCATCCCATACTTCTGCGGAAGCACGGTCTACCATCTTTCTGGCGCTCTTGATATTGGCAATGACCTTTGTATCAACCAGACGCTTCAATACGAAGGGCTTGAACAGTTCCAGTGCCATTTCCTTCGGCAGACCGCACTGATACATTTTCAGTTCCGGGCCAACGACGATTACAGAACGGCCGGAGTAGTCTACACGTTTTCCCAGCAGGTTCTGACGGAAACGCCCCTGTTTACCCTTCAGCATATCTGACAGAGACTTCAGCGCACGGTTGTTCGGGCCGGTAACCGGTCTGCCGTGACGGCCGTTGTCGATCAGAGCATCCACAGCTTCCTGGAGCATACGCTTTTCGTTGCGGACAATGATGTCCGGTGCGTCCAGTTCCAGCATCCGCTTCAGACGATTGTTCCGGTTGATTACCCGGCGGTACAGATCGTTCAGGTCAGATGTGGCATAACGGCCGCCGTCCAGCATTACCATCGGGCGCAGATCCGGCGGAATAACCGGAACTACATCCAGAATCATCCACTCCGGACGGTTGCCGGACTGGCGGAATGCCTCTACAATTTCCAGGCGCTTGAGGAGCTTGACACGCTTCTGTCCGGAAGACAGGCCTGCCAGTTCTGTTTTCAGCTGTGCTGCCAGTTCATCCAGGTCGATCTGCTTGAGCAGCTTCTGAATGGCCTCTGCGCCCATTTCTGCAACAAATTCATCGCCGTACTTTTCCCGATAGGAAACATATTCCTTTTCGGTCAGCAGCTGCTTCGGCACCAGGTCTGTCGGGCCCGGATCCAGCACGATAAATTTGGTAAAGTACAGTACTTCTTCCAGACGCTTCTGTGAAATTTCCAGCATCTGTCCAATGCGGGACGGTGTACCCTTAAAGTACCAGATATGTGAAACCGGCGCAGCCAGTTCAATATGACCCATCCGTTCCCGGCGCACCTTTGCACGGGTAACTTCTACACCGCAGCGGTCGCAGATTTTGCCCTTAAAACGGATTTTCTTGAATTTTCCGCAGTGACACTCCCAGTCCTTTGTCGGGCCGAAGATACGCTCACAGTACAGGCCATCCCGTTCCGGTTTCTGTGTACGGTAGTTGATTGTTTCCGGACGTTCTACTGCACCATAAGACCACTCCCGGATCCGTTCCGGCGAAGCAAGCGAAATCTTAATGGATTCAAAAGTATTAAATTCCAAACCGTTACCTCCCATGAATCGCTGTAAGAAACTGTCTGCTGCCATGTGCAGACAATTCCTGTCCCAAAACAGGCATGACCGCATAGCTGCCGCCGCCTGTCCGTTTTATTTTCCCTGTGTCAGAGCCGCCCTTGGAGCAGCCGCCGGCACAGCGTTGATTTGCCTCTATACCGGAAGTGATCAGAGCAGATCGTCCGCACTGCCGTCTTCCAGATCCAGATCCAGCAGATCATCATCTGCGCTGCTGTCGATGTCATCACCCAGCAGATCGTCTTCATCATCCAGATCCGTATCCTCAAAGGAGAATCCGGCCTCTTCCATATCCTTATCCACGCCATCATAGTTCATAGTGTCCTCTGCGTCATCGGCAAAGGAAACCGGCTGCGGAATAATATTTTCATCATCATCGAAATTGGATTTCAGATCAATTTCTTCCTGGTTGCTGTCCAATGCGCGGACATCCAGACCCAGTGACTGCATTTCCTTAATGAGTACCTTAAAGGATTCCGGAATGCCCGGCTTCGGTACATTCTGACCCTTTACGATTGCTTCATAGGTGTTGACACGGCCGACAGTATCGTCGGACTTCACGGTCAGGATTTCCTGGAGGGTGTAAGCTGCGCCGTATGCTTCCAGCGCCCAAACTTCCATTTCGCCGAAACGCTGTCCGCCGAACTGAGCCTTACCGCCCAGAGGCTGCTGTGTTACCAGTGCATACGGGCCGACAGAACGTGCGTGAATCTTATCATCAACCAGGTGGTGGAGTTTCAGGTAGTACATATAGCCGACGGTAACGCGGTTATCGAACTTTTCACCGGTTCTGCCGTCATACAGTGTGAACTTTCCGTCTTCGTTCATTTCCAGTGCCTTCGGGTTAATGACCTTCTGCATCGGTTTCAGATCGAACGGATCATCCCGGTGGGGTGCATTCTTTTCGTTTGCCTCCCGGAAGCATGCGCGGATGTCATCTTCGTGTGCACCGTCAAATACCGGTGTCATAATGTGCCAGCCCAGTGCCTTAGCAGCCATACCCAGGTGCACTTCCAGTACCTGTCCGATGTTCATACGAGAAGGTACGCCCAACGGGTTCAGGACAATATCCAGCGGTGTGCCATCCGGCAGGAACGGCATATCTTCTTCCGGCAGAATCCGGGAAACGACACCCTTGTTTCCGTGACGGCCGGCCATCTTATCGCCGACAGAAATCTTACGCTTCTGTGCAATGTAGCAGCGTACCAGCTGGTTCACGCCCGGAGACAGCTCATCGCAGTTGTCACGGGTAAAGACCTTTACATCCACAATGATACCGGCTTCGCCGTGCGGTACCTTCAGGGAGTTGTCACGGACTTCTCTTGCCTTTTCGCCAAAGATTGCCCGGAGCAGACGTTCTTCAGCAGTCAGCTCGGTTTCACCCTTCGGAGTCACCTTTCCGACCAGGATATCACCGGCGTGTACTTCTGCACCAATCCGGATAATACCGTTTTCATCCAGATCCTTCAGCGCATCATCACCCACATTGGGGATATCGCGGGTAATCTCTTCCGGTCCCAGCTTGGTATCCCGGCATTCGATTTCCAGCTCTTCAATGTGCACGGAAGTAAAGACATCTTCTCTTACCAGACGCTCATTCAGCAGAACCGCATCCTCGTAATTATAACCTTCCCAGGTCATAAAGCCGATCAGTGCGTTTTTACCCAGGGAGATTTCACCATCTGCCGTAGCCGGGCCATCTGCCAGAACCTGTCCCTTGTGTACCCGTTCACCGGCATCCACGATAGGACGCTGGTTAACACAGGTAGACTGGTTGGAACGCTTATACTTCTGGAGTACATATTTATGTGTTTTGTGGTTATCATCCACCAGCACGATTTCATCTGCGGAAACAGAATCAATCACGCCGTCATATTCTGAGACAACGCAGACACCGGAGTCTACTGCTGCCTTATATTCCATACCGGTGCCGACAAACGGGCGCTCTGTTTTCAGAAGCGGCACTGCCTGCCGCTGCATGTTGGAGCCCATCAGCGCACGGTTTGCGTCATCATTTTCCAGGAACGGAATCATGGAGGTTGCGACAGAAACTACCATCTTCGGGGAAACATCCATGAAGTCAACCCGTTCTGCTTCAATTTCCAGGATCTGATCCCGGAAGCGGCCTGCAACCTTTGCGTTGGCAAAGTGGCCGTCTTCTGTCAGCGGTTCATTCGCCTGTGCTACGATATAGTTATCTTCCATATCCGCGGTCATGTAAACCACTTCGTCTGTTACACAGCCGGTTGCCTTGTCTACCTTCCGGTACGGTGCTTCAATAAAGCCGTACTGGTTAATCCGTGCGAAGGTTGCCAGGTAAGAGATCAGACCGATGTTCGGGCCTTCCGGTGTCTCGATCGGGCACATTCTGCCGTAGTGGCTGTAGTGCACGTCACGCACCTCAAATCCGGCACGGTCACGGGACAAACCGCCGGGGCCCAATGCGGACAGACGGCGCTTGTGTGTCAGTTCCGCCAGCGGATTGTTCTGGTCCATGAACTGAGACAGCGGAGAGGAACCGAAGAATTCCTTGATCGCAGAGGTAACCGGACGAATGTTCACCAGTGCCTGGGGCGTTACCACGTCCATATCCTGTGCCTGGATGTTCATGCGTTCCCGAATCACACGTTCCATACGGGTAAAGCCGATCCGGAACTGATTCTGGAGCAGTTCGCCGACAGAACGGATACGGCGGTTGCCCAGGTGGTCGATATCATCAACGTTGCCCACACCGTCGCACAGGTTCAGGAAGTAGCTGATCGTTGCATAGATATCGTCCAGAATGATGTGCTTCGGCACCAGTTCATCTGCGCGCTTGCGGATTGCGGTGCGAAGTTCCTCTTCTTCCGTGCAGGAGTCCAGAATTTCCCGGAGTACGGAATACCGTACCTTTTCGCTGATGCCCAGTTCTTCGCAGTCAAACGGAACATAGCCGGAGATATCTACCATGCCGTTACCGATTACCTTGACTTCCTTTTCGATGAACCGGATTTCATTTTCGCCGGACTCAGTGACGAAGTATTCCTTGGTTTCTGCCTTAATGAAGGCTTCCTTTATGCCGGCCTCCTGAATTTTCAGAGCCTGGTCATAGGTCAGGACAACGCCTGCATCAAAGAGCAGTTCGCCGGTAGTTTCGTCAATCACCGGGCGGGACAGTTCCCGGCCGGAAAGACGGCTGGCAATGCCCAGCTTTTTATTATATTTATAGCGGCCGAACCGGCACAGGTCATACCGCTTTGCATCAAAAAAGAGGTTGTTCAGGTGTGTCAGGGAGCTTTCTACCGTAGGCGGTTCGCCCGGACGCAGCTTCTTGTATACATCGATCAGCGCATCTTCTGTATTCTTGGTGGTATCCTTCTGGAGAATCGTCTGGTTCAGACGTTCGTCATTGCCGAACATCTCTTCGATTTCTTCATCGCTGCCGATTCCCAGCGCACGGATAAATGCTGTAATCGGAATCTTCCGGTTTTTATCAATCCGCACATAGACAACATCGTTGGAATCCATTTCATATTCCAGCCATGCGCCGCGGTTCGGGATTACAGTTGCTTTAAACAGATCCTTACCGGTGCGGTCTTTTTCAGACGCATAATAAACGCCCGGAGAACGAACCAGCTGAGATACGATAACACGTTCTGCGCCATTGATGACAAACGTGCCGCTTTCCGTCATCAGCGGAAAGTCTCCCATGAAGATTTCGCTTTCCTTTACTTCACCGGTTTCCTTGTTCCAAAGAGTTGCCGTCACCCGGAGGGGGGCTGCATAGGTAACATCGCGTTCCTTGCACTCTGCAATGGAATATTTCGGGGTGTCATCAATCCGGTAGTCTGTGAAATTCAGTACCAGATTGCCGTTATAATCCGTTATGGAAGAAACGTCACGGAAAACTTCTTTCAGTCCTTTTTCCCGGAACCAGTTGTATGAGTTTTTCTGTACCTCAATCAGGTTCGGCATTTCCAGAACTTCATTGATCTTTCCGAAGTTCATACGAACGTTTTTCCCGCACTGTTTTGGCGTAACATGCACCATTGGCGAAAAACCTCCTTACTCTTTGTCAGACATGGATAAAATCCACCTGCCGGAGCAAAACTTTGTTTTTTCGAAAAATCTCGGTTTCCTCTTGACAGGCGTGGGTGGAATGTGGTATACTATTGTGCTGAAATATACAAAATCACATTACGATACATTTTATAATTATATGATATCCCCGCAGTTTTGTCAAGGGGATTTTTTTATTTTTGTAGAAAAAATATGCTGTCCGCTTATGGCAGTCTCCTTTTTATGCAGATTGCACAACAGCAAAAATTTCTGCTGCCCCTGTCAAAAAACAGAACCGAAAAAATTTTTTGTGGGGACGCGGCACTCTTTACATTTTTTCGGAATCATGCTATACTGATACATGGAAAATACACCGCGAAATGCGGTCTGAAACAAAGTGAGGAGACACCATGTTTGCCCAAATCAAAAGTCTGGGACTGTTCGGATTAAATGCCTTTCCGGTAGATGTTGAGGTCAGCATCAGCCGGGGCAGCCCGCAGTTTGAGATTGTCGGACTCCCGGACGCTTCTGTCCGGGAAAGCCGGGAACGCATCCGCTCTGCCATGCGCGCGGTATCCATTGCGCTGCCGCCCAGGCGGATTACCGTAAATTTAGCACCGGCAGATGTGAAAAAGATCGGTACCATGCACGATCTGGCAATTCTGCTGGGCATCCTGGCCGGAATGGAGCGTCTGGCGCCCCAGCCGGATTTCCGCTATTTTATCGGAGAGGTTTCACTTTCCGGCCACGTACGCCGCATTAACGGCGTTTTGCCGATGGCACTGCTTGCCGCACAGCGCGGCGCCAGGGAATTATACGTTCCGGCCGCCAATGCAGCAGAAGCAGCCGCTGCCGGGATTCCGGTCTACGGCGTGCAGAATGTGGCACAGCTTCTGGCGCACTTGCAGGGGACGCGGCAGATTCCGTGTCAGCCGGCAACTGTGCCGGAAAAAGATGTCGAAGAAGAGGAAGCCCCGGATTTTGCCGATGTAAAGGGACAGCAAAATGTCCGCTATGCCCTGGAAATCGCCGCTGCCGGCGGGCACAATGCCCTGATGATCGGCAGTCCCGGCAGCGGCAAAAGCATGCTGGCGAAGCGGATTCCGTCTATTTTGCCGGAAATGACACCGGCGGAAGCGATGGAAACCACACAGATCTACTCCATTGCCGGGCTTTTGGATCCCAAGCATCCGCTGATGCAGAAGCGGCCGTTCCGTGCGCCGCACCACACCATTTCCGGCGCCGGACTGGTAGGCGGCGGTACAATTCCCCATCCGGGGGAAATCTCGCTGGCGCACAACGGCCTCCTGTTCCTGGATGAACTGGCGGAATTTGACCACCGCACCCTGGAAATCATGCGGCAGCCGCTGGAGGACCGGCGCGTGACCATTACCCGGGCTTCCGGTACTGTCTCCTACCCCTGCTCCTTTATGCTGATCGGCGCTATGAATCCCTGTCCCTGCGGCTATTTCGGCCATCCGCGCCGAAAGTGCACGTGCAGCGAACGGCAGGTACACCAGTATCTCAACCGGATTTCCGGCCCGCTTCTGGATCGGTTTGATCTGCACATTGAGGTAGAACCGGTTTCCTTTGACGATCTCTCCGCAAAGGCGAAGTCCGAGTGCTCCGCCGACATCCGGAAACGGGTGCAGACCGCCCGGACACGGCAGCAGGAACGATTTTCCGGCAGCAGCATCTCCTGCAACGCCGTCATTCCGGCCGGCCGGCTCCAGGAATTCTGTCCATTGCAGGACAACGCTGCCGTTTTGCTCCGGGCGGTTTTCGACAAGCTGGGGCTGAGTGCCCGTGCCTATGACCGCATTCTGAAAGTTGCGCGCACCATTGCCGACCTGGACGGCTGTGATATCATACAAAAGCAGCACATTGCCGCGGCTGCGCAGTTCCGGAGCCTGGACCGGAAATATTGGTCAGCCTCCTAACGAAAGGATTTTTCATGAACAGACAATACACGCCCTCTCTCCGGGGCAAAAAAAAGGAAAAGGAACCCAGCTGGTTCCTACAGTACTGGCGCGGCCTGGACAAGTCCCTGCTGCTGGCCGCCGTACTGTGTTCCGGTCTCAGCATTCTGCTGCTCTACTCCATCTGGCAAAACGGCATTTCCAGCGCAGTGGGAGCCAGCTACTACCGCACTCAGCTGCTCTCCTGCGGCTTGGGTCTGGCCTGTGTCATTACCCTGTCTATTGTGGATTATCATAAAATTGCACAACTCTGGTTCCTTTATGCGCCGATTGCGCTGGTGCTTACCCTGCTCTGTTTTACAGCACTGGGACACAAGCGTGCCGGCGCCGATGACCAGGCATGGCTGAACCTGGGATTTATCCAGTTCCAGCCGTCTGAAGTACTGAAGCTGGCCTTTATCCTCACCTTTGCGCTGCATCTGGCCAAGGATGAGGATAATATGAACAAGCCCCTGCACATGCTGCTCCTGTGCATCCACGGTGCCATTCCTACCGGGCTGATTGCCCTGCAGGGGGACTATGGTACAGCCATTGTCTTTGCAGTAATTTTTCTCTTTATGCTGTGCACGGCGAAGATTTCATGGAAATATGTCCTGGCCTTTCTGGTGGCCATTCCGGTGGTGCTCTTCGCCGTGTGGAATTTTCTCCTGGGCGAAACTCACAAGAAGCGTATCCTGGTTCTGATTCATCCGGGAACAGATCCGGAAAACATCGAATATCAGCAGGACAGAGGCCTGGAAGCGCTGGCACACGGGAAAATCTTCGGCGTGGGACTGTTTTCCGGGAAAGACAGCTATGTCACCGTTCCGGAAATTCACAACGACTTTATGTTTGCACAGGTTGGCCAGGCGCTGGGATTTGTAGGCGCACTGGCTGTTGTTCTGGTGCTGGCCTTCATCTGCCTGAAAGTACTGTATGACGGCCACCGCGCCCAGGACAAGCTGGGGTTGTTTGTCTGCACCGGCGTATTCTCAATGCTGTTTATCCACTGCGTCATGAATATCGGCATGGTGCTGAAAGTTGCACCGGTTATCGGCGTACCGCTCCCTTTCATCAGCGCCGGCGGCACCGCAACGGTCAGCATGTATATTGCCCTGGGAATGGTCATCAGCACACACACCCACAACAACAAAAAATATCGGATTTACTAATGCTACATCTTTGCACACGCGAACAAAAACGGGATTTTGAGGAAACATATTTGCAGGAAGGGTCGGATTTTACATGAATAAAAATACAGTGCCGTTTACCGGGCGCACGCTCCGGGGCGAGCTGGCACTGCTTGTTGCCGTCTGCATCAACAGCCTCGGCGTTGTGCTGATGCTCTATTCTGGTGCCGGCATCTCGGCAATTTCCAGTGTACCATTTGCATTTTCCGAGGTGCTCCCGAAAATCTCCCTGGGCACCTGGACGTATCTGTTTCAGGGGCTGCTGGTACTGAGTCTGATGATTCTGCGCCGAAAGTTTGTGCCTTCTTATCTGTTCAGCTTTGTGGTGGGCTTTGTCTTTGGCGAACTGCTGGATCTCCACGAGCTGTGGCTCCCGATTCTCTCCACGGCACTCCCCTGGCGCATCTTGTATTTTGTGATCAGCTATGTCCTGATCTGCATTGGCATTGCCCTTTCCAACCGCTGCGGTCTTCCCATTATTCCCACAGATCTCTTTCCCCGGGAACTGGCCGATATTACACACGTTCGCTATCCGCGGATCAAAATCGGCTTTGATGTCACCTGTCTGGCGGTAACGGCTTGTCTGACCTTTTTCTTTCTGGGGCACCTGGAAGGACTGGGCATTGGTACTATTGTGGCCGCCTTCACCATGGGAAAAGGCGTGGGCATCATCGGCGACCTGCTGGACAAGCACGTCCGGTTTGTCTCCGTCCTGACCAAGCGAAAGGAACGGGAACAGGATACGGCGCATCCCCTGACCCTGCATATCACCTACACTGCTTTTCCCGGAAAACGAAACGTTTTTTTGCAGGCTGTGCAGGAAGCGCGCATTCCGGAAATCACCCGGCAGGAAGCCGGCTGTCTCCAATACGACTACTGTGTTTCGGAGGAAAATCCGGATCAGATTCTGCTGACGGAGCAATGGACAACAGAGGCACAGCAGCAGGCACATTTGAAACAGCCGCACATGCAGCGGCAGCAGCAGATAAAACAAACATGCATTGCAGAAACTACAGTAGAAAAATGCTGAGAATAATTGAAAACCGCACTGTCAAAGATTCCACGCAGGAATTTTTGCGGTGCTTTTTCTATGCCAAATGCAGCGCTGCACAGGCAAGACAGCAGTTATTTGCGGCTTTTTTCTTTCCTTCATAAAATATACTTGCTTTTTCCGAAAAAAAATGGCATAATAAATAGAAAGGCGTGCATCTTGCACAGAAAGGACTCGAAATCTATGAAAAATCAACTGGTTCTGGTACTGGACTTCGGCGGTCAGTACAATCAGCTTATTGCCAGACGCGTGCGGGAATGCGGTGTTTACTGCGAAGTAATCCGCTATACCACACCGCTGGAAGAAATCGCAGCGCGGAAACCGGTGGGCATTATCTTCACCGGCGGCCCGAACAGCGTTTATGACGAAAAATCTCCCCACATTGCAAAAGAAATTTTTGAAATGGGAATTCCGATTCTGGGTATCTGCTACGGTTGTCAGCTGATGGCGTACACATTGGGCGGAACTGTTACCACCTGCACTACCTCTGAATACGGTAAAACAGAAACCGTTTATGACAAATCCAGCGCTCTGTTTCAGAGCGAGAAACTGCCGGAACAGGCAATCTCCTGGATGAGCCACACGGACTATATCTCTAAGGCACCGGAAGGCTTTACCGTTACTGCACACACGGAAAACTGCCCGGTTGCTGCTATGGAAAATCCGGAGCGGAAGCTGTATGCCGTACAGTTCCACCCGGAAGTAAACCACACTCAGTGCGGTCTTACCATTCTGGACAGCTTCCTGAAAAATGTCTGCGGCTGTACCGGTGACTGGACCATGGGCAATTATGCCAAGACTGCCATTGCCCAGATTCGGGAAAAAGTGGGTGACGGCAGAGTGCTGCTGGCACTGTCCGGCGGTGTAGACAGCTCTGTCTGTGCGGCGCTGCTCTCCCGGGCTGTGGGCAAGAAACTGACCTGCATCTTCGTAGATCACGGCTTCCTGCGGAAAAATGAAGGCGATGAGGTAGAAGCCGCTTTCTCTGACAAGGATATCAACTTCATCCGTGTCAATGCAAAGGCTGCTTTCATGGAAAAGCTCAACGGGGTTTCGGATCCGGAAACCAAGCGCAAGACCATCGGTGAAGAGTTTATCCGCGCCTTTGAACGGGAATCCAAGAAGCTGGGCACAGTCGATTTCCTGGCACAGGGCACCATTTATCCGGATGTCATCGAAAGCGGCACCGGCGATGCAGCTGTGATCAAGTCTCACCACAATGTAGGCGGCCTGCCGGATTATGTGGATTTCAAGGAAATCATTGAGCCGTTGCGCCTGCTGTTTAAGGACGAGGTACGGCAGCTGGGAATCGAACTGGGTCTGCCGGAAAATCTGGTATGGCGGCAGCCTTTCCCGGGGCCGGGTCTGGCAATCCGTATTATCGGCGAAATCACAGACGAAAAGCTGTCCATTCTCCAGGATGCTGACTGGATTTTCCGGGAAGAAATCGCAAAGGCTGGACTGGATCGGAGCATCCACCAGTACTTTGCCGTTCTGACCAATATGCGTTCTGTGGGCGTTATGGGCGATGGCAGAACTTATGATTACACGCTGGCACTGCGCGGCGTGACAACAACCGACTTTATGACCGCTGACTTTGCACGGATTCCGTATGAGGTGCTGGAAGTGATCTCTGCGCGAATCGTCAATGAGGTAAAGAATATCAACCGCGTTGTGTATGATATTACCACAAAGCCGCCGGCTACGATCGAGTGGGAATAATGCAAACACTTGCTGAAACGACGTAATACCGTGCTTTTCGTGGCACAGTCAAGCTGAATGGCAACGTTTTGGCAACAATTCTCTATCATCGACAACAGTAACATAAATATTGTCTGAAAAGATAAGAGCTATCTGATTCGTATTTGAATCGGATAGCTCTTTTTGCTATTTGTTCAATTCTTTTATAGCTTTCAGTACTATGGGAAGAAAGTGCTGATAACTTGTTAGTATCATTTTAAACTGCTCAACTGTTATGTTATTACCTGTTGGGTGTCCACTATTATTTCTTGTTTGTCTGATGATGTCAAAGAAATTAAAATTCATATTAATATCTTCAAATCCAAGATTCATAAAGTGTTCTTTATCTGCATTGGCACGTTTTAGAAATTCTGTTAATCTATCATGAGCGCATCTTGCTTTTACAACTCTTTTTTCAAACGCATCTGCTTTTGTTGCATCGTCTTGCTTATCCAGGTAATTCTTGTATGCATCACATAAATCTAATAGTAACATTTCAGCAGAAGCACCCAACATTACTGTAGCTGAAAGCAAATTATTGTTTTCTCCGCATTCGCAAGCTTCAAATAAGTACTTCTTCTGTAGATCGTTTAATTCTTGATTATTGATAACAAATTTGATGAAATTGGAGAAGATACTGTCTTTCTCCATAACGAAGCGTTTGTTTTCATATTCTATATCCTCAGTTTGTATTGGAAGGATTCCAACATTGTTTATTCCTCTAAAGTAATAATCTTCATCATCAATATACAAATCACAGGCTATATTCGACAGTGTAGAAAGATTATCTTGAACTATTTTCCTACATTTTATTGGTACACGTAAACTTGCATATAGGTTATGCTGGTATGATATTATGCCTGAGAATTCATATTGAGGTTCGTATACAAACTTTGAAACTTGCAAAATAGCTGATAAATCGGTTTTATTATCATCTTCAAGAACAGCAATAATTGACATTAACATATCACGTTCGGAAACTGTATACATATATTTACTCTCCTCTATATTCTTTCAAGCATTTTTCGTTTCGCTCTGCTTCTGATCTCGGATACCTGTATCTCCACTGGTCGTACTCCTCACGGCTGATCTCCCCATTGCGGTACTTCTGAGCCATTTCCTCCCAGGGTTCGAGCAGACCTGTTATTTTTGCAAAGGTTGAGCCGTTCTGCCTGTTGATGCGGATACAGATTTCTCCGTCCAGACGGTCGATCTTGAAGCCGTATAAATCCTCTAACGCAAACAGCGTGTGCATAAGACCTGTGTAGCTGTCGATGTTCGGGACGTTCAGAGCTTCGGCCGATACGTCAAGTGCATCGGCAAGCTGTTTCACCAAATCGGCTTTGGGTGTTCTCGAACCTGATTCATACTGCGCCATACGAATATCGGCTGTTCGTTCCGTGAAGCCGACCTGCAATCCAAGGAACTTTTGTGTCATACCTCTGAGGTTTCTGATAAACCTGATTCTTTCACCAATTGCCATATTGTTGCCCTCCATTTTCAATCGGCTGACGATTTGCGCCGCCATATTTCACAAATTAATTATAACATATATGCTTAGTGTTTGTCAAGATAGTAGAAATAAAAATGTTTAGTAATTTTATACTTGACATAACAGTATATGTTTAGTATAATAAAATCAGAACTTAACGATTTAGAGTTAAGTCAGAGAAAGGAGATACTCTAAATGACAGATAAAAATTTTATGAGAGTAGAAGATGTTGCCAGGGAACTTGATGTATCTAAATCCTATGCTTATAAGATAGTGCAGAAGCTCAACAAGGAGCTTGAAGCCAAGGGATATATCACGATCTCAGGCAGAGTGAACAGACACTACTTCCTCGAAAGGACTTGCTACGGCGGTTCTGCCGAGGACAGCGAAAGGAAGTGATACGATGTCAGTCTATAAGGACGGCAGCAAGTGGCGTGTGATCTACCGCTACACTGACAGCCGTGGAGAACGCAAACAGACACAGAAGCGTGGCTTCTCCACAAAGAAGGAAGCTCAGGCGTGGGAGCGTGAGCAGATGAACAAGACAGAATCGAGCCTTAATATGACCTTTGAGAGCTTTTCGGACATCTATTTCGATGATATGAAGAAGCGTCTGAAAGAGAACACATGGCACACCAAGGAGCATATTCTCCGCACAAAGCTGATCCCATTCTTCGGGAAAAGAAAGATGTGCGATATTCAGCCCAAAGATGTGATAGCGTGGCAGAATGAAATGCTCGAAGGTTCGACCAAGACAGGCAAGCCCTACTCACCTGTGTATCTGAAAACGCTCCACAATCAGCTCAGTGCTGTGTTCAATTATGCGGTCAAGTTTTACGGACTTCCGAGCAATCCTGCAGCCAAGGCAGGCAATATGGGAAAGGCTAAGAACCGTGAGATGCTCTTTTGGACGCAGGAGGAGTATAAGAAGTTCGCAGAGGTCATGATGGACAAACCAGTTTCGTTTTATGCCTTTGAAATGCTGTATTGGTGCGGTATCCGTCTTGGCGAACTGTTGGCTCTCACACCAGAGGACTTTGATTTCCAGAATCGAAAGCTCCGCATTAACAAGTCCTATCAGCGTATCAAGAGGCAGGACGTTATTACAGAGCCTAAAACCAAGAAAAGCAACCGTACCATTGAAATGCCTGATTTTCTTTGTGAGGAGATGCAGGACTATCTCCGTATGCTTTACGATCAGAAATCAGATGAGCGTATTTTCACAATATCCAAGAGTTATTTGCATCACGAGATGGACAGAGGGGTAAAAGAAACGGGTTTGAAACGTATCCGTATCCATGATCTGCGTCACAGCCATGTTTCGCTTCTGATCGAACTTGGGTTTTCGGCTGTTGCTATTGCAGATCGTGTGGGACATGAGAGCATTGAGATCACATACCGCTATGCACATCTGTTTCCGTCGAAACAGGCGGAAATGGCGAATAAACTCAGTGAGTTGAAGAAAGGAGATAACGCAAATGTCAGCGAAAAACCTTGACAGCAAAGGCAGATTTCGTTCCAGAACCATCGGATTTCGGGTATCTCCCGAAGAAGAAAAGCTGATAAATTCAGCAGTGGCACTTTCAGGACTGACCAAACAGGACTACATCGTAAAAAGGCTTCTCTGCCGTGATGTGGTAGTGCAGGGCAATCCGAGAGTATACAAAGCTCTGAAAAATCAGCTTGCCGAAGTCCTCAGCGAACTGAAAAGAATAGAGAACGGCTCTGCTGTGGACGATGAGCTGCTGTCCACGATACAGCTTATCGGGGCAACTCTGAATGGTCTGAAAGGAGATAGAGGAAGACCCACGAAAGAGAAATGACCGCCCCTATGACCACTGCTTCGGCAGAGGTCGGGCAGTCATTATTTCAATTATTCTGTTTCTGACAGATTGCTTTTACCTAAATTACAATCACTGCATAGCGTTTGCAAATTATCAATCACGGTTTCTCCGCCTTTTGACCACGGAATAATGTGGTCGATGTGTAATTCTAACCCTGGAGTTGTCGCAGGAGAACGACCGCACATACAGCATTTGAAATTGTCACGTTTCATAACTATAAAACGCATTCTTAAATTAATATCCCTTCTGGTTATATGATTAGCAACATCACTTGTAGTATCGCTTGTCGGTTCTGATTCATCTATTTTGATTTCAGTGGAGTTAACGTAATCTACAAAGGCTTCCAGAGCCTTACGCCACCCTCCAAATCTTTTGGTATATGTACCAATTGAGAATTCACCATATTCTTCTATCTGTGTATATGAAGGCTGTTTTCCGAGTCTTATCCAAACTTTTTCAATATTATCAAATAAAGCCTCATTTGATATTCCAATTTTAGATCTTGACATTTGCAATTGTGCTTTTTGCAGACAAAGAAACCATGATCCAAACCTTCTTGTTAATGTTGTTGAATGATATTTTCCATACTGATTGTATTCTTCCATTGTTACAGTGTCTTTATTGATAATGTTGCTAACCGCTTTTAAGTCATTGAGTAATTCTTCATCAGATGTGTTTCTATGGAAATCATTCAATTCAAACTTCATGAAGCTCCCCCCCAAAAAAAAATTATTCTAACAATAATAATTATATCACATTTCGAGAAGAAGTGCAAGAGCAAGCGTTCCGACAGTGACGCAACGATTGAGGTATCGGGCAGAGATCAGTCGGACAAGGAGTTTATGCTCTCCCGAAACAAAGAAACGCTGTGCTGGGAACTGAGCGGAGAGAAGTCTCCCGAATACACCGAGCCGCCTGAACCTGTGCTTGAAGCGATAGGCGGTTTCATCAATGCGGATAATCTGATTTGGGAGGGTACGGCGACCGAGCTTATCGAAAAGCTGGAGCTTGACATCAAGCCCAATGTGGTTTCGCTGAAACTCAATGTCAATGCAGGCAGATTGATGAATGATTATAGCATTCGATACACGAATAAGCGTAACCACAGCGGACGCATGATTTTCTTCTCTTTGTTATCAAAAGAGTAAATTTCAAGTGGTTGGCGTGTCAGTCCGTGACGGTCGTGACGATGTTTTGTGAGCGGTGTAATCATCGTCACCATCGTCACACATCGTCACGGCGTTGGCGGTTTATCCGCCGTTCAAGCCTCGCAGAGCCCCGATAGCATTTTTGATAGTCCGTAAGGCTGTCGAAAGTGCTATGGGGTTACCGGCGGCATTCCGCAGGTAACTCGGCTCTCCGAGCCGTTCGGTTTGCCGATCTCCGTATCGTTGCAAACCGTTTTGCCCATAGGGCATTCCCTCGTCAGAGGGTCAATTTAAAAAGGAAGGGAGGTGTTTCTATGTGTCAAAAGACGATCTCAATGTGTCAGGGCAAGGGCAGCTTGTCCCACAACAACCGTGCATTTGCTGCCAAAAATATCGACAGTTCCCGAACAGCGGACAACATTACATTTGTGCATCAGAATTTGCGTGATGCTTATGATATTCTTTTCAGCGATGCAGTAGAAAGATACAATGCCCGTCAGAAACGAAATGACCGCCGTATCCCAGACTACTTTCATCACTTGTTCAGCCGTGAACCGAGTGCAAGTGTTATCACTGGGACAAATAAGCAAAAGAGTTTCTATGAAGACTTAGTCCAGATCGGGACAAAAGATGATACAGGTGTCGGTACTCCCGATTCGGAGATTGCTGTTGCCTGTTTACGGGAGTACATGGAGGGCTTTTCAGAAAGAAATCCGAATTTCTATGTGTTCAATGCTGTGATGCACCTTGATGAAGCAACTCCCCATCTGCACATCGACTATATTCCAGTGGGGCATTTCAGCAATGGTTTAGATACCCGAAATGCTATGGCGAAAGCTCTCGAAGAAATGGGGTACGGCAAAGGTGCAAATGCGATCAACCGCTGGCGTTTAACAGAGTGGGAAATCCTGCACCAGATTTGCAAGGCTCATGGTGTTGAAATTGCAGAGCCGAAGAAGTCCAGAGGGTACAGCTATACCACCGAGGAATACGGCGAGCATCAGGATAGAATCCGGCAGCTTGAAGAAGAAAAAGCTCAGATCATTACTGAAAAAGAAGAAATCAACGCAGCACTTGAAAAGGCAGCCAAAAAGCACGTCAAGCTGAAAGAAATCGACAGCGTTGTAACAGGCAAAACGGTTTTCGGTGGAAAAATCACAGTTTCCAAGGAAGATTGGGAAAATGTAACTGCACTTGCCAAAAAAGAAGTGATTTCACAAAAACAGACGAAAAAGCTTTGCAGAGAACGAGATGAAGCCATACAGGAGCGTAATACGTTGAAAGCAAGGCTTGATGCGGTATCTTCGGAACTGGCTGATTACAAAAAGAAAGAAGAAGATAGGCGTCATTTTTCCCGTGATAAATTAAAAGCGGAATCAAAGCGTATTAGCCGTGAGGAAGAACTTTCCCGTGAACTGAAAAAAGTCAAGGCTTTTATCTCTGCTTGTGGATTAAGTTCCGACTATCAGCAGTTCAGATACAACAGCACAATAAAAAGCAAGAATTTGGAATGAGGAGAAAAATTTTATGATTATCAGAAGCAAAGACAAAGTTCAGGTGATCGGCAAAAACAAGTCGGTCTGGGTGTTGGATACCAATGCACTTACCGTTACACACAATACAGTTGATACTGAGCCAACAGTAACAGCATTCCGTTCCGAGCATATCAAGTATCACCTGCATTATTCTGCGGAGTACCGCAAGGACAGACTGAGAAAACTTGTAAATAACGGCGAAATTCTGAGTTATCTGACTGAACTTGATAAGGCAGTGGAAAATGCTATGGAAAGACAGGTTGAAAAGTGGAAAGCTGACGATAAGGAATATCAGCAGTCACTTGCTGTTGGTGATCTCTGCAAAGCTCAAGGTTTGGAGAATATGTTTAAGTTGTGTGCGAGAGAGGCGGTGTATGCGGATATGGTGTATGTGTGAGATGATTTGACATTAAGGCTGTGCTTAAATGTATCAGGCACAGCCTTTTTTTGTAAAAAATAAGCTTATCTTGATTGACTTATTCATGAAAATACAGTATAATATATATAATGAATGGGTGTTTGCGATAAAGGATGGCAATTATGGATAATCATGCTATAGAGGTTAAAGTTACTTTAATAGAAAACATTGCTCGTAATGATTTGGATGCTGTTATATACGACCTTGATAAGCAAATCGAACTTCTTTCAAGTCAGGCTGATAAGTGGGACTATCTTGTTGCAGTTGCTTCTGGTATTCTGTGTGGTATGCTCGATATACTCTGGGTAGGCGATTTCAGTCTCAAAAAAGGCAGAGTATTTGCAAGTGATAAAGTTGACGGCTTTGTAGAAAAAACAGCGAATCTCCTCGGATTCAAGGGTGATGGTCTAAAAAATGCAGTTAAGTTCCTTGAAGAGAAATTTCCCATACCCTGCGATGGAAACACACCAGACTTCGGTGGAGGATTACAGCATCATCTCCGAGATTTTGCTCATCACCCTACGATTGTCGGATTAATCTTCTCTTTGCTGACACAGTTCACAGGGATGTCTTATGGTACAGATGTAGACGGTTTGTTCAAAGTAGTACCCGTACCCGATAAAAGCAGGGCATTCATAGGTGACGATATTCCCGATAAGTTATTCAAGGGAGCTGTTGTATGGTTCTTTCATCTTGTCAGTGATATGGCAGGATCCAGCAGTACAGCAGGTATTACAGGAGGTACAGGTATCCCTGGCCCGATTTTATCGCTTGCAAAAGAGCTATCTGTACTGCCAATTTTCAAAAATATGAAAGTTGGAGATAATAAGTTGTCCGTTTTTCTCTCTAAGGTTTTCAACGGAACGATATTTGCTCAGCATGATGCGGACGGAAAAATCATTAAAGATACAGTCATCAAGTTTGATTTGCGTGGCGAGCTTAGTGTTGTTGCAGAGTTAGGCAAGCAGGCGATACCTGTTATGGCAAATGATTGTATCGTACGTAGTTTCTATTTTATCAGAAGATTTGCTATGGCTTTGAAATCTCTTAATTGCTCTTCTGTTGGAGATATTCGCCTGAGAGATATTGATTGGGATAGTGTAAAGCCTTTTGGTAATCCGACTATCACAAGAATGCTGACTATTTCAAGTGCTGTTTTCTCTACCATTGATATAGCAGAAGCAGTTATCTCACAAAAATACTTTGTATCCGTTAATTATGTTGGTGTCGGAAGATTTGCCGTTGCGATCGGCAGCGAGATAACGAATTATCTTAAAGTGCGTAATGTCAAGCTGATAAAGCAGATGTATGAAGATATCAAACGTAATACTTTCACAGAAACCGATAACAACATATATAACATGATCGGAGATGGTATGGATATTGGAAAATTTGGTCTGACTTTAGCACAGACAGAGATACTGTATAATCTTGAAATGTATAAGACCGTCAACGATGTGAAACGCAACGGTAAAAAGACTGATTTGAGAAGTCAGTGGCTGGAAGAATGGAAACACTATATGGAAGAAGGATTTTCTTCTTTTGTTGATGATAAAACTGCCGTTCTGCACTGGTATTCTATACAGGAATTGCATGATGCAGTTAATGCAAATTCTCCTGAACTGCCATGGTTTAGGCTTGTGCTTCTGGAAGCTATGCTTTTTGAACCATATTATCCTCTCAGTACTGAAATTGATAAAAAAGGAAATGAAGTGCCGAGTACGAAATACAAGGAACTGCATTTGCCGCTGGTCGGATATAGCAAATCAGATGGTGATAAGTTTCTTGATAGCTTTTTTACAGAAAGCTTTTATCAGAAAGGTTATATATCAAGACTAAGAAAATGTTACGATAGAGTTATCCGTGAATTAAACGAGGTCTTGAAAAATGCTATCAAAAGTATCGCTATTACTGCCGGAGTAGTCATTGCTGCTATTGCTACCGCAGGAGCGTTTGCACCAGCTATTGCAGTTGCCCTTGTAGGCTCTAATTTTGCAGGACTAAGCGGAGCTGCATTGACAAGTGCGTGTCTGGCATATCTTGGTGGCGGAGCTATCGCTGCAGGTGGATTAGGAATGGCAGGCGGCACTATGGCTATTGTAGGTGGTGGAGCAGTTCTCGGACTTGGTGTTGGTGCAGGAGTTGGCGGAGCAGTCGGTGCTGCTGGGATCCTCGGAAAAAAAGATATGATACTGCAATCTGCTAAGCTTATGGTTTCTGTTCGAGAGATATTCCTGAATGACGAACATGATATAGAATACTCGAACACAGTATATGAGCAGTATGTTCAAAATATAGCCGATATTGAAAAAGGGCTTGTCGAATTGCGGCTCAAGGCTAATGTTGTGGACAAGGAAGAAAAAAAGCAGATAACAACGCAAATAAAAAATACTGAAAAAGCGGTAAAGGCTATGAAAATAGCTATGAAGAGTATGAACAAGTTTAATAGCTCATTTGCCCAAGGCAAACGTGTATCTGAGTAATAATGGGGGGGGAAAAATAGATGTCAAAATTAAATATTGATCAGAAAACGATAAAAGCTCTTTTCAGTGAATCCTAAGACGGATTTTATGCCATTATCCAGTTAATTTTTACGTAAGTTTTTGCTATTCTGCTATTAATCTAATAAACTATGTTATGCCCCATAGCAAGAACCGCCACAGTTATTATTTTACTGTGGCGGTTCCCGATTGTATTTTTAAAGGATCTGGCTAAACTCAATCACTTCACGATTCGGTCCTGTGATTTTGAAAAACTTTACACCATTCTCCCAAAACGGCAGAAAATGAATCGTATCCTTCTGATTATTCAGACCCAATGAACAGACTTCTTGATAAGCTGCTTCGATATCCTTGACATCGATTGCTAGATGATCCCACGCTCCAGTCTGCATTGGTGCCTGATGATTTTCATAAATTTCCAGCATCAGATTTCCCAACTGCAAAAACGCAACTGCTTCTCCTGCCTCTTCATTATAAGTACGAAGAGCTACCGCAAATCCAAGTTTTTCATAAAAGGCAACCGTTTCCGCTAAATCATTCGTCGGAAAACCCAGATGCTGAAATCCCGTTGCATTGTCCTGTAACTTCATGCTCATAACCTCTCTTCTTTCAATTGTTCCAGTGTCTGTGCCATGTCCGGCATCGCCGGAATTGCACCGTGTTTCTGGACACAGACACTTGCCACTGCATTTCCAAAGTCTGCAAACTTTGCCGCTTCTTCTGTCGTGATCGTTTCCGGTGCTTTTTCGCAGCGGCTGAACTGAAACAAGAATCCACCCCAAAAGGCATCGCCTGCACCAGTCGCATCTACCGCCTTGTTCTGGAATCCTTTTACCAGCTGTCCGCCCTGTCTGGTCTGGACGTAGGCACCTGTTTTTCCAAGTGTTACGACCACTATTTTTACACCGCTCTGCATCAGAAGTTCCGCAGCTTTCTGATAGTCGCTCTCACCAGTGAGCAGCATGGTTTCTTCCTCTGAAATCTTCATCAGATCTGCGTACTGTACCATGCTCCGCATCTGCTTTTTGGCAAGTTCCTCCGATTTCCAGAGAGAGGCACGATAATTCGGGTCATAAGAGATCACACATCCAGCTTCTTTTGCTTTCTGTACAGCAAACAGGGTGGTACTGCGTACCGGCTCATCTGTCAGTGAAATCGAACCAAGATGCA
The DNA here is from genome assembly GCA_900545285.1 of uncultured Ruminococcus sp. Lineage (GTDB taxonomy): Bacteria > Bacillota > Clostridia > Oscillospirales > Ruminococcaceae > Ruminococcus_C. The sequence continues at coordinate 43,293 of UQYK01000002.1, forward strand.
AAATTCTGCTGTTGCGAATCAGTTCCAGCGGAACTTCCTCTTTTTCCAGCATCTTATCTGCACCATGATTTCGGGCAAAGGAAAATTCCCGTTCTCCGTCTGGCTTGACATCAACAAAAGCCAATGTTGTAAAATAATCCTCACTCAACGTAAAACCAGTGCTGTCAATTCCACACTGCTCCAGCGTTTCCTTGAGGAATCTGCCGTGCATATCATTTCCGGCTTTGCCGATAAAGGCGGTTCTTGCCCCTAGCTTTGCCATAGCAGCCATGACATTTGCCGGAGCACCGCCGGCGTTTTGTGCGAAGACACGCTGCCCCTGTTCATTTCTACCCTGCATGGTAAAATCGATCAGCATTTCTCCCAGTGCAATTCCGTCAAACATTTTGGTTACCCCTTTCCTTGATCTCAGCAACGATTTTGTTGTAGGATTTTTTGTTTAACCGATAGAAAAACAACACAATTGCCGTCACGATCCAAAGAGTACCTGGAATCGTGGAAAAACTGTGCTTCATAATTGTCAGTACAGTTTCATTTTGCTGTGCATTTGCCGTAAAGCCAGCTGCTCCTAGCACGGCTGCCAGAACAGAGGTTCCAATTGCCATGCCAATTTTATTTCCAAGTGAAATAAAGGCATATTGAAATCCATCATTCCGAACACCCGTTTTCCATTCTCCATATTCCACACAATCTGGAATAATTGCATAGATTGCCGTATTGAATCCAGCAAAGAAGAACTGTGTCAGACCAGAGCAAAGATAAAACGGAATCGGTGTTTTTACAGGACTGAATAAAAACAGGCATACCATACAAAGACCTGTCCCAAAAGCCAAAATAGAGGCAGCTCGTCCTTTATTTCCAGTCCATTTGAAAATGATCGGAAATAATCCTGCACCAATGATCGAAGGCAACACGATTGCAGTTGAATAAACGGTAAACAAAGATTCTGTACCTTCCACATACTTGAAGTAATACAGTGCATCTGCATTTCTTCCGTAAAGAGTGATACCAAACAAAAACTGTCCCAGCAGTGCCAGCAAATACGGCTTATTTTGAAGGACTGTCTGAATTTGCAGTTTCATTGGAATTTTCTTCTTTTCCGGAATTGTCACTGCTTCTTTGGTCTTGGCAAAACAGAAAATATGACAGGCTGCAAAAATGACACCATACAACACCGCAACCAGAAAATATCCTCGCTTATTGCTGCCGTTTCCCAGCTTAGAAATCAGAGGCAGCGTAATGATGTTGATAATCCCAATGGCGATCATCGCACTGACAGAACGAAACGTATTGATCTTCGCACGTTCTTCAATATTTTGTGTCATCGCACCGCACAACGTTCCATAGGGAATATTGACACAAGTATAACCCAAAACCAAAATGCAGTAGGTCACGGTCATATAGATGATCTTTGCCGGATCGCTCCAATCTGGATGTGCCCAGAAAGAGATCATCAGCACAATTGCAGTCAATGGAGCAGCGATCAGCAGCCAGGGACGATATCGTCCCCAGCGTGTATTTGTCCGGTCGGTCAGACTTCCAACAATCGGATCATTGATCGCATCCCAAAATCGGGAAAAAAGCATCAAAGAGGCTACCGCACTCATGCTGATTCCAAATATATCTGTATAGAAGATCATCAAAAAATTCCCGACAAACATCCAGCTAAAATTACAGCCGACATCTCCCATGCCATAGGCAAATTTACTGAGAAAGGGTATTTTGATATTTGTGTCACGCTCTTTCATTACGGCACCTCTTTTCCTTCTTATTTTTGAATGTCGATGATAACTTTCATGGTGCTTTCGCGGTTTTCATCAATGTATTCATACGCTTTCAAGTAGTCCTGAAATGCAAAATGCTTGGAAATCAGCGGTTTTAATGTAACCTTTCCCTCATTGACCAATCGAATTGCCTCCACATAATCTTCATTCCGATACATCATGGAAGTGTTCAGATCTAATTCGTGATCGTTCAGAACCGCAAGGTCGATTTTTGCCATTCCTGCAAATACAGCAACCAAAATAATGGTGCTGCCCTTTCTTGCATACTGAATTGCCTGTCCCATCGTAACATTATTTCCGGCACAGTCATAAATCACATCTGCCTTATCCAAACCCAAATTTTCAACCATTGCTTCCCCGAAATTTTTTTCCTTGGTATTGATACAGAAATCAACACCACATTCTTTTGCTTTTTGTAGTCTGAGATCACTGACATCTGTGATCATCACACTTTCTGCTCCCAGACCTTTTGCAGTTTGTGCAACCAGAATTCCGATCGGGCCTGCTCCCAATACTGCAATTTTCATGCCTTTGACATCACCGGCACGCTTGACTGCGTGTACCGCAACGGCAAGCGGTTCGATCATTGCACCTTCGTCATAAGACATTTTCTCCGGAAGAACCGTTACCTTTTTCGCATCCACTGCAAAAAATTCCGATGCCGTTCCAGTTGTCTGAAATCCCATGACCTTTAATTCTTCGCAAAGATTGTACTTGCCATGCCGGCATGGATAACACTTTCCACATACGACCTGCGGTTGAATCGTGACTTTCTGCCCGATCGAAAAGCCTGTCACGTGCTCGCCCAGTTTCACAATTTCTCCGGATACTTCATGTCCCTGTGTCACCGGATACTTGGTAAATGGATGTTTCCCATGATACACATGGATATCCGAACCACATACACCGATCTTCATGATCTTGATCAAAACCTGATCGGCTGTGATTTCCGGTACTGGTACCTCTCTGAATGTGATTTCCTTCGAATTGGTCATAACCTGCTGTAACATAACAATCGCTCCTTTTTCATTTCTGTAGTTTGGCAGTTTCGTTTTATAATCACTTTTATAAAACGTTTTATTTAACTGATTACAGTATATAAGATTTCTCTTGGTTTGTCAATCCCTTTTATGAAAAAAATCACATTTCTACTTTTTCACCGAATCCGCACCAATAGATTTATGCAAAACAAACAAAAAAGCCCTGCGTCTTTCACGCAGGGCTATGTGTTCATTCTAATTTTCAGAAACTATTTAAATAAGTGTCAAAAAATGTCATTGCCACACCAATGGCAGATGCTTCCCGATCATGGGTACAACATTTCAAATAAAGTGTATCATCTTCAAACTGATTGTATTGGATCGCTTTGCGACTGAGTTCCGGCAAGTATTGTTTCAAATACCCGCCAATATAACCGCCCAGCATGATATCACAATCAAATGCCATTCTCAAATTGGTAATCAGAATTGACAGGTGTTCCAGATAACGATCCCAAACTGCCTGTATCGTTCGATTCCCTTTTTGAAGCTGTTCAAAAAAGTCCTCCAATGATGCTGCGTGTGCCTGCAATACCGTGGCAGAACAATAGGCATCCGCACAACCTTTTTTCCCGCAATAGCAAGGCGTTCCATTAGGCTCCAAAATCATATGCCCGAATTCTGCACTTCGATGATGATCTCCTTCTACAATTTTCCCATTGAGATAAATAGCACCGCCAACACTATTGCTCAGCGACAGATAGATCATATCCGTGTTGATCTGCTGTATTTCAGAAAACAATGCACTATTTGCATCGTTTTCATAGAACACAGGATACGGAATCCGTTGAGAAAATGCTTTTAAGCTCATATGATTTTGCTTTAAAACATGAGAACGGATCAGAACAGAATGGGTTTTATCAATGATACCAGGCAAAGAAATCCCGACACCAAGAATTTTTTCTTGATCTGCATGATTTTCAAGCAAGAACCGATCAAGCTGATCCGCAACAAACTGATGATAATCCGGTGTGTTTTCAAAACTTTGTTTGATGCGTTTTTTCGCAAGCATGATTCCGGAAAAATCAATCAGGACATAACTGATGTGATTGGCGGTTATATCAATTCCAACTGCGGTTTGAAATCCTTCTGCAATGGAGAGCACCGCCGCTTTTCGTCCTCCGGTAGACTCATACTTTCCAGTTTCTGTTACCATTCCCATTTGAATCAATTCTTTTACATTCTGCAAAACCGTCGGCATACTGAGACCCAGTTTAGATGAGATTTCCTGTTTGGAGGTTTCACTTTTTTTTAGAATGAATTTTGCAATTTTTATTTGATTGAAATTGTTTTCTTTTTTATGCATATAATCACTCCTGCACTTATTTTGGCACTTTTATAAAAGTATACATTATTTTCAGAGAAAAATCAAGCTTCTTTATGAAAATTTGTATGGATGACAATTTGATATGTTTGTTTTGCTTTATCGGTATAAGATTGCTTTGAAATTGCCCGTATTTCATATTCTCATATGAAATTTTGTGTATGCGATAGATGTATTAATATTCTACGTTTTTGGTTATTTATTTGATTTCCTTTGCAAATTTAAGCTCGTCTGTTTGTCTTAACGATTTAGCTGTAAATAAATTATAAATAACGTGGTTTCTTTAGTTGGGTGCGACTGATAATGCCTGATTGGCTTCACAAGTATTTATAAGAATCATCAGATGTTGAAAAACCACGTTTCAAACTACTAATGAAATTTGTTTTTTCCCCTTGACAAACCACCTCAACCTGCGCTATAATACCAAATAAGGAGCAAGCCACCAGGCACACATTGCCTCCACAAGTTGCACAGCTCATTATCAAACGTGCTAACAAAATGATAACGGAGCATCAGCAGCCAAGTACAATACAGAACAAAATGTATAATTGAGATACCACAGCTCAAATATCCTAAACAAAATTGCTTAACTTAGAGGGCGATTTGAGGAGTGGGAATAATCCGCGCCCCTTCCTTTCAAACCGCGCAATTTCCCATCCCCCTGTAAACCACAGTTTGCAGGCGGCACAATATATTTTCACAGCAAACAAAAGCGTCACGGTACATTTTATTGTACTGTGACGCTTTTTCTACCTGCATCGGTTTGTGATTCCGTCTGTCGGATCTTTTTGTCTGCTATTTCATTCTGAATATAAGATTTTCGGAAGGATTATGCTTGCAAATCCTCATAATTCACAATTTCTCCGGACGGGTATTTGACAGCTAATTTCAATTCGCCGCTTGTTTCGTCATAAGCCAAAATATGCTTGTGTTCCACATGATTGTTACACTCCGGGCACGCAAAAAATAAGCTATTAGGAGTATACAGCAGGTCACCGTCATTATCTAAACTTATATGACCTGAGAAACCAGTATCGTAAGGTTTGTCGTCTTTTACACCATACATAAGTTGCCAAGAGATACCAGATCGATAATGTGGAACATAATACCCTTTTCCTGCATATTCCATGTAATTATCTACATAGTCTGTTCCGTCGTAAAGAAAAAACTCTCGAGATTGATCTTGATATTGAGAATCATTCTCCAATTCAGTTACTTCACCTGATGAAGAGATAAACAAAAGTGCATCAAATATATTATAGCCATTTGTATCTCCTACTGCATAACCTGCAATAGGTCCACAAATAGCAAAGGCTTCATAAGTACCATTTTTATCATAGTCATGGTATGCCAGCTGCCAGACAACAGCCTGCTCATAAAGATGCTCTCCACACCAGTTATTTGCAATGCTGTCCAGCTCTTCCTCTGAAAGCTGTGCAGCAGACGGCGATACAGAAGGCGCCGTATCGTACAAATAAACAGAAACCGGCAGAATGTCTTCTGTGGTACAGAGAATTGTAATTTTTCCGGTTGTCAGATCAATGATCAGCTGATATTGTCTGCTTCCGCCGCTTTCTGAAAGAAGAATGATCCAGGTGTTGCCCTGCTTTGTGATATTTCCTTCGTCAAGGGTGTATCCTGCCCAGTTGCTTGCAAGATAGCTGCGGACAGGTTTCAGCACATCCTCCTGTTTGTAGGAAACAATATTGGTGCCGTGGGAGGTATTTTCCTCCTCTGATTTTTTGTTGAGGGGCAGAATGTGAAGGACGTCATCCCAGTCGTAATAATAAAGCTCCTCTTCCATCAGCATCAGGAACTTCGCACCCGAAGTGTATTTTCCGGTAACGTTTCCGTTCAGATCGCAGCTGTACACATTCCGGCCGTTTTCTTCGCTGCCATAATAATACAGCTGGCCGTTCATGTAGTTGATGCAGCGGCTGTATGTGGAATTCAGCTGCTGTACATCAGAACCATCCAGATTCATGGAATACAGATACCGCGTGTCACGTTCTGCAAAGAAAATCTTGTCCTCTGCGATACAAAGGTCAGAGGCGTTGTACTTGCGGAGAATTCTGGATTCTGTACCGTCCAGCTTCATAGAAAGAATCGCATACTGATCATTTTCATAGTTGACGTAGTAGATCACATCCTTATAAATCGTCATGTACCACAAATCTTCGCAGCTTGCCAGGGATTCCAGATCGCTCCCGTCAAGGTTCATCCGATAGATGGTTCTCTTTTCCCCGTCCGTACAGGTAAAATAAAGTTTTTCCTGGTACAGCGTCAGCTCCTGCACATGCATGTTGCAGAGAACAGTTCTGCTGCCGGAGGACAAATCATAGGCAGTGACGCTGTTATCTGCTGCGGCATCTGCATAATAGATGGTATTCCCACTCAGATTCAGATAATATCCATAAAACTGCTCTGCAATTACATCGGCTGTGCCGTTTTGCGTCTGGTACAGCGTCCGGGTATTGGTGTCGCTATAGTAATAGCGTTCCCCGTCTGTACAGCAAATACCGGAGTTGACCAGATTAGAGGCGCCGCTGCTTTGAAATGACATTTCTGCTGTTGGTTCTGCGACGGCCTGCTCTTGTTTTGCTGGTTCCGTTGTTGTTTCTACAACGGAAGTTTGTGCGCTTTCTGTCGCATCTGAAGCCCGCTTATGCTTGACAGACGATTCCTCCTGGTTGCTGCATCCTGCTAATACCGCCATGAGTGCCACTAAAATCGGCACAATTCTCCCTTTTTTCATAGTGTCTTTTTTCCTGCTTTCCTTTGCGTATTGTTAGAACCATATTTTCCGCATTACATGCTTTGGTTCCAAACAAATTATACCATATTCGGGCAAAAGAATCAAGATCCTTCCATGAAATTTTGCATTAAAAGTGGAATACTGTAAGAAATGTATCTAAGCAACCAATATCCCCGGCCTAGTTGAGAGGTTTTTCAGTTTCCGATAAGGACACCATTTCTTCGTATTCCCCCCTCTATTATGAGGAATACTCCATTTCTGCCGGAAAGTCCAACGATAAGCAAACCATTCAGTTGGTCTGTCCGGGCATTCCCCATTCCGTTCGTGCTGATTGCCATTATCACATGGATTCTGGGCATTGTCATTGACCGCAGAGAAAGCAAAGCCTCTCTGCGGACGTTTTGCTGCAATCCGGCACGGACAGAAAATGTCTGTGTGAAATTTTCCGGCAGTGTATATTCTTTCCGGTTTTGCAGAAAATAAGTCTGAATCGCAGGAAAAAAACTGCGAAAAAACAAGGGAGGACTCCATAGATGAAAGCAACAGGAATTGTCAGACGCATTGATGATCTGGGACGGGTTGTCATTCCGAAAGAAATCCGCCGAACCATGCGAATCCGGGAAGGCGATCCCCTGGAAATCTACACCAACAATGACGGAGAGGTCATTTTCAAAAAATATTCCCCCATTGGAGAAATGGGGGAAAGCGCCGCACAGGTGGCAGAAATCATGCACCGGCTGGCAGGCTGTCCGGTGGCGGTATTCGACCGAGACCACGTGGTTTCTGTTTCCGGCGCAGCCAAAAAGGAATGGAACGCGCGCCGGGTTTCGCCGGAGCTGGAAGACCTGATGGAAAATCGGCGGCAGTATTTTGCCGAAGCCGGGCGGCCGGAGTTTCTGCCGGCAGAAGGCATGGAAAAATCTGCTATGGCCTGCATGCCGATTATCACCGCCGGAGATGTCACCGGAGCAGTGGCGTTTCTGGAAACTGAAAACGGCAGCAAAATCAACGACAGCCAGCGCAGTTTGATTCAGGCGGCATCCCAGTTTTTAGGCAAACAGCTGGAGAGCTAGACACACATTTTGCAGCCGGCTCCGGACAAGGAAAAAGCGGACAGAATATTCTGTCCGCTTTTTTATCTCTTGGTGTTGTACGTACAGACATTTACTGCTGTACATCCTCCGTGAAGGCAGACAAGCCAGTGCCGCCATTTTCACCGTAATAGTTCACCTTAGCGTTGTCCTTCAGAACAAAGTCATACCGGCCTTCTACATACGGCGTGCCGCGGCCTGCAAAGCAATAGCTATATGCGCAAAGCATGTAGTATGCATCTGCAATGGCAATGGTGCCGTCTGCATCCACATCCAGCAGATTCAGCTGAACCGGTGTCAGGCTTAAAACCTGTTCCATATTCTCAGGTGTAACACCTGCGCACTGATAAGCATAATAGGAAAGCGCCCAATCTATGCTGGTCAGAGTTACAACCTTCATTTCTTTTTTGGTGTAATAATCGGTATACGATTCAGAATAGCCCAGCGGATATACTTCCTTGGCATGCAGCAGATCAGCATCTGTCTGATCGACAGTACCGTCTCCGTTGATATCAGCCAGTTTCAGTTGTTCTTCTGTCAGTGTGTATGCATCATCTGCCAGATAACGAGAAATCATTGCAGTATCGTGCCCGGTGATGACACCGTCCTGATCAATATCCCCTGTTACGGCGGTTCCAGCAGCGCTTACCGGCAGTGCTGCCAGCATTGCACAAGCGATTGTTCCTGCGGAAAGCAGGGATAACATCTTTTTTCCCTTCATAAATATCAAATCCTTTCTTGTTCTCTCTTGTATATTTGATTGCAATCTTTTTTCTTATTTGGAAAAGAGATACAACCCCCTACACTTATAATATAATACTTAATCGTTATTATGTATATATTATTTTATTTATAATATATAAATTTTTTATTATGCTGTGATTGTTTTGATACGCTTCGTTCCAATCTGGCTCAGCGGATCTCCACCTGCGCCTTTTAACCACACCGCAGATTTCCTGGAACATTCTGCACAATTCCTTTACAACGCATAAAAAATATGCTATACTATGGAAAAGGAACACTCGCAAAGCAGAATCCTTCCAAGGATTCTGCCCGTTTTGTGAAAGGGGTTATTCTCATGAATCTGAATCGCTGGAAAGCCAAAATTTTTGCCGCAGCTGCTGTGCTCACTGCTGCCGTGCTGGTACTCACCGGAAGCATTTCATTCCCGGCCGCCGCGCCGCTGGAAGTTTCTGCAGCTTCCGGTGTGTCCACCAGTCTGACGGATGCGCAGCTGCAAGCCTACGCAGACCAGGTGGCGGCCATTGTCAACCAGGAGCGGGAAAAGGTGGGGAAAAAGCCACTGTATGTGCTGCCGCGCCTGAACGGTGCCGCTTCTGTCCGCGCCGAAGAATGCGTGGAATCCTTTTCCCATACGCGCCCGGACGGCTCTTCCTTCAGCAGCATCCTGACCAGCGGCACCTATGCCGTCAACTGGACAGCCGTCGGTGAAAATATCGCCTGGGGACAGAGAACACCGGCTGCCGTTATGGATGCCTGGATGAATTCCGACGGCCATAAAGCCAATATTCTCAGCGAAAAGTATGAGTTCGATTATATCGGCGTTGGTGTGGCAAGAGATTCCAGCGGCGTTTTATACTGGACGCAGGATTTCATCCGGTGCAGCGAGTCATTTTCCGATGCCTATCTGCCCACCTACCAGGAAGAAACTACCACAACCACACAAATCACAACGACAACTTCTACCACAACCACCACAGAAGCCACCGTTCCTGCAACAACAACCAAAACGGAAGGACCAACAGAAACCTGGCACTGGATTCACCTCAGCAATCTGAACCTGGAAGCCGGCGACACGGTAACAGTTCTCTTGTCCGAATCCGGGGAAAATGATGACTTTACGGCGGTCTGGTATCTGGACGATTCCAGCTCGTCTGACGGTTTCTATGAAGGAACTTTTTCAGGAGACCAACACTCCTTTTCCATTACCGTCCAGAAATCTGTTGATGACATCGACATTGCGGTGTACAGCATTCCCGATGTATGGTGCAGCACCTACCTGATCAGCAGACAGCAGCATGAAACAACCACCACACCGACCACGACCACAACCGAAACAACAACAACAACAACTACTACTACTACTACTACCACCACAATTCCCATTTCCTCCACAGCTCCGGTTACCACAACAGATCCGGGGCCGAGGCCTACCCTGAAATGTTTCCCCATCGATGATCTGAATGCCAAGGCAGGCGACACCATCACCATCACGCTCCGGGAAGACGGTTTTTATGACGATATGGATCTTATCTGGTTTTTCAATGACAGCATGACATCAGACGGAGCCGATTATGACCTGCAATTTGACGGCGACAGCTACATACTGGAAATCACGCCGGATGAAGATGTAGACAAACTGGAACTGTATGTGAATTCTCTCTGTGATGTTTCTCTTGTACAATACAGCATCACACATCGCATGCAAACTGCCACTACTGTGACAACGTCCGCCACACAGACCACCATAACGACCCGGACAACTACCACAGAAGCCACAGAAAGCGCTGGCATTTGCGGCGATATCAACCTGGACGGAAAAGTAAACCTCACGGATGCTGTTCTGCTCAACAAAACCGTAGCCGGAGCTGTCATCCTCTCCGAACAGGCACAGCGCAATGCAGACTGCTTCCGGGACGGAGAATGCAGCGGTATGGACGCCATTGCATTGATTCAGTTTCTGACGCATATTATTGATGCAATTCCGGTAAAGGAAATATAACACATCCGCACATTCTTTATGAAAATTTGTCCGATTTCCCTGTGAAAGTTTTATTCGAAAGGAGCAGCCAATCATGCGAACCAGGCAGAAAGCAAAATTTCAGCAATACCGGCAGAAGCATGCCAAGCAGTGGCGATGTGCAGGTATTTTGCTGGGAATTGGTTTTGCTTATTATCTGCTAATCCAGTTCACTCCATTTCATCTCTTCTGCCTGTTCCAACGAATCACAAAGCTTGCCTGCCCCGGATGCGGCATCACCCATTTTCTTGTACGACTGCTGCATTTTGACATTCCCGGCGCTGTACAGGAAAACGTTGCTGTGGCAGGGCTGATCCTTCTCTGGGGGCCTTTGCTTTTCATCCGTGTTATCTGGCATCCGAAATGGCTGCAAAAAAATGGCCGGTTTGAACGGATTCTGGCTTGTATCTGTGTGGTGCTGCTGCTTGCGTTTGGAATTCTCCGCAATCTGCCGGGAATGGAGTTCCTGCTGCCGTCTTCTATGCGTTAAATAGCCCTTGCTGACACACCCAGATGTACAAATATGCCATCCGCTTTTTTTCGAGAAAGGCAAAACACGATGTTCCGACAGGTTCTTCCCATCTGTTTCGATTTTTTGCACAAGAAAGAAAAATGATACTGCAAAAAGTATTGACAAATCGACAGTAGAATGCTATAATAAGGGTATAATTTTTTCATGAAAAATGGAGGAGTAATTTTATGAATTGTCCCAAATGTGGCGCGAGCAACCCAAATGGCGGCGCTTTCTGCGCAAGCTGCGGTGCCCCGCTTCCTGCCGACACGCAGAGCACAGTACCGCCGACACAGCCCCAGTACACACAGATGCCCCCAACCGGTAACGGCATTCAGCAGAGAAATATTGCATTGTGCATCATTCTCTCCATTGTTACCTGCGGCATTTATGGTTGGTACTGGCTGTACACCATGACAGAAGATACCAACCGTCTTTCCAGAGATCCTGGCGCAACATCCGGCGGCATTGTTATTTTGCTGTCCATCGTTACCTGTGGTATTTACCTTTGGTACTGGATGTATAAGCGCGGCGAAATCCTGGATCGCGCAAAGGTTGAACGTGGTCTGCCTTCCAGCAATTCTGGTATCCTGTACATTATCCTGACATTCTTTGGTTTAGGGATTGTCTCTTATGCACTGATTCAGAATGAACTGAACAATCTGGCAACTGCATAAGACGCCGGCATATTCTGACTTATCCCGATAAAAAGAGACTGTAGTTTTTCAAGCTACAGTCTCTTTTCTTTTTCACCAAACTTGTCTGCTTCTATTTCGCATCAAAGGCCGCATTAAAGCAGCAGACCAAAACTCACCTGCAATGCATGATCCACCCGTGTCATAGACGGCACATCCAGTTCCCCCATCCGGTCTTTCAGCCGCCGTTTATCCAGAGTGCGAATTTGTTCCAGCAGCACAACGCTGTCCTTGGTCAGACCGCAGCTGGAGGCCTGCACGTCAATGTGCGTGGGCAGCTTTGCCTTATCCCGGCGGCTGGTGATCGCTGCTGCAATCACAGTCGGACTGTGCCGGTTTCCAATGTCGTTCTGTACAATAAGTACCGGCCGGATTCCGCCCTGTTCAGAGCCAACCACCGGGCTTAAATCTGCATAATAAATTTCGCCACGCTTCACCAGCATGGAGATCCCTCCTCTGTCCGAATTTCAAAAATCAATTTTCAGAATACAAAATCGCAGTGCAGCTAAACAAAACGGATGCAATTGCAGCCCGTCTGTGCTCTGCTTCGTGTACTGTTAGTATGCCCTGTGCTTCGGCAGTTATACTTCGCGTCCTCGCGGCGCGCGCCCTTGCTATCATCATATTCCGGACAAAGAAAAGAAGTTCCGTACAGACAAAACGCAAAAACGGCAGACAGCTGAAAGAAACCCTCAGCCGTCTGCCGTATCTGATTTTATGACTATCGCGAAATTATGCGACAGAATTTACAAACATATCGTAGATGCAGCGGATTGCCTGTTCAAAGTCGGTACCCTTTACGGCAACGATAACATTCAACTCGCTGGAACCCTGGTCGATCATGCGCACATTGATTCTGGCGTGCGCCAGTGCTGCGAAGATTCGTGCTGCAACGCCCCGTGTCCGGCACATACCCCGTCCTACAACGGCAATCAGCGCGATATCGTCTTCTGCTTCCAGCATATCCGGCTGTACCGCCTTTACGATCTCGGTGCGAATTTCTTCTTCCAGACCGTTCAGATGCTCCGAATCCACAATGACAGTCATAGAGTCAATGCTGGACGGCATGTGCTCCAACGGAATGCGGTGTTCGGCCAGAATATTCAGTACGTCCCGGCAGAAACCGATCTGGCTGTTCATCATATCCTTGTGAATGCTGATGGAGGTAAAGTTCTTCTTACCGGCAATCCCGGTAATGGTGTAGGCAGAGAGCTCTTCCTCAGTGCTGTCCGGAACAATCATTGTGCCCGGCTCTTCCGGCGCATTGGTATTGCGAATGTTAATGGGAATACCAGCAGAGCGTACCGGGAAAATAGCGGCTTCATGCAGTACAGAGGCACCCATGTAGGAAAGCTCCCGCAGCTCTGTATAAGTAATGGTGCGGATTACAGCCGGGTGCTCTACGATTCTGGGATCTGCTACCAGGAAACCGGAAACGTCTGTCCAGTTTTCATAGAGATCTGCCTTCACTGCACCGGCTACAATAGAACCGGTTACATCGCTGCCGCCCCGGGAGAAGGTCTTGACATAGCCGTCTGCGCCGCAGCCATAGAAGCCGGGGATCACTGCATTGGGCATATCTTCCAGACGCTTCCGCAGGGTTGCTGCTGTCTTTTCATCATCCAGCGCGCCGTTCGGGCGGAAAAAAATCACTTCTGCCGCATCAATAAACGGGAAGCCCAGATAAGCCGCAATCACCTTGCCGTTCAGATATTCTCCGCGGCTGGCCGCATAGTCCTTGCCGGCACGCTTCCGGAAATTTTCTGCAATTACAGCGAATTCCTCTGCAAGGGACAATGTCATCCCCAGGCCGGAAATGATATCCTGATACCGTGCCTGGATAGCTTCCAGCTCTGCCTGGAAAGAAAGTCCCTGTTCTGCCAGAGCATAGCATGCATAGAGCATGTCTGTTACCTTGGTGTCTGCGGAAAAGCGCTTTCCCGGTGCAGAGGGCACTACATACCGCCGCTGAGGGTCTGCCTTTATGATTGCAGCAGCCTTTTGAATCTGATTGGCATCTGCCAGACTGCTTCCGCCGAATTTTACTACTTTTGTCGCCATAGCTGTATTATGAGATCAGGGTTTCGATCTCTCTCCTTACTAGAAATATTTGTGATCTTGTCAAAATCACAGAAAAAACAAGAGATTCTTGCAATACACGCCGTACCGTGTCATACTATATTAGTATATGCGTTTTTTCGGAAAAAATCAATCGGAAAAACCGACAAATTTTTCAGGACTTTTTTCTGTGCTTTTAGTGAATACGCCTGTACTCGTGGAGCGGACACTGTGAAGCAGCAAAAAGAGCAGCCGATTTTTCAGTCGACTGCTCTTTTTTTCTGTAATTTCAATTGATTTTCGTTCTGATTCCCGGTTCCGGGAACGCGCTTATTTTATGCATCCTGATATGGCAGCACATCAATGATCTGTGTCAGGAACATCAGCAGGGTGATTGCATCACTGCCGTTTACTTCGCCATTTGCATTGCAGTCTGCGTTGCGCCGTGCCTGATCATTCAGTGTAACCACGTCTGCCACCGCCTTGTTCAGCAGAACTGCATCCACCAGACCAACATTTCCATCCAGGTTGACATCTCCGTAAAGAATGCTGGAATCGGTTGTTCCGCTGCTGCTCGGCGTTGTTTCTGTTGCCGGCTCTATAGATGTTGCAGTTACATTTGAGGAAGTAACCGGCTTAGTAGTAGCAACCGTGCTTCCGGTTGTGGTAGTAGTGGTGGTTTTGGTTGTAGTAGTATTACTGGTTGTGTCAGTAGTAACCGGCTTCGGCGGATCACTGTTTTCCAGTGTTCCGACAACAATGCCGCATCCAACAGTGGACATATATACAGTACCAAAGGTGTTCATATCACCAACCAGATAGTTCCCGTTACCGGTACCGCCGTACAGGTGGTTCTGGTTAATCAATACCCAGCTCTTGCCGCAGTCGGTAGAACGATAAACGCCTTCCGGATCAGAATCTGCCGGCTTGCCATACATATACAGGGTGTACGGATCGCCAGCCTTTTCTGCTGCGCCGTAGCCCATGGTCTTGCAGTAGCTGACATTGTCCATCTTGGTGACGGTTTTGCCGTAGTCGGTTACCAGATATGCACCATAGTAACCTGCGGCAATGGCAAATGTGCCTTCATCCAGATAAGCGATACGGTACGCACCGTCGCACTGGTCGTACTGGCAAACGGTCTGGTTGTTCTTAAAAGTCTTGCCGTAGTCATCGCTGACCATCAGGATGTAGCGAGCATCGGTGATATCGGCCTTCGGCTTGCTGTAGAAATAAGAGGAGTTGTAGTAATAGCCGTATGCATAGACATACTGCGGATTTTTTTCATCCACGCACATCCAGATGGTGCTGGACAAGCTGTCGCTGGTGGAAGCGGTGTTCCAGGTCTTGCCGAAGTCATCGGTATAAGCGATCTTACCGCTGCTGCTGACCAGAATGCGGTAGGTGCCGTCCTCCAGCTGGTTGATGGCTGCCTTCGCACCGGAGCACGGAATGTTCGGCAGCTCCTGCCATGTGGTGCCGTCTGTGGTGTAGTAGCCCAGTGCGCTGCCCTCAGACAGACGTACCATCACGTCCGGATTTGCCGGGCAGTATGCAATACCGGCAGTAGAAGCAGTGGTGCTGGTCAGCTTGTTCATGCTGGGAGTCAGCTGGGTTGCAGTGCCGTCTGCATTGTGATAGAAGCCGTCATAGTCACCGATGACCGAAACCGGATCCTTGCCCGGACGGCTGATGAAGTCCAGAGATACCACTTCTTCAATGCCGTCTGCGGCAAAGCGAATGGTGGGGCATTCTGCCCAGGTATCCTCACAGGTGAAAACGCCGTTACCGGAAACCACCCAGAACTGGTCGCTGTTTCTCGGATCCAGTGCGATGCAGCCGGACCAGTGGATCGCCTTGTCCCGAATCCAGCTGTGACCGCCGTCCTGCAGGTAGTTTGCCAGCAGCGGGCCGTCCCAATATGCGGTGTTGCCCGGCGTGATCTCTGTCCAGGTCTCGCCGCCGTCCTCAGACTTGAAGAACCGGTCACCCCATGCAATGGCGTTGCGTTCCCATGCATCTGCGGTCCAGGCCTGGGAGTACCACTGTGCGCAGGTGGTTGCCACCAGCTTGTTGGCATCCTTTGGATCGCTTGTCACTGCGCCGTAGCCCACATTCAGCTTTTTGGTATTGGTAACCACGCCTTCTGTCGGTGTGATGTCTTTCAATTCGTCCGTCTTGGGGTTATACTTGAATGCATAACCAGTGCCGCGGTCGAACATCAGGCCGTTGATATAGGTGATGAGCAGATTGCCGTCTGCGTCCAGATTGATTCTGGAGGGCATCTGCTCGGTGGGCAGCTCTTCGCTCAGCGGCTTAAAGTCATCGCTTCCCACGTCTGCCACATGGAGATTTTCCTTGCCCTTGACGGAAGTGCCGACGTAGACCTTGCCGTCTGTAATTTTAATCGTAGCAATACCATTGACGTTCAGGTATTCGTCATCTGCGACAGATCTTACCATATGCTCTGTCCAGGTCGGCCATTTGATGCTGTATTCGAACAGCCCCAGCTTATCATAGCCCATGACCGGACTCCAGGTGTCGCCGCCGTCCTCACTCATAATGAGGGCAGAATCGCCGGCAGTGGCATCGCCGCCGCAGTAGATGATATTCGGGTTGTCCGGATCCACTGCAATTGCCTCACCGGTCTGTCTGCCGTAGCCGTTGCCGTGTACCTGAATCAGATCGGTAACGTCGATCTCTTCAAAGGTTTCGCCGGCATCGCGGGAACGGAAAATGACGGTTCGTGCATCGCTGAAATATGCACAGCCGCACAGCAAATACAGGGTGTCGTCATCGTTCGGGTCAATGCACATGGCATCCACACTCAGGAAGCCCCGGTCTGCTTCGTTCAGGAAACCCAGCAGCTGCACCCATTTTTTCTGTTCGTAGTCATAGCGATATGCGCCGCCCACGTCCGTCCGGGCATACATTTGGTCGTCACCAGTAATAATACCGGAAACAAATCCGCCGCCGCCGATATTCAGTGTGTCCCAATTCATGGAAGATTCCACGGATTCTGCCGCATTGGCAGCAAGCGGCGTAGTTACGCCGGCTGTTCCGATTCCAGTGCAGAGCAGTGCCGCCGCAGTCAGGACGGATAAAACTCTTTGCTTGTGATTCATGGAAAGAATTCCCCTTTCTGTATTCTGTAACAAAGACAGCCGGATCGAAACCAACTTCTGTCCCCTGTCCGCGCCATCCGCAGGCAGGAATCCGACTGCCGAAAATCCGTTTTCGCAGAGGAGCAATATTGCCCTTTTTGATACTGTCAAAAACGGATTTTCCCTTTTACGTTCTCACTTATTATAGCACAGCATGTGTAAAATTGCAAGAATGAAATAACTTTTTACGTGATATTTGTGCATATTGTCCCCGGCAGCCGGGCGTTTTACAGCAACTTGCACAAATTGTGCAATAATGCACAGAATGTGTCCGAAACATTTGTTAAAATTGCCACGTGACACCGGGCGGAAAGTATGGTATAATACATCTTGATGTTACCGGTTTGTAAGAAATAGATCTCTTTTTGTAGGAAAGATTACATTTTGGAGAAAAAGCGAGAACGAAAACGAAAAAGAGCAGTTCGGCTCAGAAAGGAACGCAATATGGCGAAACGATCAAAAGAAGGGTTCTGGGACAAGTTTTCCAGAACCGGTATCATACTCATTCTATTATATGTCATGTTTATCATCCTTGGATTTGCAGTGCGGCTGCTGTTCTTCTCTGATAAAAAGCAGTCCAGCATCATTCCGCAAAACCAGGTGGTTGCCTCTGCGGAAGGCTCCTCTTCTGAAAAGACTGAAGCCAACAGCGAAAACAAAGAAGCAACCAATGCCAACATCCTGGAGTTAAAGACGGATAAGCAGTTTCTGGCAGTGCTGGAAGGCAATACCGGCTCCATTGCGGTGAATATGTCTACCACCGGACAGGCAGATGCCGGCGATCTGGTATGGAACAGCAGCGATGACAGCATTGCAACCGTAGACGATTCCGGCACAGTAACCGGCGTAAAGCAGGGCAGCTGTGACATTACAGTTGCTGTAAAGGGCAATGAAACCATCTCTCAGAGTGTTCCGGTAAAGGTACGCAAACTGGAGCAAAAGGACGGCTGCACCTATATTGACGGTATTCTGATTGTCAACAAGACCTATGGCCTGCCCTCCGACTTTGACCCCGGGAAATTAGACGATACCGCAGCCGCAGAATTTGACAAGCTGAAAGCGGACGCGGCCGCAGAAGGACTGGATATCTATATTGGTTCCAGTTATCGGGACTATAATTATCAGGTAACCATTTATAACAACTACTGCAATCTCTACGGCTGGGAAATGGCAGATACCTTCTCTGCACGGCCGGGCTATTCTGAGCACCAGACCGGCCTTACCATTGACTGCAATACCATTGATGATGCATTCGGTGATACACCGGAGGCACCTTGGCTGGCAGAGCACTGTGCCGATTACGGATTTATTATCCGCTTCCCGGACGGCAAGGATAGCATCACTGGCTATAAATACGAGCCGTGGCATATCCGCTATGTGGGCATTGAAACTGCAAAGGAAATCAATGCACTGGGACTGACTCTGGAAGAATATCTGGGTGTCAATTCCGAATACACCGGCCCCTGGGAGGGCTAAGGCGACTCCGCCCGGCGCATGCCGCCCCTTAATTTTTGGTAAAAGGAAATATCATAAAAAAGCAGTACCGTACAGAGAAAAACCTGTGCGGTACTGCTTTTTGTATCAGTATGTTTTTCAAATCGCGGAAAACGTTACGGACGCTGTCCCAGACCGCCTTCCAGCGTAATGGTTTCGCCGGTCATGTACTTGAAATCCGGAGAAGCCAGCTGAACGCAGACACGGCCGATTTCCAGCTCTGCATCTCCCAGATGGCCCACCGGCGGCATCTTGACATTCTTTTCAAAGGCATCCGGATACGCCTTCTGGAAGTTTTCCAGCTGAGAAGTCCATGCCAGAGGGCAAACAATGTTTACATTGATGTTGTCTCTGCCCCATTCCGTTGCTGCAACACGGGTCAGGCCGCGGATGCCTTCCTTGGCTGCGGCATAGGCGCACTGTCCGAAGTTTCCGAACAGGCCGGCACCGGAAGCAAAATTGATCACAGATCCTTGCGTTTTCTTCAGATAGGGATAGCACGCCTTCATATAATGGAATGTTGCGTACAGGCCGGAATACATCGCCAGGTCAAACTGCTCTGTCGTGTGATCTGCCAGTGTTACACCAGAGGCCGAGGCCTGTGCATTGTTGATCAGCACATGAATATCACCGAATGTGTCTACAGCCTGCTTCACAACCTGTTCCACAACTGCTGCGTTGTCTGCGCCGGCATGTACATCTGCCTGCACCGGCAGAACCCGAATGCCGTACAGCCGTTCCAGTTCTTCCTTCGCGTCTGTGAGCTTCTGCACATTGCGTCCGGTAATGACCAGATTTGCGCCCTCTTTGGCATAGGCAGTTGCAATGCCGTAGCCGATAGAACCGCACCGGCCGTCACTGAGTACAGCTCTTCCTGCACCGGTAATGATCGCAGTCTTGTTTGTTAAGAATCCCATACGTAAACTTCCTTTCCCGTTGTGCCGCAAAGCCGATACCGCACATTGGTACCCATTTTCTTTTTGCGGCCTGTTCGTTTTTGTTCGTTCTTTCTGGAAATGTGTCCTTATATTGTGCAATGCATCTGCTAAAAAAATGTGCATTTCGTTTTATAGGAGACACGCTCAGAGCGCGTCCCATAAAATGCTGGTGCGGATTTTCGAGCAGAATTCCTGCACTGACAAGGTAAAAATTCGCAGGCGTACTTTCGTACGGCAAGATTTTTTCACGCAGTATGTGCAAAATTCTGCCGAAAAGACGTGCATTTCGTTTTGTAGGGACACGCTCTAGTATACCATAAATTCAGAGAATTTGCAAGAAATATGATGGCGTTTTCCGCCGGCCAGATGGAATATGAACATTTCCAGAAATCTCTTGACAATCCGGAGAAAACAGTGTAAAATAAAAGTGTTGTATCAAAATACAAACGAGTTCCGGCAGGCTCTGCCGGAAACGCTGCGTTTTATCGTGTGCGTTTGGTTTTCTTTATGTATGCCGGAGGGATTTGTTCCGGCTTCTCTATACACAGACTTCTGAACCAGTTTTAGAAGATCTTTGGCAAATCCGGTGTAACAGTACCTGATTTTCTGTACAGATTTGCCAACACAATGACTCGGATATCAAAAGCTGCAACTCCGAACCTGCCGTATCCGATGGGATAGATTTCAGCTGCATTTGTCTCCTTTGCCGGCCAGAAGGGATAGGGTGTCCAGTATGCACACCGGACACCGCTTCGTGCGCTGTTTTCGGCACATCTGCCGTTTCTCGTCCCATGGTTTTACGGGTATTATGCGGTCTGCTTTCTTTTTCAATTCCCGCAGACGCATCGGAACCGCCGCACCGGAACGATTCTTTCCGAACGGACAGAACGAGTTTTTTGAGAATATTTGATAAATGAATACGAGACGCACATACCGACTTCGGTAAAAACGCTGTTGTGTGAAAAGATAGACAAATCAGTCGAATCTTCCCTTTTCTCCGGCAGCTGTGCAGGCGCGAACAGTCGTGCTCTGCCGCCGGGCAAGGAAGGATTCCCATAAGGAGGTTGTGCAAGAAGATGCAGGAAGTAAGCTTGGCAGTCGCACTTGTGCTGTGTCTGTTCGGCCTGTTGATCGGTGCCGGCATTGCAGGCTTTCTCTGTTACCGCAAAGGCGTATCTGCCGGCGCAGAACAGCGGAAGCAGCAGGCAGAAGCAGCCATTGGCTCTGCTGAAAAGGAAGCCGGGCGCATTCTGGAAGATGCGAAGAAAGAAGCAGACAACCGGAAAAAGGGTGCCCTGGTAGAAGCAAAAGACGAAATCTATAAGCTCCGCTCTGAGGCGGAAAAGGAAATCAAGGACAGACGCTCTGAAATCGGCCGTCAGGAACGCCGGGTTCAGCAGAAGGAAGAAAATCTGGACAAAAAGACGGATAACCTGGAGCGAAAGGAAGAGTCTCTGAAACGCAAGCTGCGGAACGCAGACGAAAAGCTGTCGGAAGCAGAAGCTGTAAAGGAAAGCCAGATGAAAAAGCTGGAAGAAATCTCCGGCTTCACACAGGATCAGGCAAAGGAATACATTTTGAGCGCACTGGACGAAGATCTGGTACACGAAAAAGCCGTTAAGATCTCCTACTATGAGCAGCAGCTCAAAGATGAGTGCGAAGAAAAGGCACGAAGCTATATCTCCCTGGCAATCGCAAAATGTGCCGCAGATCAGGTTTCTGAAACCGCTGTTTCTGTTGTTGCGCTGCCCAATGACGAGATGAAGGGACGGATTATCGGCCGGGAAGGCAGAAACATCCGTACACTGGAAACCCTCACCGGCGTAGATATCATCATCGATGACACACCGGAAGCCATTGCCCTGTCCTGCTTTGACCATGTTCGCCGGGAGGTTGCCCGGATCGCACTGGAAAAGCTGATTGCAGACGGCCGGATTCACCCGACCAAGATCGAAGAAATGGTGGAAAAGGCACGGCGCGAGGTAGAACACCGCATCCGTCAGGAAGGCGAACGCGCAGTTCTGGAAACCAATGTACACGGCCTGAACAACGAACTGATCAAGCTGCTGGGGCGGCTCTACTACCGTACCAGCTACCGCCAGAATGTCCTGGCACACTCTATCGAGGTTTCCAAGCTCAGCGGTGTGCTGGCTTCTGAACTGGGCGTAGATGCCAATCTGGCACGCCGTGCCGGCCTGCTCCACGATATCGGTAAGGCGCTGACCGCCGAAATCGAAGGCTCTCACGTACAGATCGGTGTGGATGTCTGCCGGAAATACAATGAGAACAACGAGGTTATTCACGCCATTGAAGCGCACCATAATGACGTGGAACCCAAAACCGCGATTGCATGTATCGTACAGGCTGCGGATGCAATTTCTGCCGCACGGCCGGCTGCCCGCAGTGAAAACTATGAAAACTACATCAAGCGGCTTCAGAAGCTGGAAAGCATCTGTGCCTCCTATGAAGGCGTTGAAAAGTGCTATGCACTCCAGGCTGGCCGTGAAATCCGTGTCATGGTTGTACCGGAAGTTATCAACGATGAAAAAATGGTATTGGTGGCACGGCAGATTGCAAAGCAGATCGAATCCGAAATGGACTATCCGGGACAGATCAAGGTAAATCTGATCCGGGAAAGCCGCGTAGTCGATTATGCGAAATAAAACAAGCTATCCTTTTAAAAAATAGCAAAAACGCTGTACAGTTTATTTCTGTACAGCGTTTTTGCTATAGGCTTTTGTCAGATTTACTGCTCTGCATCCGGTACATTCTGTTCGATTTCCAGTCCCGTATTTCCGGTGCTGTCTCCGCCTGAATCCCCAGACGAAATGGAAATACTGCCGTCTCCGTCACCCTCTGCTTCCACAGAAACGGAATCCTTTCCTTCCCTCACCAGATAGTCGCTTCCGTCGCCGTCTTTCGGCAGGATGTGGTATACCCTGGTGTCCGGATCGTCAGTTTCTTCCGGCCGCAGCTCATACGCTGCCTCTTTTCCCTGAATTGTCAGCTTGATTTTCGTCAGGATTGCACCGTCTGTAGCCGCATTTGCGGTAATCAGGGAAGCCGCTCCGATTCCGATGACTGCGGCTGCAAAGAAAATCGGGCGAAATCTGCGGCGAAGTTTTGGTTTTTGTATCATAGTGGGTTCCTCCTCTTTGGCTTGCTTTAACAGCTGTTCTGAGACTTTCTTCTGTATGCGTTCTGTCCGTGCACGATCTTCCTCCAGATGCAGCGGACAAATGTGCGTAATCCATTCCTCATGCTTCTGCATATTGATACCCTCCTGCAATCATCATATTCCGGAGCTTTCCGCGGCTGCGGTGCAGCCGTACCCGAACAGCTGCATCGGTCAGATGCAGTGCCTTTGCAATTTCCGAGGTTTTTTCTCCGTAAAAATAAAAGCGAATCACAATTTCCTGCTCCGGATGCGGCAGCTGGTTTAAGCTGGCGTACAGCCCGGAAACCGTCTCCATATGCTCTGCCTCTGCGCAGAGATCCTTGGAATCCGCCAGTGTCAGATCTTCAAAGGACTGCCGCACCGGCGGATTTTTTCCCATTGCCCGAAAGCGGTTTTTGATGCTGTTCCGGGCAATGGCCGCCAGATAGGGCGACAGCGGTGCATCTTCCTGCAAGCGCGCCCGGCTCTGCCACAGCCGCAAAAACACATCGGATGTAATCTCTTCCATATCCTCCGGTGTCAGCTTTCCCCGAGAAAAATTCCGGACAATGGTGTAGACATACCCGGTATAGCGATCAATTATCGCTTCCAGCGCCTGCGCATCTCCGCTTTGCAGCTGCTTTGTCCATTCCTCTTTCATCGTTACAGATCACCTCGCATAATTTT
This sequence comes from uncultured Ruminococcus sp., assembly GCA_900545285.1. GTDB lineage: Bacteria > Bacillota > Clostridia > Oscillospirales > Ruminococcaceae > Ruminococcus_C. The sequence continues at coordinate 66,749 of UQYK01000002.1, forward strand.
GTCTTTGGAATATTCCCCAGCAGCAGAACTGTGTACGCGTATCACAACAGGAAAAGCCCCTGCAATCCGAACTGGTTTCGGCATTTTTCTGCACTGCTATACTCATATACACCGATGCGCGCAAAATGTTACACCAAAACAAAAAAGAGAATGGCCGCACGGTGCCATTCTCCTTTTACCAAACTCCTTAGAGCCTGTCTCCAAACATTTTTTGGGAACACGCTCCAGCATATCCTTATGTTATCCCAGCTGAATCCGATACAGGCTTGCCATGCCCTGTACCACCAGGCGCAGATCCGCAGTGCCAGTATAGGGTTTTAAGTCGAGGGTATACCGGCAGAAATCATCCGGGCAGCCGGACGGCCGGATCTTCGTTTCTCCCAGCAGAGTTTCTCCGGCATAAATCTGCACTGTGGCTTCCAGACACGGCGCAGCCGCCCACAGTTCCCCTTTGGTATACCCCTGAAAGGCCGCCTTTGCAAAGCAAAACGTGCCGCCCCAGTCATTGGTACAGCCGTACCAGTCATTTTGTTTCTTGGAGAACCACAGGTGCGTCTCCATTCCGGACTTGGCATCATAATTTTTCACCAATGTGGGCAAAGAAAGGTCGCGCAGCGGAATTTCTTCTCCCGGCACCATCTGTTCCAGTTCCAGACGAATATCCGCCGAAGAGGCACCTGCGCCAAACCAGTAATCTCCCTGCTCCACCAGCATTTTTTCCTGTGTCACATCATAGCATTCCAGCGCGTACCATGGCACAAAAATGGTTACCGGAACGCTGTCTCCGGCCGGAACCGGCACACGCTGAAAACCGCAGAGCTGCCGCCGCGGCCGCTTCATCCGGGAGTGCAGAGCACGGGTGTACAGCTGTACTACTTCGTCCCCATCACGCTCTGAAGTGTTTTCTACAGTCAGATGGAACAGCAGCCCTTCCTTTTTCACCTCTGCCGTAAAATCCCGATAGGCAAAGCTGGAATAGGACAGGCCGTGCCCGAAGGGATACAAGGGCTTTACCGTATCGTATAAGTAGGTACGCTCTGCCTCTATGATGTCATACTCCATGATGTCCGGCAAATCCTGTGCCGTCCGGTACCAGGTGATGGGACACCGCGCCGCCGGATTGTTTCCGCCCAGGAGAGTCTCTGCCACAGCATTGCCCAGTTCCGGCCCGGCATGCGTAGTGTAGAGAATGGAAGGTACCAGCTGCTGCGCCTCTTCCAATGCATAGGGATAACTGGAAACCACCACCAGAACTGTCTGAGGATTTGCCTGCTGTACCGCGCGCAGCAGCGCCTTTTCATGTGCTGGTAGTTCCAGATTCGGCCGGTCATAGCACTCCCGCGCCACCTGCATAGGATGATTTCCCAGGCACAAAACAACCACATCTGCTTCTGCTGCCAGTTTTGCGGCACGGGAAATGCCGTCCTCCAGCACCTCTACCTCAAACAGCCGTTCCGGAGACGGACGACCACCGGAAACGGCGCGCAGTGTTCCGTCCTCCTGCATGGTGACATGCATCGGCTGGTCATGCCAACTGTGAAACAGCATGTGCTTTCCATACGGCTCCGGCCGCAGCCACTCCCGGATGAACCATTCATAGGGGGTCTCACTGGAAGCCCGGTAAACGCCATCTTCGGTTACATAGCGGCCATTCCAGCAGGAACGAAGGTTCACGCTGCCGAAATCCCAGTCATGGTACTGAAACCGTTCCTTCTCTCCCGGCGTTTCCGCGGAAAAGCGCACTGTGCCGTCTGCTTCTACTGAGGCATATGCCCCATTCTGCACCGAGCGCAGCCCTACAACGTCATAGCCGTCATCCCACAGCACCTGGTCTTCTCCCAGGAGCTGCCGCAGGCCGTCCAGCACAGAAACATGATAGGAGGGCACCCCGGTATACCAATCCCGGTAGTTTTCATCTCCCAGCGGGCCAATCACCGCCACCTTCTGCCCCTTTTTCAGAGAAAGGGGCAGAAGTCCTTCGTTGTGCAGCAAGCACATCTGTTCCATTGCGGCACACTGATTCACAGCACGGTGCACCGGTGTGTCCGTCTCCGCCGGTTCTGTGCAATATGGGCAGGCATCCCCGTCAAATTCGCCCAACCGAAAACGCCCCAGAAGAGCATTTCCTACCGCCCTGTCGATCTCCGCTTCTGTAATGAGACCTCGTTTCAGCGCGTCTCGTGCCGCGGCAGCTACCATTTCTTCTCCATCTGTCATAATGTCACAGCCGCTTTTCAGGCAGGCCGCCAGGGCTTCTCCGTGAGTTGCATGGGAACGATGCGCCAGCACATTCTGGGAGAAATCCGTCCCGTCTGTCACCACAAAGCCTAGCTTCCACTGGTCTTTGACCACGTGCTGCAAGTCCGGATTCATACAAGCCGGAACGCCGGCCAGCTCATTATATGCCGTCATCATGGAGTCCGCACCACCCCGGACGATAGATGCTTCAAATGCCCGGTAATAGTATTCGTGCAGTGTGCGCGGCGTAATATTGGAGGAGCTGCTCCCCCGATTCTTTTCGTTGTTATTGGCGCAAAAATGCTTTAAGGTGGGAATGGTACGGCGATAAACCGGATCTTCGCCGGCCAGTCCCTGGGTATAGGCAGTGGTCATCTCGCCGATGAGAAACGGGTCTTCACCGTATCCCTCTTCGGTTCTGCCCCAGCGCGGATCCCGTTCCGGATCTACCGTAGGCCCCCAGACCATGAGATGGCTCTTGGGATCCTTCCGCTGATAATACCGGGCTTCTTCCCCGGCGATCTCTCCCAATTGGAGCATCAGCGCCGGATCAAAGGTAGAGGCCAGGCCGATGGGCTGAGGGAAAACAGTAGAAACCGTTTCCGGCTCCCGTCCTACATAGCCTCTTGCAATCTCCTGTCCGATATACCATTCGCCTATTCCTAAGCGCTCCACCGGCATCTGATGGGTCGAAAGCATGTAGATCTTTTCTTCCAGGGTAAGACGGCGCAGCAAATCGGCCACCCGTTCTTCCATGGAAAGCGTCATATCTTGAAATGGGTATTTCTGCATAACAAATCCTTTCCCGGCATACTGCCGTTTCCTCAGGCGCTTTTTGCAGCGTCTTTAAAAAATTCCGGAAGTTCAAGAAACCCGTTCTACGAGAACTTCCGGGAAAATTGTTGTATTTCAAACGAAACACGTCTGCACCATCCGGTCTATCCGGAAAGACAAACTCTTATTTTTGCTGTGCCTGCTTCTTTTTGGCGCGGAGCATCCGGAAAAAGTTCGTCAGCTTTCCGGCGCATTCTGCCTGGAGCAGTCCCTCATAAACCTCCGGCTTCCAATGATAGGGCAACGCGAACATTTCTTCCATAGAACGCACCGCGCCGCCCTTGGGATCCCGTGTGCCGAACACAACCTGATCCAGACGCGCATGCAAAATTGCACCGGCGCACATGGGACACGGTTCCAGCGTCACATACAAAACACTGTCCAGAAGCCGCCAGCCGCCTAAGGTACGGCTCGCCTGATCAATGGCCATGATCTCAGCATGTGCCAGGGGCGAACGGTCTGTCTCCCGGCGGTTATAGCCCTCTCCGATAATCCGGCCGGTGGGCTTGTGGACAATCACTGCGCCTACCGGAACTTCCTCCAGGGCGGCGGCCTCGTCTGCCAGCTCCAGCGCACGCTGCATCATTGCCGGATCCGGAATAAATTCTGTCATTTAAAGGATCACCTCAATCACCATGAGCAGTGCACACAGGAAAAAGATAATTGCCAGCGGCCCCATATGGAACAACAGCCGAATGCGTTCTTTTCCTGAAATGTAATGCTTCTGGGGCATCAGCGCCGGATTCTGCTTGGATGGACGAATCAGCAGCAGACAGCCCAAAATTCCGATCAGTAAAATTCCCAGCATCATCAGCAGGCGATAGGAATACAACACCTGATTTGGCCAGATTTCCATAATGAAGAACAAAAACAGCAGCAAATGATACAGAATTCGGTTCAGAATCGGTACCAACAGCGAACCGCTCCGAATTACAGAAATGCCGCTTACAATGGCAAATGTCAGTTCCATCAGCGCCGTGACATAGCTGGGTGTCATGCAGACCGCCATAAAGGCTGTCAGTATAATCGCATGCCAGTCTCCAAACTGCCGCAGCACATGCAGCATATCGCCATGAATCAACACTTCCTGCATCACGCAAACCATGAGCAGTTCAAACAACAGATAGATGATCTGATAGGAATGATCCATGTAGGAAACGGTATAATAGGCCGAACCCAGTGTGCTGGTGCGCAGAACATTTATCGGCGAAAACAGCAGCCACACATTGGCCACGGCAAACACCACCAGCGTGACAAAGGTAGAAATGGGCACATCCCTGGGCACCACTGGTTTCAGATGATACGCCACCTGCCGGGGCATCCGGAAGGAACGCCGGAAAATACAGATGGGCACCAGGTATTTCAGCAGGGTTTTCAGCATCAAAATAACCAATACTACCATCTGATCGCCGTATACTGTCCCGTCACTGTAGCAATAGCTGACATCCACGCCCAGCAAATGCACCAGGCTCATCAAAATAGCCGGCAGCAGATGTTCAATCAGCAGGTAAAACAGCATCCCAATTCCGATAATCATATTGATTCGAATCATGGCACGCCGCTCTTCTGCGGCAGGATCCTGTGCGTGATAGCCTACACCTTCCACATAGACGGCCTCTCCCTCCCGCTTACGGCAGCGAAAGGCATATTCATTTTTTTCATTGTTTCGCCAGGCGCGAAACGCCTTGTTATATTCTGGTGAAATAATACTGTAATTGGAATCCGCCACAACATCTACGGTTTTGTTCCGGACAGGTTCTTCCTTTTTTCCCTTTTTCTCCATCTTGCTGCGCACCCCTTAATATGTGTCTCTCAAAGATCAATCTCTTTTTTTGTTTCAATTTCTCGTTTTGACTGATCTGGCAACGGACACTACTGCTGCTTTCACCTGTGGTAAATTTATCCACAGGTATTTTCAGACAAATTCTTTTTTTCTACTTTTCTTTAATTATACCATACTGCAATCCCATTTGCTTTAGTGAAGCTGGAATATTATTTCAGCGTTTTTTGAACGAATTTCCGGATATCGTTGCGGAAGACAAATATAATAACAAATACATCTAAAAAGACTAAACTGACTGCATTTTTTCGCGTTCTGTCCACCTGACTGAAAAAGATACCAGTTGACCTTTTTCCGCTTTTTTGTTATAATAGGTAGAGTGTCACGGCAGAAGAAACCACATGGTTTTTTCCGGACACATGTTTGGAACTCAGGCGGCCGCATACGCCGCATACAGAGAGGAGCAGCAGCAACATCCTATGAAAAAACGAATTGTCATGATCGGCCCGGTTTATCCCTATAAGGGCGGCATTTCTCATTATACAGGTCTGATGGTCAAAAACTTAAAGCAATGCTTTTCTGTAGATACAGTGTCCTATCAGATGCAGTATCCCAAGCTCCTGTTCAAAAAGGAACAGCGGGACTATCAGAACAAATCCTTTCAGGTAGAGGACGCAGTGTACTGGATTCACACAGCGAATCCGTTCAACATCCTGCGCTGCGCCAAAAAAATCCGCGCGCTAAACCCTGACTATGTCATTTTCCAGTGGTGGCACCCCTATTTTGCCCCGTGCTACCGTATTTTAGAAGGACGGCTGAAGGGCATTCCCCTTTTGTTTGTCTGCCACAACGTATTTCCTCATGAGCGTTTCCCTATGGATCGAAAGCTTACAAAAATGGTACTGAGAAAAGGCTCTGCCTTTATCACCCATTCCAAGATGGATGCAGATGACCTGAAAACCATTGTGTCGGATCCCATCTATGAGACAACAGTACTCCCCACCTATAACGCCTTCCGGATTCGCGGCATTTCCAAGGAAGAAGGCCGGACAGAAATCCAGATGGCACCGGAAAAGAAAATGCTGTTGTTTTTCGGCCTGATCCGGGAATACAAGGGACTCAAGCACCTCGTCCGGGCAATGCCGGAGATCACCGCCTATGACCCGGAAATCGAGCTTATGGTCGTAGGCGAATTCGGCAGCGAGGAAGAGCGCGCAGAATATGAGGCACTGATTCAGTCCACCGGCGTTTCCGATCACATTCACTTGATTGGCGGCTACGTCCCCGATCAGGAAGTGGAGAAGTACTTTGCCGCAGCAGATCTGGTGGTGCTCCCCTATGAATCTGCCACCCAGAGTGCCGTGGCACAGATTGCCTACGGCTTCGAAAAGCCGGTTATCGTCACCAATGTAGGCGGACTGCCGGAAGTGGTACGGGACGGAAAAACCGGCTATGTAGTAGAACCGAAAAATCCGGCCGCCATTGCAGAAGCTGTCATTCGCTATTTCCGGGAAAACCGGGAGGCAGAATTCTCCGCACACGTCCGAGAAGAAGCAGACCGCTACTCCTGGGAGCGCATGAACGAAGTGGTCTGCCGTCTGACGCAACGCATTGACCAGAAAAACGGAAATACCGCCGACACTGCGGCAGCAAGCACCGCATCCGCACCTACATACAAAATATAATATCATTCTTTACAGAAAAAAGCCCATATGTTCCATGCTGTAATGCAGGACACATGGGCTTTTTGCGCGTTTTCAAAATCAAATCTTGCCGGAGCGCTGCGGACACCTGCCGGGAATACCAGTTGTCACTGATTCCCAGGCATTTTTATTCAAACGGTGTTACCGGATCCGGCGTAGGCTCCATATCTTCCCGTTTCATTTCATAGGTATAGCCGTCTGTCCAGTCTACCAGACCGGCAGCAGGATAATAATACAGTGTCAGTTCCTTGAAATCGGCCGGTACTTCCAGATAAACATAGCCCTGCCTGGTTTCTCCCGGTTCAATGGGGTCATTGAACATCTCTGCATCCTCTCCGAATTGGAGAGAAATAAACCGGGTTCCGCGCACGCTGATACCGGAATATGCCTCGCCGTCTACCACCACGCCAAAGCTCTGGGACAGGCTGTTGGCAATCAGCTTCTGATCCGAGCCGTTGTGAATGGTCATCTGAAAAAAGGTAATGCCGATCTTTTCGTCCCCGTCCACAAAGGTGTAGGGAGAAAGATATGCGTGATCTAATGTTGCGGTGATATCCTTGGAGGAAACCTCTTCCCCCTTTTCTGCGGTGTAGAGGTTCGTGATTTCGGTAACAGCGGTGGCAACATCTGTTTCATCTGCCAGATCGCGGCCGGTGACTTCCTTCTTGCCGCATCCCGGCACGGCAAACAACAGCACAGCCCCCAGAACCAGACTCAGGGTCTGTGTCCATTTTCTGCTTTTTTTCATGGAATTTTCTCTTCCTTTCTGTCAGAGCCTGTCCTCGCGACAGATACGTCTGCAAGGATGGTTTCTGTTGATATGATATATCATGGAAAAAGCTGTTCCGCAGCCGGCCGGAAGCCGGGCAGCAGAACAGCCTTTTAAAGTGTATATATCCGATCAGTCTGCTTCAATTGCATCAGCGGGACATACATTTGCACAAGAACCGCAGGAAATGCAAGCATCTTCTGCAATCTCATACTTCTCTGCACCCTCAGAAATTGCGTCAACCGGGCACTCAGGCTGGCAGCTGCCGCAGCTAAGACATGCGTCTGTGATTTTATATGCCATTTGTATTTCACCTCCGTAACCGTTGTTACCCCTATTATAGCAGATTCCATGAAAAAAAGCAAGTGCTTTCTCCGGATTTCTCAGAAGATATTCCGGAGAGCGTGTTTTTAAAAACCGTTCCGGAATATCCGCCGCCGCGGCCTCAGTTAGAGCGGCTTTTAAAAACCATCTGCATGGGAAATCCATGGGAATCTGCGTGATTATAGGTGACACGGGATTGTGCAATCTGATTCTGCACCCGTTTCATATCGCTCATGCTTTGCAGAATGGATGCCGTATTTCTGGCATCTGCCAGTGCGCCGTGCTCTGTCCCCTCAAAATAAATTTCCATGGAGCCTAGTGCACTGGTGAGATTCATGGGGCGGGAAAAGCCATAGAGCCGCTGGTGAATCCGCTGCAAGTCAATCCAGTGTGCATAGCACATGTCCGGCAGCGCGGTTTCTTTTAGCTCCGCTTCCCGCAGCATGACGCACTGGTCGGAATTGCTCCAGGTATAAAACCGACTGGGCACCGCGGTTCCCACCCACTGGATAAAATCCTGCACGGCGCTTTCATAACCGGGGGCATGTGCCACTGTTTCTTCCTGAATCCCCGTGATTTTTGTGATATAAGGCGGAATCACACTGTAGCGAGGGCGCACATAGGTCTGAAACTCACCCAGGATTTCATTTTGCTCATTTAATTTTACTGCGCCGATTTCCAGAATTTCACTGCTGGCAATGGCCTGCAAATCCGCATCCCGAATCGGCGTAAATTCCAGATCCAGCACAATTTTATTGCCGCGCATGCTGCTTTCCCCTCTTTTCCAAAACACGTCTCACGTTTTCAATTCCTTTGCAAGCAAAAGCCTCAGTCAAAAGCACCGGCTGCCTGTCCGCCGTAAAAATGGCGCTGGAATAAAACAGGCGAACGGAAACACGCTCCATTCGCCTTTTTTCCAATCCGGAAAGGCTGTGTATGCCGTCTGCATCAGCTCAGACCGCACTCATCATAATCCTTCCACTTTTCTTCATACAGCCGTCTGCGGTGACTGGAAAACCAGTATACAATTCCGGCAACACTCCCGGCAATGGCCAGAAGCACCAGAATCAAGCCGCACAGCGAACTTCTTTCATATTTTTCCCGTGATTTCATCATGCCATCGTGCTCCCTTCTGCTGTGGTTTCCGCAGTCGGATTCATCTCCGCCATCAGCCGCTGCAATTCTGCATCTACATCCATATCGTGCTGCAACTGCTCAAACGTCTTTTCCTCTGCGGCATGATCTGTGCCGGCAATCTCTGCAAACGCTGCGGCCTCTGCCTCCTGGCGTGTTACCTTTTCTTCCATGCGATTGAATTTATCCAGCGCACTGGAGGAATCCAGGCCGCCTACAGACTGAGCCAGATTCTTCTGCGTCTTTGCCATCTGCGAGCGTGCCACCAGCATTGCCTGACGGCTCTTGGCCTCTTCCAGCTTTGCCTTCAGAGCCTCTACCTGTTCCCGCACCTGGGCTGTCTGCGCCGAGATCTGATCATACATCTGCTGATACTGCTTGACATCCTCGTCCGCCTTCACCTTATGAGACAGTGCCTTCTTTGCCAGATCCACTTCTCCGGCATTTAATGCAGCCTTTGCCTTTGCCTCCCAATCTGCGGAGGTCTTGACGGCGGTATCCAGCTGCCGCTTTGCAATCCGTTCACTGGCCATTGCTTTTCCCAGCGCCTGGGTTGCCTGGTTGACATCCTTTTGCAGTTCCAGAATAATCTGCTTTACCATCTTTTCCGGATCCTCTGCCCGGTCAATCAGGTCATTGATATTGGCTTTTAATACATCACCGATTCTCGAAAAAATACCCATAAAAACCTCCTGTTGGTTTCATCCGCAGCCTGTGTGCCGATCACACAGCTCTGCCTGTTATCTGATGCCATAAGCGGTCTGATTTCTTTTTCTCTGGGAAAGCGCGCGTGCTTCCGGAAAACTGAAGTCCAAGGGCGCCCCCCGCAGCCATGTTTTGCCGCTTTTTTATCATACCACATTTCCTATGGATTGTCAAGAGAAATCTTACAAAACATTTACAAATTCCGAAAATCATCGACGTTTTGCCCAAAATGTCTGAGAATGAAAAGCGGCAGCCTTTCATTCTGCCGGAAATCCGGTGGAAATTCCTACAAAACGCTTACAGCTCCAAAATCCCCATATTCTGTAAAAAAACAGTTCCTGAAACCGCTTTGGTTTCAGGAACTGTTTTCTATGCATCTGTCTCCGGTGCCTCTTCCGTTTCCGAAGGCCCTTTAAGAATCCGATCCAGTGCATTGCTGTTCAGTTGTGTGGAAAGGCGCAGACGATTGATTTCTGCCTGCATGGCATCCATTTCTGCTGCCACGCGACCCAGAATCTTTTTTTCCTTTACCGAGAGGGTTTCCAATTCCTCTTCCAGGCGCTGAATTTTAATTTCCAGCGTCCGGTTCTGAATTTCCAGTGCCCGAAGCCGCGCCGCCGTCCCCAGATTGATCTGATTCTGACGCAGACCAAACACATGAATCTGTCTGGGCCAGCCCTTTACCTTCTGCTGTTCCCATTCCTCTTCTGCATAGGCCTCTGACGGGATGCCGTACCCTGTTCCCTCTGCCTGCTCCCGTTCGAGCATTTCCTCTATTTTATCCATGGGTGCGTCCTCCTTCTCCCTCAGTTTTCAGCGGTGCTGCGCCAATAGTCCAGTGTTTCCCGAATGGTCTGTTCCAGGGGAATTTCCGGCATCCAGCCGGTGTCTGCCTGAAGCTTTGCGATATCTGCCTGAATCACCGGCACTTCTACCGGTCGCAGCTTTGCCGGATCCACTTCGACTGTAATTGCGACACCGCTGAGACGAATAATCCGTTCCAGAATCTCCTGGATGGAGATGGCTCTGCCGCTGCCCACATTATAGGTTTCCCCGGCCTTGCCGTGAAGCGCCAGCAGGCTGTAGGCTCTCATTACGTCCCGTACATCTGTGAAATCCCGGACAGCAGACAAATTTCCCACGCGCATCACCGGTTCCCGCATTCCGGCTGCAATCTCTGCCGCCTGCTTACAGAAATCCGAAACCACAAACTGCGGTGCCTGTCCCGGCCCGATGTGATTAAAGGCACGAACCATGGTAATATCCATATCATAGGACTTGGCATACAGCGTACCGAACAGGTTCTGTGCCGCTTTGGTAATGGCATACGGATTTCCCGGCTGCACCGGTGTTGTTTCTGATACCAGACTCAGCCCCTTGGGCAGTACGCCGTATTCCTCTCCGGAACCAATGAGCAGCACTTTCGGCTGATAGTCCTCGATTGCCCGGATGGCTTCCAGAACATTCAGGCTGCCATGAATATTGATATCCACAGTAAGCTGCGGATTTTTCCAGGAATATGCCACAGAGCTTTGCGCCGCCAGGTGAAAAATCACATCCGGGCGCAGCCGGATCAGCAGTGCTTCTACTGCATCCTGATCCAGGATATCCAGGTTATAGATCTCACAGCCGTCCACAGAAACTGTTTCTTTCGGAAGCTTGGTGACAACTGTTTCCCAGCCGCGATCCTGCATCAGATGTTCGGCCAGATATTTTCCCACAAATCCGCCGCCGCCGATAATGAGTGCTTTCATTGTTCATGCCGCCTTTCTGTAAGCTGTTCCAATGTGTGGAAAACTGCGTCCAGCACACCGGATTCTTCAAATTCCTGTTTCACGCGTTCTGCCGCCGCTGCGCCAAAGCTTTGCCGCAGTTCCGGTGCATCCACCAGTGTCTGCATTGCCTTCGCCAGCGCGTCCGCATCCCCCGGTGCCACGGTCAGTCCTGTGATTCCGTCCAGGCTCACATGGGGCACACCTGTGGGGAGTGCTGTATTGATCACCGGTTTTCCATAGACCATGGCTTCCAGCTGGACAATTCCAAAGGCCTCACTGTTTGCCACAGAGGGCAGCACCAGAAAGTCACAGTCTGCAAATGCCGCACGTAAGTCTGCTTCCGGCAGCGGTTCCAGGAAATGTACCTGCTCTGCCTTGCCGTTGTCCTGGAGCATGTGGTGCAGCCTCTCTTCCATTTCCGGTGTACCGTGTCCCACCAGAAACAGTTCACAGCCCTCTACCTTTCCAAAGGCTTCCAGGAGCACTTCAATGCCCTTGTAATATACAAACCGCCCGACAAACAGTGCGCGCACTGCCTTGGGATTTTTCTGCATCTGCTGCAAAATCGGCTTTCGCGGTACGCTGAGGTATGCCTTTGTGTCAAGTCCATAGGGAATCACCCTGCACTTTTCCGAAAACTGAGTCAGAAAAGGAGAGCTGGAAATATGACCGGGTGTTGCTGCAATGATGCAGTCCGCCCGGCGCAGAAGCCACATCAAAAGCGGCTTGTAAAACCGCAGCAGCAGCTTTTGCCGTACCACATCGCTGTGCCATGCCAGCACCACCGGCCCCTTATACCCGGAAAGCAGACACGCCAGATCTGCCAGGGGAAACGGCATATGAATTTCCACCACATCTGCCCATTTCGACAGCTTCCGGAACTGTCGCACAAAGGAAAAGGACAGGGGACAGGAAAAATAAGTGCCCAGACTGGAAGCGTAGTGCACAGAAACTCCTTCTACTACGCGGTCTTCTCCCTTGCCCTTTTCCTGGCAAACCAGAACCTGCACCTCTGCATCCGGCCGCCGGGAAAATGCTCTGGAAAAGGTACGCACCAGGCTTTCAATTCCGCCGATATGGGGATAATATGCTTTATTCACCTGCAAAATCCGGAGCTTTCGCCCTGCCTTCTGCTCAGTCATGGCAAACCTCCTCGTACACGGCATACAGCTGCTTTGCCGAGGCCTCCCAGGAGAACTGTGCGGCGCGCTTCGGCCCGGCTTCGGCCAGGCGCTTTCGCAGATCTGCATCTGTGTACAACTGTTCCAGGCCGTCTGCAATTGCTCCCGGATCATACGGATCTACAACCACGGCATCTTCTCCCACCACTTCCGGCAGAGATGCCGCATGGGTAGTCAGCACCGGCACACCGCACGCCATCGCTTCCAGCGGCGGCATGCCGAATCCCTCATAAATCGAGGGAAAGACAAAGGCCAGCGCACCACACATCAGGGGGCAGATGTCCTCATCCGGCACATATTCCGTAAACAGCACCGTTTTTTCCAGATGCAGCTCCTGCACCTTCCGGTAGATGCCGTCATCCAGCCAGCCCTTTCCGCCAGCCAGCACCAGATACGGTGCCTGGGATTTTCCCTTGGCAAAGCGGTCATAGGCATCAATGAGACGTTCCAGATTCTTCCGCGGTTCCACTGTTCCCAGGTACAGGAAATATTCCCGATCCAGGGAGAATTTCTCCCGGACAGCCGCAATCTGCGCCGCATCTTCCACCGGATGGAACCGGTTCTGGTCTACGCCGCAGTATACCACGCGGATTTTATCCGCAAACTGCGGGAAATAGCGGATGATCTCCTGCCTGGAGAATTCCGAGTCCGTCACAATCCGGTCGGCGCGCTTCATGGATTTTTTAAGCCCTGTATCCAGCATATAGCGGGTACGCCCCCGTACTGTCTCCGGAAATGTTTTATACACCATATCGTGCACTGTGACGATTTTCTTTCCGGCCACATGGGGCGGCACAATATAGTTGAAGAAATGTGTCACCTGCGCCTGATCTCCAAAATAATGCTGGTACGATATCGGCAAAAAGTTGGATACCAAACGGTAGACATAGCCGGAAGCCTTTGCCCAATGGGGCGTGACATTCTCCCGCAGATAGGGCTTTAGCCGTTCAATTTTGATCTCCTCGTTTTTCCGGGAAAAGAATTGCAGCAAAAATGCATCCTCCGGGTGCAGCCGGGAGAGTGCCTTGATCTGTCCGGCCTCACAATAGCCGATTCCTGTCATACGGCAGCCGATCAGCGGCAGTACATCAAACGCAATGCGCAAAGGGAATTCCTCCTTCGGTTCACAATATGGCAAACAAGGGCAGAAGAAACTCTGCCCTTGTCTGAGCGCCTGCTCCAATCAAATTGAAACAGCGTCACATCATTCTTTTTCAAAAAGTGCTCTTATACATTCTGGCACTTCAGTTCATGCTCTACCAGAGCCAGGTCGTTCTTCACCATACGCTCTACCAGGTCAGAGAAGGAGATTTCACGCTTCCAGCCCAGTACTGTTTCTGCCTTTTCCGGATTGCCCAGCAATACGTCAACTTCTGCCGGACGGAAGAACTTCTTGTTCACAGAAACAATGGTCTTGCCGGTTGCCTTGTCGATGCCGATTTCATCGACGCCGCTGCCCTGCCACTCTACTGTAATTCCAGCGTGTGCAAATGCAGTTTCTACGAATTCCCGTACAGTCCGGGTTTCGTTGGTTGCAATGACATAATCATCCGGCTTATCCTGCTGGAGCATCAGCCACATTGCGCGGACATAGTCCTTGGAGTGACCCCAGTCACGCTTGGAATCCATGTTGCCCAGCTCTACGTGATCCAGCACGCCGAATTTGATTCTTGCTACTGCATCGGTGATCTTCCGGGTAACAAATTCCAGGCCGCGGCGCTCGGACTCGTGGTTGAACAGAATGCCGGAGCATGCAAACAGGCCGTAGCTTTCCCGATAGTTCTTGGTGATCCAGTGGCCATACAGCTTTGCAACGCCGTACGGGCTTCTGGGATAGAACGGTGTGGTTTCCTTCTGGGGCATTTCCTGTACCAGGCCGAACATTTCAGAAGTAGAAGCCTGATAGAAACGGCACTCCGGCTTTACGGCGCGGATTGCTTCCAGCATGTTGGTAACACCCAGCGCGTCGATTTCCGCAGTTGCCAGCGGCTGCTCCCAGCTGGTTGCAACGAAAGACTGTGCTGCCAGGTTGTATACTTCGTCTGCCTGAGAAATGCGCATTGCAGAGATCAGGGAGATGACATCCGTCATATCGGCATAGATAAAGTGGATTTTGTCCTTGATGTGCTCGACATTGCCGTAGTCCACAACGCTCTTCCGGCGCATGATGCCGTATACTTCATAGCCCTTTTCCAGCAGCAGCTCTGCCAGATAAGAACCGTCCTGTCCTGTGATACCTGTAATCAATGCATGTTTACTCATAGTATTTTTTCCTTTCTATACTTATGGCAGCTGCGCGGAATGCATCGCCGCCTCAATAGCCTGTTTGTGCCGGATTTTTTGCCCCAGCGTTCCTGCGCTGCTCCGGCTGGAACCGTTTCTCCCGGAATGCGCGTGCTTATACCAGCTGATTCCGGTTGCAGATCTTCAGGTTCTCAATTACCTTTTTTACATCCTGTGTGCTGTCCTTGGCACAGATCAGTACTGCGTCATCGGTATCGACCACAATCAGATCTTCCACACCCACTGCTGCAATCAGGCGCTTTCCGCCACAGATTGTGCTGCGCTGAGTACCGATGGTAACTACATCGCCTTCGATGTAATTGCCGTATTCGTTAGTGGGATTGATTCGCTCTACTGCCAGCCAGTTTCCCACATCATCCCAGCCGAAGCTGCCGGGCAGAGTGTAGATGTTCTCTGCCTTTTCCATTACACCAAAGTCGATGGATTCGCTGCGGAATGCATGGTACTCTGTTTCCAGCACGGTGTCATACTGCTCTGTGCCTACAGCTGCTTCAATCCGTTCCAGACCCTCGTAGATATCCGGCATCAGTGTCTGGATATTGTGCAGGATGGAAGAAGTCTTCCAGACGAACATGCCGCTGTTCCAGAGATAGCGGTGAGAAGCCAGATATTCCTTTGCCGTTTCCAGATCCGGCTTTTCCACAAAGCGCTCCACCCGATAAACCCCGGTCATATCCAGGTCGGTGTCCCGTTCAAACTTAATATACCCGTATCCGGTCTCCGGATACGTGGGTGTAATGCCGATGGTCACCAGATTTTCATCCTTTTCTGCCACAGCTACAGCCTGACGCAGGGTGTCCACATACATTTCCTCATAGCGGATCAGGTGGTCAGAAGGCAGCACCAGAATCATGGCCTCACCGTACTTTTTCCGGATAACGGCGGCAGCCAGACCGATACAGGGCGCAGTATTCCGGCCGCACGGTTCCAGCAGAACATTTTCCGCCGGGAGCGCGGGCAGCTGTTCCTGCACCAGGCCGGCATAGCTGACATTGGTAACCACGTAGATATCTTCCATATCCACCAGCGGCAGCAGACGCTTTACGGTCTTTTGAATCATGGTTTCTCCGTCCTTGGTGAGGGAGAGAAACTGCTTCGGATAATTGACACGGCTCTTGGGCCAGAAGCGTTCGCCCCGGCCGCCGGCCATAATGACTGCGGTGATCTTCATGTTTTAATCTCCTTTATTATGCTCCGTTTCCTGGTGCTGGATGTGCTCCTGCCGTGCCAGTTCCTCCTGGGCGGCCAGTTCCTGCGCATCGTGTGCATTGGCTTCCTCGTTAGATTCCCCCGGAAACAGCGCCGTTTTCAGCGTCATCAAAATAATCCGGAGATCCAGGAAAATGGAGTAATTTTCAATATACATCAAGTCCATTTTCAATTTATCATAGGGCTGTGTATCATAAAGCCCTGTGACCTGCGCATAACCGGTAAGTCCGGCCTTCACATGCAGGCGAAACTCAAATTCCGGCATGTTCTTTTCATATTCCTGCGCCAATTCCGGGCGCTCCGGGCGCGGCCCTACAACGGACATATCGCCCTTGAGAATATTGAACAGCTGGGGCAGTTCATCCAGGCGGCACTTTCGCAGAATGCGTCCCACCCGTGTGATCCGCTTATCATCCTCCCGCGCCAGCTGTGGCCCGTTTTTCTCGGCATCCACCACCATGCTGCGGAACTTGTACACGTAGAATTCCCGTCCCCGTTCTGTCAGGCGCTTCTGCCGGAACAGTACCGGACCGCCATCATCGAGTTTAATGGCAATCGCCACTGCCAGCATAATGGGGGACAAAACCACCAGAAAAACTACGGCGAAGGCCAGATCAAACAGGCGCTTTCCCAGCTTCTGTTCAAATGTCAGGCCGTAGTTCCGGCACAGCAGCAGCGGCGTGTCAAACAGACGGATTTCCTCTGCGCCGCGCAAAATAATATCAGACAATTTCGGCGCCACATAGGCACGAATGTTTTTGGCAAAGCAATATTTTATGAGATCATTTCGTTTTTTTCCGGACACCTCACAGAGAATAATGCCCTCATAGCGCTCCATGGCCTTCCGGATTTCCTCCGGCGATGCCTCTGCACTGACCGACTCACAAATCATATACTTGTCCACCCGGCGGCTCATTTTCAGCACAAGCTCCGCCGC
This sequence comes from uncultured Ruminococcus sp., assembly GCA_900545285.1. Classification (GTDB taxonomy): domain Bacteria; phylum Bacillota; class Clostridia; order Oscillospirales; family Ruminococcaceae; genus Ruminococcus_C. Next base: position 83,642 of record UQYK01000002.1, read on the forward strand.
CGTACGGTCACCATAGATAACCACCAGCTTTCTGGGCGGATAGAGCCGGAAATAGACCTTATTGGTCAGGAAAATCCACAGCAGCAGCACAATCAGATCTGCCACTGTCAAAAGCATCATCGGCAGCGTTGCAGAAAAATCGCGGTTTACCACGCTGATCTGCAAATAGGTCAGAACATTGACGCAGAAAATCGAAAGCGTCTGGGAATAAAACATGTCTGTCCGCTTCAGATAGCCGATTTTCAGGCCGCCAAAGGCCTTGCTGAACAGCAGAACAAGTATCACATAAATCAAAATCATAACCCAGTTGCCACGCCGATAGAACGGCAGCAGAATGGCATCGCTGTAGCTCCGATACCATACCCAGGCGAATCCGATTGCATACAGACTCACCAGCAGCACTGCGTTAAAAAACGAAAAGATCCGTTTAAACTGATCTCTGTTATTTTTCATCATTTTGCTGGCATACAGCATTTGACACGCTGTATGGAGACAACTCACTTTCCAAAGAATCTTTTGTCCGGCAGGCGGCGCGTCTGCTTCATTTCCGAAAGCCAGACCAAATGCCGTTTTTGATGCAAATTGTATCATTACGCAAACAGCCGGACACACCCTGTTCACAGGATATTGTACTCCTTATTATAGCAGACGAAGTACAGTGCTGTCAAGGGTTTCTGTTATTTTTCACTGTTTCCACAAAAAAATCCGACGTCACGGCAGATTGTGACATCGGATTTACCCGGTCAGAAACCGGAAAGGAGAAATATTTCTCATATTTCTGCATTAGAAGCAAGTTCTGATGCGAGTAACTGTCATATCTTACACAGGCGAAACGCGCCCCCTGATTCTTTACTGCATCGCCGTAAAGAGGTAATACTCATCCATGCCGGCATACTGTACGGCCAGCTGTGCGGTTTCCCCTTCGCTCTCGATTTCATAAACCAGAACAGTAAATGTGTCGCCCACATCCGGACCACTGGTTACGCCAACCCCCAGATAAGAAACAATCTGCTCGGAGCTGATGGTCTCATACTCTGTATCATAGGGCATGCCGTCCCACATCAGACGATAGTAATAACGGATATTCTCCATGGTCGGACTCGGAAGCGGCCGATGGGTAAAGCTCGGTGCCGTTGTCGTTGCAGCAGCGGTAGTCTGGGTTTCCGGCTGCCGGGTTTCCGGTGCCGCGGTAGTTTGGGACACCGGTGCCGCCGTGGTGGCCGCAGATGCCGGTCTGGTCACTGCCGGCTGTGTCTGAACAGTCTCCGGCGTAGTGGAGACGACAGCCGGCTGTGTTTCTCGCCAGCTTTCTTCCGGTTCTTCTTCCGGCAAAAAAGGCACCTCTGTCACAGCAGAAGCTGCCGTGGTCTGGGTTTCCTTGGACACCGCGGCAGTCTCTGAAACCGCGGTAGTTTCCTTTTGCGGTACAGATGCTGCGGATTCCTGGGGCTGTGTCTTTGTTTCTGTTTCCATGATACCGACAGCTTCCGTCACAGTGGTCTGCTCCGGAACAACCTCCAGTTGGCCTGCCCCATTCTGCGGCAGTCTCCCGTGAAGCGCGCTGAATGCCAGAACCACGCAGGCCAGCGCCACAGCTCCGGCAGAGGTCTGCCACCGCTGATACCACGGTCGCCGCTTTTGATGCCTGGATGCCTGCTTTTCTGCTGCACGCCGCATAATTTCTGCATACATGCGGTCTTTTGCCGCTTCGGTGGGTGCCAGCGGTTCAGCTGCGTCCTGTATCAGTTTTTGAATCGGATCCTGCTCCATGTTCTGCATTCTGCTCACCTCCTATATTTTTTTCCAGCTGTTTTCTGCCGCGATGCAGCAGAGAACGCACAGTAGATTCTTTTTTATGCAGCATTTCTGCAATTTCTGTCCCGGAATAGCCCTCATAGTAGAACAGATACAGCACTGTCCGGTACTGATCCGGCAGTTTCATCACAGCCCCCAGAACCGGAGAATCCTGTTCTTCCGGCGAAGGCGTTGTTCCCAGGGCGCTCTCCCAGTCTTCTACATCACTGCGTTTTGACCGCAGCCAATGGTGCAGTGCATTTTTACACAAATTTGACGCGGTAACAATCAACCACGCCCGTGCATGTTTCTCTTCCTCCCAGATTTCCGGATGATCCATTGCACGCAAAAATGTTTCCTGCGTCAGATCTTCTGCATCCATCTGGTTTCGCATCCGGATCAGACAGATACGGTATACAGAATCCACATGCCGTGCATAAAACTGCGCAAATGCGGTTTCATCCTGCGGCATGAAAACGCCTCCCTACTCCCCTGCGGATTGCCGCCAATTTCAGCCAGCAGTCAATCCGACGCCTATTTTGTTGTCTCTTTTTGAATGGAATCCCAAGTGTATCATCGGATTCTTCTACCTATAGTATACCGCTTTTTTCTCCAATTGTAAAGTGCCGGTATGCACACTTTTTGCAAATTCTACAATTTCCGCAAAATTCGCATCTATCCAAAGGGCAAGTCTGCCGTCTGCGACAGTGCCCGGTATCTTCTGCGGCACACTGTGCCGCAACGAGGAAATGGAAGCAATTCCACAGGCGCTTTCGCCTGAGAATTTTTTGCGGAACGCGTTCCCAATCTGCGTTCCATAGAACACCAGACAGCTAATTCTGCTGCCTGAAAAGCTGTTTCAGCAGCTGCTGCCGCGCGAAAACAGCCTTCTGGTCTGCATGCGGATAGCTTCTGCACAAATCCAGCAGCATTGCGCCCAGATCCCGGCCATTTTGCTGGCCAGTCCTTTCTGATCTGTTCCGGCACAGCCGGCAGTTTTGCCTGCCGTCCCTTCTTGCTGCCCGAAAACTGCATCTGTGCAGATTATCCGAAAATCCCAATGCGGCGGTTCTATTTTGGCAGTGCCGCCGTTTTTTCAGAGCGTAGTTCCATAAAAAATGTCTTGCCACATTTCATGGAACCGCGCTCTGAGTACCTGCCTGTAAGCGGTTTCACCTACAGCGTGGAGCCGTTTCTGGCATAAGCGCATTCATCTGAAAGCCCTTATGCCGTACCGCCCCTGAAAAATCCCTTCACTATAGATACAATTTTGCAGTCTCAAATGTTGCACCCGGCTGAAAATTTTTTTCGATTTGTAGACATGCACAAATACGTGCTCATTTTTTGTGCAAATTTGCTGTTTTTCCAGAAGCGCACGGGATTTGAAAAAAAAGATTCCATTTTGCAGAAATTTATGCTATAATAAAAGTAGTATGCAGATCTGCTGGTCTGGTCTGTAAATCCCTCATCCCTTGAGGATTCCGTTTCAAAGGTGGTTTTTCATGAACAAATACAAAAAGCTTGCATCCAATACGCTGATTTTTGCAATCGGCTCGTTTGGTTCTAAAATTCTGCTGCTGCTGCTGACGCGGCTCTATACCGGAAATATCAACCCCGGCGACAACAGCACAAAGGAACTGCTGGAACAGACCGCCAACTTTCTGATTCCGATTATTACGTTTTCCATTGCAGATGCGGTAATCCGCTACGGCATCGACCGGAACTATGACAACCGCAAGGTTTTCACCTCTGCCTGTGCAGCAGAAGCATTCGGCGTTGTGCTGCTCCTGCTGATCTCGCCGCTGTTGAATCTGCTCCCCTACACAGAGGGCTTTGTGGTGCTGCTGGTGATTTACTGTATCACCTCCGGCTTCCGCCAGATTGCCTCCCAGTTTGTCCGTGCCAGAGGGCTGGTACAGCTCTTTGCGCTGGACGGCATTCTGGCCACGCTGACGCTCTTCATTTTCAACATGACGTTTATTGCCGGATTCCACATGGGTGTCACCGGCTTTATGATCTCTGTCATCCTGTCCGACCTGCTCTCCGGCCTGTTCCTCTGGACGGTGGCTGGCCTGCAAAAGTTCTTCCGTCCCCGGTACATGGACAAGAAGATGCTGCGGATTATGCTGCGGTTTTCCATTCCGCTGATTCCGTCTGCGCTGCTGTGGCTGGTCACCGGATTTTCAGACCGTCTCTTTATCCGGTATATGTCCGGGCCGACTGGCCTGGTGGGCGAAACAGCCGCCGGCATCTACGGGGTTTCCTCCAAGATCCCCAACCTGATTTCCACCATTTCCACGATCTTTTTTCAGGCATGGAACATGTCTGCCATTGAAGAAAATGATTCCAAAGACCGCAGCCGGTTCTATCAGAAAATTTTTGACGCTTACCAGTCTTTTATGTTTATGGCCAGCGCATTCCTGATTGTATTCGTGCGGATTCTGTCCAATATCCTGATCAATTCCAACATTTATCCGGAGTATGCAACGGCATTCCGCTACACTCCGGTTCTGATCATTGGTGTGCTGATGATGTGCTTTAACCAGTTCCTCAGCAGCGTCTACACCGCTACGCAGAACACGACTCACTCATTCTGGACAAGCCTGGTGGCCGCAATTGTCAACATTGTGCTCAACATCATCCTGATTCATCTCTGGGGCATTATGGGTGCCGCAATCGCCACCTTCTTCAGCTATTTTGTGTGCTACTGCATCCGTATTGTGGATGCCAGACGGTACATCCCGTTCCAGGTAAACCACGCCAAATTCCTGGCCAACAGCGGCATTTTGTTCCTCCTGGGCATTGTTGTCGTAGACGCGCCGCCTATGTGGATTCCGCTTCTGATTGTTGGCCTGGCATTCATGGTCTTTTATAACTTTAGTGCCATTCTGCAAACCCTGACGCAGCTGAAACGCAGACGCTAAGTTTCTTGCAGCAACAGGCACTGCCTATTTCCCACGAAAGGAGTTTTTCCTATGTCTACCCCTCATAACGCAGCAAATCCCGGTGATATTGCAGAAACCGTCCTCATGCCCGGAGATCCTCTCCGCGCCAAATTCATTGCCGAACACTATCTGGAAAACGCCGTGTGCTACAACACCGTCCGCGGCATGTACGGATACACCGGCACCTATGCCGGCATCCCGGTTTCCATCCAGGGCAGCGGCATGGGTATGCCCTCCATCGGCATCTATTCCTATGAGCTGTACCACATGTACGGCGTAAAGCGAATTCTCCGCGTCGGCACTGCCGGCGGCGTTGCCGATCACATCCATCTGCGGGACATTGTTCTGGGACAGGCTTCCTGCACCGATTCCAACTATGCCGCCCAGTACCATCTGCCCGGTACCTATGCCCCCATCGCTTCCTTTTCTCTGCTGGAAGCGGCCGCGCAGACTGCCAGGGAACTGCATCTGCCGGTTCATGTGGGAAATCTTCTGTCTACAGATGTATTCTACCAGGAGCCTAGTCCGCTGCCGCAGTGGGCTGCTATGGGCGTTCTGGCAACGGAAATGGAATCTGCTGCCCTCTACATGAACGCCGCCGCTGCCGGGGCAGAAGCACTCTGTATCGTAACTGTTTCCGACTGTCCGCTTCGCAACGAGTTCACCACCGCAGAAGAACGCCAGTCCACCTTTACCGACATGATGCAGCTTGCGCTGGAAACTGTCAAGCACATCCACCAGTAACGATTTTTGACAAAAGCAGGCACAGCGGTAAAAAATATGCCGCCGTACCTGCTTTTTCAGGTTGCTTTAAGGTTTCTCCGGTATACTAAGGGCATGGATTGAACAATCCCCCAATTCCCCTTTTTTATTGTTGAAAACATCGTTTTCATATTAATCTTTGGCAGCGACTGCTGTCTATGCTTTTTCTTTTGGCCTGTCCGGATGATTCCAGACAGGTTTTCTTTTTTGCCCCCAGACAATAAAAACGTCCTGCGCCGGAAATAATCTCCGGTCACAGGACGTTTCGTTTTATTCGGAAAGAGGCAATCAGTTAATGATTGTTTCTTCAGTTTCCTTGTTAAACAGGTGAATCTTGTTCGGATCCATAGCGATCTTGATGTCATCCTGCGGACGAGCAGTAGAACGCGGATCAACACGTGCTGTCATGGAAATACCAGCGCACTGGAGATACAGGAATGTTTCTGCACCCATCATTTCGGTGATTTCAACAGTAGCGTCAACCACACCAGTAGTTGCATTGGACAGGAACATCTGATCATCGTGGAGTGCTTCCGGACGAATACCCAGAACAACTTCCTTATCTACATAATCAGCCAGAGCCGGTGTTACCTTAGCAGCCGGAATTTCGATCTGATACTTTACAGCCTTGCTGGTCTTTGTTGCTTCAGAGCCAAACTCTACATAGTAGTTGTTTGCCTTCTTCAGAACAGCATCGATGAAGTTCATCTGCGGAGAGCCCAGGAATCCTGCAACGAACTTGTTGCCCGGCTTCTCGTACAGAGCCTGCGGTGTATCGATCTGCTGGATGATACCATCCCTCATAACAACGATACGGTCACCCATGGTCATAGCCTCGGTCTGATCGTGTGTTACGTAAATGAATGTAGTACCCAGCTTCTTGTGCAGCTTGGAAATTTCAGTTCTCATCTGTGCACGGAGCTTTGCGTCCAGGTTGGACAGCGGCTCGTCAAGCAGGAATACCTGCGGATTACGAACGATTGCACGACCCAGTGCAACACGCTGTCTCTGACCACCGGACATAGCCTTCGGCTTACGATCCAGCAGGTGGCTCAGATCCAGGATCTTAGCAGCTTCTTCTACTTTTCTTGCGATTTCATCCTTCGGAACCTTGCGGAGCTTCAGACCGAATGCCATGTTGTCAAATACGGTCATGTGCGGATACAGCGCATAGTTCTGGAATACCATTGCGATGTCTCTGTCCTTCGGTGCGATGTCATTTACCAGACGGTCGCCGATGTACAGCTCACCTTCAGAGATTTCTTCCAGACCAGCGATCATACGCAGAGTAGTAGACTTACCACAGCCGGAAGGTCCAACCAGTACGATGAATTCCTTATCTTTGATTTCGAGGTTAACGTCTTTTACAGCAACAACGTTGCCCGGATACTTCTTATAAATGTGTCGAAGTGATAAACTTGCCATTTTGTGCAGTTCCTCCTAAACTAGATTTTCCCGTTCCGAGCGACCTGACAAGCCCTGCCGTTCTTCGCTCCCGGTGATATTATTATCATACCAAAAAAACAAACATTTTTCAAGTCATTTATTGCCCAAAATTCAGTCTGTACATTTATCCATTATGACGAATTTTTCTAGCCGGTTTGTAGCAAGCTTGCAAAATCAGCTTCATATTTCAACATTTTTTGGACATCTTTATGCAATAGCACTTGACACCCTCCCAAAGGCAAATCCGGCGGTAAAACCAGGCCGCCGATGGCCACCCGTTCCAGCTCCTCCACATGGTTTCCCATGGCGGCAAACATCCGGCGCACCTGATGATATTTCCCCTCCCGCAGAAGAATCAGGGCTTCCCTCTGCGTTCCGGGAACCAGAGCCGCCTGCGCCGGCATACACTGTGTGCCGTCTCTCAGCACCATGCCGGACGCGATCTGCGCGGCATAGGAATCCTCCCACGGACGCGCCAGAACAATCCGGTAAAACTTCGCCGCATGCGACCGCACCGAAATGATCTGGTGCGCCATCTGGCCGTCATCGGTCAGCAGCAGCATGCCGGTCGAGTCCTTGTCCAATCGTCCCACAGGCCGCAGATTCTTGCGAAGCAGCGCCGGCGGAATCAGCTCCAATACGCTGTGCTGCCCCGACTCATCAGCGGAGCAGACATAGCCCTTCGGTTTATTCAGGAGGACATACAAGTACGGGTCTCCGGGCACATGCTCGCCCATGAGACAAACGCGGTTTTCCTCCGGTTTCACAGGGAAATCGGACTTTTTCATCACGGCGCCGTCTACTGTAACGCTGCCGCTGCTGATCATCTGCCGCAGCTCCCGGCGCGAATACATCGTCCGGGCGGAGAGAAACTGATCCAGCCGCATCTTAACACCCCTTCTCTTCTGGTTTTGTATCCCCATGCATGTTTTCCCGGTCTGCCGCATAAAAAGATTGCAGAGCATATTTTTACGGGAAAGGTGGTCACGCAAATGATGATTCGAAAACGTATCATTTTAATCCTGGGGCTTGTTGGTTTTCTGTTGGGAAGCGGCTGGCTGTGCTGGTATCTGCGGCAGGAGCCGGCCGCACCGGAGCCGCTGTGCATCACGTTGCCGGACGAATCCGCGCAGATTGAATTCCTCGCGCAGCACGGCTTTCCGGAGAGCCGCTGTGCCAGTGCAGAAGCCGTTCAGCTGCCGGCTGCCGTAGATGCCGCCTATGCGGACTACGCCGCACTCCAGCGTGCCCAGCAGCTGCCGCTGGAGGACTTTCTGGGATGTGCCGGCACACGGTACACCTACACGTCAGAAGCCTCTGCGCACTGCACAGAGCTGCTCCTGGACAGCAGTGGCCGCCTTCTGGGAGCGATGCAGTATGACCGCACCGATCCCCTCTCCACCTGTGCGCCGCTCTGGTAAAGCCAGGCAGTGCTTCGGCTTACTTAAACACGTGCATCAGTCCGCCGATAAAGGGCAGTTCTTTCGCCTTGCCGGTAGCAGCATTGACAATGCCAATAACCATCAGAATGGTCACAGCCAAACCGAGCACAGTCTTTATAATCCAGCCCACCAGCGGAATCCAGCCCAGCAGTGCGCATGCAATGCTGCATGCAATTTCTAACAGGAACAGGATAAACCCCTGATTGGCGTGGAATCTGCCGAACTTGGAACAGCCGCCATTGACAAAAAGAGGCAGAATCCACAAAACGGCAATGTAGGACAAAATTGCCCAGGGTTTATTTTCTTCAATATCCTGTGTATCGTACATCATGGAATTGTCCGGTGTATTCAGGTAATCTTCAAAGCTCTTGCTCATTTTCATTTCCTTCTTTCTCAAAGCATTGCCTTGGATTCCGGCATATGCGATGCGGTTTTCCTTTTCTTACGGTTCCAGTTCACTGATCGCGGCAATAAAGCCGGCCACATCCGAAAAATCCTGATAGACCGAGGCAAACCGCACATAGGCCACAGCGTCAATGGTTTTCAGCTGTTCCATCACAGCATTTCCGATTTCTGCCGAGGTCACAACACTGCGCATTTCATTGGCATAAGTATTCTCCAGATGATCAATCAGCGCGGCAATCTGCTCGACCCGAACCGGCCGCTTTTTAATGGCGTTCAAAATGCCCTTGAGCAGCTTGTTCCGGTCAAAGGCCTCAAAGGAGCCATCCCTTTTTTCCACCATCAACAGGGGACGCTCTACGATCTCATACGTGGTAAATCTTCTGCCGCACCGCGTACATTCCCGGCGGCGGCGAATTTTCATTTCCGCAGGGCGGGAATCCAGCACTCGGGTATCCCGTTCTCCGCAATAGGGGCACTGCATCTTTGACCGTCTCCTTTCTCCGCACTTTTCTTTGCTGAAACGCTATGCGTACAGCTTTTGAATCCGCTTTCGGAGCATCATATCATTGGCCGCCAGATCTGACACATTTTGAAAGCCGCTGCGATACAGTTCCAGCACAACGGTGCAGTCCGGGCTGCGCGCAGCCAGTTCCTGCAAAAAGCGATTCACCGGGAACCGCCCCTTGCCGATGGGAAGGCAGTCACCGTATTCCCCGTGGTCACTCAGATGGACATGCACCACGTGCTCACCCAGCGACCGGAGCATCGCCATGGGATCCTCCTTCGCCCGGACGGCCTGCTTGATATCCAGCACAAAACGCGCCTGTTTTCCCAGGCCGTCCCGCATCGTTTCCAGAAAGGAGAGGGAGGCGCTGGTGCACCGCGCCACGTTTTCCTGCGCCACCTGAATGCCGTAGGAATCCCCCAGATCTGCCAGACGGCGAAAGCGTTCCAGGTACAAGTCCACATTTGCGGCAGTGCCCGGTGCTTTATTCCCGTGCAGGATAAATTTTTCCGCACCCAGTTGCCGCATGGCAGAAAAGTAGTACCGGCAGTATTCTAAGTAATCCTCCACGCGCCGGGAATAGTTGGAAAACAGCATCATCGGTTCCATTTCGCAGGTATACGGATGCAGAGAACAGCACGTCATTTCAAACCGCTGAAGCAGCTTTGCCAATGCATCCACAAACCCCCGGCGCAGTTCCGAATGGGAATTGATGAAGATTTCCACACAAGATACCCCGGCCAGCGCCAGATCATACAGCGCCTCTTCCACCGGGCGCGGATACAGACACGCCGTAGAAACTCCGGCACGCAGCATACAAAGCCACTCTCCCTTCCTGGCGGCAACAGACAAACCCTGTCTGCCGGCTCGCCGAATCTGCATTTATTATAGCATGTTCTGCCTGAAATTTCAATAGTATTTTTCCAAAATGCGCAGAAGCGACCCGATTCCGCCAATTGCGGCGTTCTTTGCTGCCGGGTACAAAAAAAGGCCGCATGATGCGGCCTTTTTTGATAGGTTTCACGGATACGAACCATTGGCAAACTTGCCTTTGTGTTCTCTTTACGCCTTTGCCTTTGCAGCTTTCTTTGTCGGCTTGAGTACATCCACGCCGCGCTTTTTCTGCCACCAAACCCAGAGGCCCGGAACAAAGCAAATGGAATTAAAGGTACCCATTGCAATGCCGAACATCATCGGAACAGAGAAGCTCAGGATGGAATCCAGACCCATTGCCAGTGCAACAATGGTAACAACCAGCATGGAACCGAATGTGGTGATCGAAGTCCGCAGGCTTCGGCGCAGAGACTGAGAGTTACTGATGTTTACCAGTTCTTCAATCGGCACTCCTACCAGCAAGGACTGGTTTTCGCGGATACGGTCGTAGATAACGATGGTATCATTAACAGCATAACCCAGCAGTGTCAGGATTACAGCCATAAAGTTGGAATCAATTTCGAATCCCAGCAGAACCACGCTGCCGTAAGTAACAATCAGTGTGGACAGCAGTCCCAGCACAGCGCAAACCCCGGCAGACCATCCGCTGATCTGCTTGAAACGGAATGCAATGTACACAATCAGAATCAGTGCGGCAAATACTGCTGCAACGATACATTTTGCAAAGAACTCACTGCCGGAACGTGCGTCTACATCGTTGGAGTCCAGGACTTCCACTTCGCCGTCCGGATAGAGAGAAGAGATCTTGTCCGTTACTTCTGCCTGCCGGTCTGCGGTCAGGCCATCATTGGAGCTGAAAGAAAGGGACAGAGTGTGGGTATCTCCGTCCAGGCTGTCGCCCTGCTGTACTCTGACAGAAGAGCCGACCAGGCTGCCGACTTCCTTTTCAATGGTAGAAGCGTCCATCTCGCCTACATAGCTGTAAGTGATAATGGTACCGCCTTTAAATTCCAGCGCAATGTCTACGCCGGTAAAGGTGGAAAGCAGGGAGATCAGGATCAGTGCAAGAGAAATGAGGAAGAAAATCTTTTTCTTGCCGCAAAAGTCTTTTACTTTTACATCCGGATCATATTTCTTTGTCTCCTTAGTCTGCTTTGACATGAATACCACCTCCATAGAGTTTCTTATTCTGGAAGCACTTGAAGCCGGACAGAGACATCGTCATCAGTCTTGCTGCCAGTACGCCCATGATAAAGTTCATGATCAGACCAGTCATCAGCGTGAAGCCGAAGGAGTAGATAACGCCTTCTGTTGTTGCGCCGAAGAACCGGAAAATAGTGCTGTTGAAGAGTTTTGCCCAGATGCTTTCCGGTACGCCGAATGCACCCATCAGCACAATGGAAACGATAATACCAGTCAGGTTTCCGTCAAAGATTGCGCTGAATGCTCTGTGATAGCCGGAATGCAGCGCTGTATCCAGATTTTTGCCCTTTCGCAGTTCCTCGCGGATACGCTCGCCGGTGATGATGTTTGCGTCAACACCCATACCGACTGACAGAATGATACCGGCAATACCCGGAATTGTCAGGGTCGTGCTGGGCATAAAGCCAAACCAGCCGGAAACAGCTGCCAGCATGCCGGCAACCTGTCCGATCAGTGTCAGAGAAGCCACAACGCCCAACAGACGGTACAGTACAATCATGTAAATTACGATCAGCACCAGTGTGATCAGACCTGCCAGAACCATGGTGGTCAGTGCGCCTTCGCCCATGGTCGGGGAAATGGTCTTAAAGCTGGTAGTTTCCAGAGAGAAGGGCAGTGCGCCGGAATTGATCTTGTCGGCCAGTTCCTTTGCGCTCTCATAAGTAAAGTTACCGGTGATGGTTGCCTTTCCATCCGAAATAACAGCACTGACAGAAGGCGCAGAAATCATCGTGTTATCCATCCAGATGGAAATCTGACCCTGCTGCTGATACAGTGCAGAGGTTGCTTCATAAAACTTTTCTTTTCCGCTCTCATTCAGGTCCAGTGTAACCATCCAGGTGTATTCCCCGGTGGTGCTGTCCTGGGTTGCGCCGGTGTCTGCCTTGTCTACATCGGCACCGGTCAGAACGATATCACCGGACGGAATGGTGTTCCCGTCAGAATCGGTGGTGGTGTCTGTTCCGTAGCGGAAGGTCAGCTCAGCGGTCTGCCCCAGTTCCTTGACTGCGGCTTCCGGATCGAAGTCTGTCTCGCCGGCCTGCCACGGGAACCGAACAATGATTCGGTTGCTCTTGTAGTCTACATAGGTTTCGCTGTCGCTGATGTTCTGGTTTGCCAGACGGAGCTTAATGGTTTCCAGCGCAGCATCCATCTGGTTCTCCGTTGCACTCACACCGTCTGCCGGTTCAAATGTAACGTCTACACCACCCTGGATATCAATACCCAGGCGAATGTCATCCACGCCATGGACGAATGTTTTTACGATATCGCCATACTGATAGTGGACTCCGAAAACTGTGGTGAGCGTGAACAGGGCAATGACGGCAAATACAATGAAGAAAACGGGTTTTTTCACTTTTTTCACGATTTAGCCTCCTGTGCCGCGGCGCAGTCGAAGCAGCACCGCATATTATCTGTGCCGTCGGCGGAACGCACGATCGACAATTACTTATTATTATATTCCAATTTTCGCAATTAGTCAATAGCTCCGGCAAAACTTGTACAACATTGCCGATTTGAAAGTTTAAAATTCGGCGACTCTTCCAAAAATCCCATGAAAACTTTTCGAATTGCCGTTGCAATCCTTTCTGGCTTATGGTATAATCAGAGAAAAAAGAAAATCGGCACAGACGCTTTGCGGCAGATGCCGAAAATTATGCTTTGCGCAATTGCAAAAAGCGGCAGAAAGGAAAAACCACACATGGTTCATTTTGGAAATGACTGGGACACCATTTTAGAAGGCGAATTTGCAAAAACATACTACCAGCAGCTGCGGCAGTTTCTGCTGACCGAATATCACACACAGACCATCTACCCCGGCATGTATGATATCTTCAACGCCCTCAAATACACCTCCTATGCAGATGTCAAGGCTGTGATCCTGGGGCAGGATCCCTACCACGGGCCGAATCAGGCACACGGCCTGAGCTTTTCCGTGCGTCAGGGAGTTGCGCCGCCGCCCTCTCTGGTCAATATATTTAAAGAGATCAAGGAAGATGTGGGCATTGACAACTTTGGAAAGCACGGAGAGCTGACCAACTGGGCCAAGCACGGTGTGCTGCTTCTGAACACTGTGCTCACCGTCCGCGCCGGTCAGGCCAATTCTCACCGAGGAAAGGGCTGGGAGCAGTTCACAGATGATGTGATCCGCCTGCTGGATCAGCGGGAAAAGCCGGTGGTATTCCTGCTGTGGGGCAACAATGCCAAGGCGAAAAAAGCTCTGATCCAGCACCCTCAGCATCTGATATTGACTGCGGCGCATCCCAGTCCGTTGTCCGCCTATCACGGATTTTTCGGCTGCAAGCATTTCTCCAAGGCAAACGCCTTTCTCCGGGAACACGGCGAGGAAGAAATCGACTGGAGCATTTAAAAGTATTCTTTACAAATCAGAACGGCAGTGCCCTTTCTCTGCATCGGAGAGAGGCACTGCCGTTTTTGGTACAGTTATTTTTTCGGTTTTCTTCCCAGAACTCCTCCGATCAGCGGCACTGCCAGGGAAAATCCGGCGGCAATTCCCAGCTGCTGTCCGGTGAGCAGCACAGTGGAAAAGATCACCTGCAGCATTGGCAGGAGCACCGCCGCCCCCAGTACAGCCAGGGACACCAGCACTGCCCCCAGAAGCCAGAAATTGTTGCCGTACCGCACGGAAAACAGAGTGCGTGTCTCGGACTTGCACTCAAAGACGTGTACCAGCTGGGACAAAATCAGCGTGCACAGCGCCGCAGTTCGTGCGGCCTCCAGAGTGCCGCCCATCCGGAGAATGGTGGAAAAGGAGCCAAGGGTACCAATCCCAATGAGTACGCCCCGGAGCACAATCCGTCCCATGAGTCCATCAGAAAAGAAGCTCTCCTCCGGCCGCCGGGGCGGTTTGGTCATTGCTTCCGGCTCCGGCGGTTCCAGCCCCAGCGCAATGGCCGGGAGACCGTCTGTCACCAGATTTACCAGCAGCAGCTGCGTGGGGAGCAGCACCACCGGCATTCCCATAAGGATTCCCAGAAACATGGTGAGCACTTCCCCGATGTTGCAGGAGAGCAGATAGCGGACAAACTTCCGGATATTGGCATAGACACAGCGTCCCTGCTCCACCGCATCCACCAGCGTGGCAAAGTTGTCATCTGTGAGCACCATATCCGCCGCCTGACGCGCCACGTCCGTGCCGTTTTTTCCCATTGCCACACCTACATCTGCCTCTTTGATTGCCGGCGCATCGTTTACGCCGTCTCCGGTCATGGCCACAATTTCGCCCCGGCGGCGATAGGCGCGCACCAGACGCAGCTTATGCCCCGGATTCACCCGGGCAAAGACGGAATATTCGTCCAGGCAGGCATCCAGCTGTGCATCGGTGAGTGCGTCCAGTTCCGCTCCGGTCATGGCCTTTTTGCCCCGGAGCAAGCCTGCCTGCCGTGCAATAGCGGCGGCGGTGTTCTTATGGTCGCCGGTGATCATCACTGTCCGGATCTGTGCCCGGGCACAAGTGCGGATTGCGGTGCGCGCAGCCGCTCTGGGAGGGTCTATCATGCCGGCCAGCCCCAGAAACACGCCGTCATGTCCCGTTTCCTGCTTGGCAAAGGCCAGTACGCGCAGCGCCTGGTCAGAGAGCATTTCTGCCTTTTGCAGAATCTGCTTCCGCATCCGCTCTGTCAGAGGCACAGTCTTTCCATCCTGCATCGCAAAGGTGCACAGTTCCAGAATCCGATCCAGTGCCCCCTTCCAATAGGTACAGGTGCCGGCTCCGGTTTCCACAGTTACGCCCATTCGCCGGGTCTCACTGTCAAACGGCTCTGTGTGCTGCACCGGATGTTTCCGCAGCAAGGGCTTTCGGGAGATACCGCCCTTTTCTGCCGCAACCAGCAGCGCCACCTCTGTCGGATCTCCTGTGGCATGCCACACCCCGGATGCGGTGTTCTCCCCTCGGTTGCGCTGTGATTTCCGCGGAAATTCTGAATCCAGTTCCGCGGTGCTGCAAAGTGTGCCGCAGATCAGCAGCTCCTGCAATGCCGGCTTTGCCATGGGGTTGACGCTGCGGCCTTCCTGCATCACGGCCCCGGCCATCCGCAGACCGGTTCCGGTCACCTGAAAATCTTCGTCCCCTGCCCAGATCTCCGTTACAGTCATGCGGTTTTCCGTAATGGTTCCGGTTTTGTCAGAGCAGATCACACTGGCACAGCCCAGCGTTTCCACACTGTGCAGCCGGTTGACCAGAGCGCCGTGCTTCATCATCCGGCTGACTGCCAGTGCCAGGGCAATAGTCACCGTGGCCGGGAGTCCCTCCGGAATTGCCGCAATGGCAATGGTGATTCCGGTCATGAGCATTTCAAACACCGGCTCACCCCGGAGCACACCGGCCAGGAATACCGCGCCGCAGACCAGCAGGCAGATCACCGCCACCACCTTTCCCAGGCTGGCCAGACGCTTTTGCAGTGGCGTCATGTCCTGCTGCACGCTCTGAAGCATGGCGGAAATCTGTCCCATCTGCGTCTGAACGCCTGTGGCAATGACAACGGCATTGCCGCTGCCCCGAAGCACCGCTGTTCCGGCATAGACCAGGTTTTTCTTGTGGAGCACGTTCTGTCGGTCTTCTGGATCGCCGGGCTGTTTGGTCACAGCCTCTGACTCTCCGGTGAGGATGGATTCATTGACCGCCATACCTGCCGCTTCCACCAGCGCCGCATCTGCCGGCACCTGATCCCCGGCTTCCAGACGAACCAGATCGCCGCAGACCAGTTCTCTCGCCGGAACAGTCTGCCACCGGCCGTCCCGGCAAACCATGGCAGACGGCGCTGTAAGACTGCGGAGGGATTCCAGCGTCTGCTCCGTGCGGTATTCCTGTAAAAATCCCAGGATCGCATTGAGCAGCACAATGAGGATAATGGTGACGGCATCCGTCAGTTCCCCCAGAAACGCAGAAATTCCGGTAGCCGCCAGCAAAATCAGCACCATCACATCCCGGAACTGTCCCAGAAACATCCGGATCGGATGGATTTTCTCTGCGGCAGCCAGCTCATTTTCACCGTCCCGGCGCAGACGTGCCTGCGCCTCTTTGGAAGTAAGTCCGGACATTGCATGATTCCTTCTTTCTGCAAAGACTCGCGCCGCCGGTTTGCAGATACCGGGAATTTCCTTTGGGCATCCTGCGGCGGCATCGGATTTGCTTCCAATTTATGCAGCGGCTCCGGCATGCATGCCGCCCGTCCGCTTCTTTGACAAGGTGCCCGAAAAATCATGTCATTTCGGCAGTCCTTAATGCAGGGACTGATTGATCTTTTGGATTTTCCGCTTATAGGCGAAATACTGGCTCAGCCAGATGCACAGATAAATCACAAAGAAAAATCCGATGTAAAACAGCATCCCCCGAAGATTCAGGGCGCACCAGCCCAGCAGCACAGACACGCCAAAGAATACCACTGTGGTGATGCAGAAGTGAGTGGCTGTGGCGCGCAGCAGGCTCCAGTGTTCCACTTCCCAGATCACAGAGCATCCGGCAAAAACTGCCCCCAGCAGCCCGGACAACAGCAGCTGCACTGCTGCCCCTGTCACTTCGGAGCCAAATAGTGCCGTGCACTGAGGCGCACAGGGAAAATATTCCCCGAATCCAAAGGCAAATCCCAGCAATATCAAATTGCTGATGCAGACACCCACCGGGAACCCAATCGCACTGCGCAGCAAAATTCGTTTTTTCATTGCAAATCCCTCCTATATTCCTAAAATCGTTTTGATATGGTTGACATAGCGCCTGGAAACATAGGACGTTTCACCATTTTTCAGCCGCATGCCAATGGTGCCGGTAATGCTGAGATCCAGCCGCTCCACAAAATGCAGATTGACAATCTCTGCATTGGAAATCCGCACAAAGGCTTTGGCATCCAGCATTTCCTCCAGCTCATACAGCCGCCGGCGCAGGAGATATTCCCCTGCCGCCGTCTGGGCGTACACCTTCTGCCGGGACGCATACACGCGAATCAGCTGTTCCTGCTCTACCAGCACAGCGCTGTCCCGGTCATAGCAGACCAAAGCAGACGGCCGCTTTTCCGAAAGCCGCTGCACCAGCGCCTGAATTTCATCGGTGATTTCCGCGGCCAGGATATGCAACTCCGGCTCCGGATACGCCGGATCAATCTGAACTTTAATTTTCATTCCCTCACCTCCGCTTTTATCATAACACAGGCGCCGCTTTGATGCAATCCAATTGCGATAAACGGTATCTTTCCGGCGATAAGTGGCAAATCCGGCCGCTGTTTCGGCAGGAAGCGAAAAAAATCTGCAAATTTCTATTGCATTTCCCATGGAATCCTGTTATAATAGAGTAGTATGTTGCAGTACCGCAGTGCATTTCTGAGAAAACCATAGGCGTGAAAATCTGCGCCCGCGGCAGAAATGCCGCCCGGACTGCTTCTGAAAGAACCTGTTTTCTGTCCGGACTTCGGACACGGCCGGCTTTCCGGGAGAAAAATCCCCCGGAGCCGCGCAAAAAAGCAATGTGTCTCAAACCGGACGGAAACAGGCGCGAAATTCTGATGTTTTGGAAAAGTGAGGAATGATCATGCCTGCAAATGTTGTAGTCGGTTCGCAATGGGGAGACGAAGGAAAAGGAAAGATCATTGACATTATGGCATCCCGTGCGGATGTTGTTGTACGTGCCACCGGCGGTAATAATGCCGGTCACACTGTTGTCAATCACGGAGAAGTCTACAAGCTCCACCTGATTCCTTCCGGTATCCTGTATCCGGAAACACTGTGCCTGATTGGCGCCGGCGTTGTCCTGGATCCGAAGGATTTTATCTCTGAGCTGGACAGCCTGGAAAGCCGCGGTATTTCCACCGCAAACCTGAAAATTGACCCCCGCGCCCATGTGGTAATGCCCTGGCATATCGCATTGGACGGCCTGTCCGAAAAGTTCCGCGGAAATGCCGATATCGGCACCACAAAGCGCGGCATCGGCCCCACTTATATGGATAAATATGAGCGCTGCGGCCTGCGTGTTTACGATCTGGTACATCCGGAGATTTTTGCAGAAAAGGCAAAGACCACCGGCGCACTGAAAAACAAGATCATCACCGCAGTTTACGGCGGCGAAGCCTTTGATCTGGATGCTGTAATCGCAGAATACATCGAATACGGCAAGCGTCTGGCACCGTATGTGGCAGATGTCTCTGTCCTGACCTATGAGGCAAACAAGGCCGGCAAGACCATTATGTTTGAAGGCGCACAGGCAACACTTCTGGATATTGACTTCGGTACCTATCCGTATGTTACCTCTTCTCACCCCATCGCTGCCGGTGCATGCATCGGTACCGGTGTCGGCCCGAAGGTAATTACCAATATCATCGGTGTTGCAAAGGCCTATACCACCCGTGTGGGCAAAGGCCCGTTCCCCACAGAGTTGAACGATGAAACCGGCGACCTGATCCGGAACAAGGGCGGCGAGTTCGGTACCACCACCGGTCGTCCGCGGCGTACCGGCTGGTTTGACGCAGTGATTGTCCGCCACTCTGTCCGCACCAACGGCCTGGACGGTCTGGCTATCAACAAGCTGGATACCCTGAGCGGCATTGGCACACTGAAAATGTGTGTCGGCTATCAGAAGCCGGACGGCACAGTCCTGAAGGATTTCCCGGCTGCACTGGAATCCCTGGCAGACTGCTCCCCGATTTATGAAGAGTTCGAAGGCTTTGACGAAGATATCTCTGCCTGCAAGAGCTTTGATGAGCTGCCGGAAGCCTGCAAGAAATACATTGCACGCCTGGAAGAAGTCTGCGAGTGCAAGGTTGTCATGGTCGGCAACGGCCCGGATCGCAGCCAGATCCTGGAGCGCTAACAGGTAGTTATTTGCATTTTACGCAGTTTCTGCAATGACAAAAAAGCACTGAGAGAAACGAAATTCTTATCGTTTCTCTCAGTGCTTTTCCTTTTATAGGCTGTGCGGAAAACTGCTTTTTAATTCTGGGACCGGGTATCCTTCTGCATCCGGTTCCGCAGCTTTTCCATAGACTTGCGAATATGCCAGTACTTTTTCTTCGGTGCCGGCGGTTTGGGAGTCTCGCTGTCCGGCTTGGTTTTTTCCCGGATCACGGTGTAGATAATAGACATCAACGGAACGCCGATGATCATACCGCCGACCCCGAACAGGCCGCCGCCTACAGTAATGGCAAACAGCACCCAGATTGCCGGCAGGCCGATGGAAGAGCCTACCACACGGGGATAGATCAGATTGCTGTCCACCTGCTGTGCGATAATGACAATAATTACAAACGCCACTGCATGCCAGGGATTTACCATCAGGAGAATCAGGGCACACGGAATCGTGCCCATCCAGGGGCCGACATATGGAATCATATTGGTGATGCCGATAATAACGGCAATCATCATGGGATATTCCAGGCCACCGATTGTCATTACAAAAAAGATCAGCACACCCAGAATAAAGGCATCGGTAAGCTGGCCGCTGATAAAGTTGGAAAAGGTGGAAAAAGTCAGGCGGCCATAGTGTGACAGCCAGTTATAGTACTTTCGCGGCAGAAAATGCCGGAAGATCTGCCGTCCCTGACTGCGCAGCTTCTTTCGTCCGGCCAGCACATAAATGGAAAAAATCAGGCCAATGAAAAAGTCGATCACGCCGCCGATCAGGCCGCTGGCCCAGGTGCTAAGGGTGCCCACCGCATCCGGAATATAGGTGGTGAGATCCATAAGCTTGGAGCGAAGCAGCGCAGGATTGATGTCATTGTCCTTCAAAAATTGCAGAATCTGCTCGCCCCGGCTGCTGTTCAGAAACTTCATCACATTGCTGTAATACACCATGATGTTGCTCCCGAAATCCCCGATACTGGTGATAAACTGCGGCACAATAATCCAGATGATCATGCTCAGCAGCAGGAGCATCAGGAAATACGAACAAAACACCGCCATGACACCGGAAGGGAACCGGGGAAATTTCTTCCGGATTTTATCCAACAGCCGCTCTATCTGACAGGTGGGGCGGTACAGCAGGAATGCAATGATCAGCCCAATGGTAATCGGGCGCAGCACGCCCAGCACATACGAGAGCATCCCTGTGAAAATCTCGCGCTTGATGAACAGAAAGGCCACCAGCAGAATTACAACGCCGCTGAAAATAATCGTGGCCGCCCATTGCTTGTTAATCAGATCCCACTTCCGCAGTTTCTTTTCGTCCTCTTCCTGCTGCTGTGCAGTCTGGGTTTCCTTTTCCTTTTCGTCTGCTGTCATCGGGAGTCCCTCCTCGCCTTATCCTACAACTTCCTTTGCCACTGCTACGGTTTCCATCGCATCCTTTGCATAGAAATCTGCACCGATTTTTTCCGCATAATCCGCGGTTAAAACAGCGCCGCCCACGACAACCCTGCAGTCCGGGCACGCCTGCTTTACCAGCTGAATGGTCTCTTCCATTGCGCCCAGAGTGGTGGTCATCAGTGCAGACAGTCCCACCAGCTTCACCCCGTGTTCCTTGGCGGTATCTGCGACCAGCTGACACGGCACATCCCGTCCCAGATCCAGCACGGTATAGCCATAGTTTTCCAGCAGTACCCGGACAATATTCTTTCCGATGTCGTGAATATCGCCCTTTACCGTTGCCAGAACAATTTCACCCCGGCTCACCGGTGCCGCATTGCGCTCAATCAGCGTGGTTTTGATCACTTCAAACGCTGCCTGTGCCACGCCTGCGGTCTGAATCAGCTGGGGCAGGAAAATTTTTCCCTGTTCAAAGAGCTTTCCGGCGCTGTCCAGTGCCGGAATCAGAATGCCGTTTACCACTTCCATAGCATCCGTGGTTTCCAGCAGCTGCGCCGTAATCTTCGCACCCTCATTTTTCAAGCCGTGGGACATTGCATAGGGCAAATCCAGCGTTTCCGGCGCTTTTTCTCCGCCGGATGCCTTGGCCGAAGGCGCTGCCGCCGGTGCAGATACGGTTGCCACCGGCATATTGGCATAGGCCTCTACAAAGGCGGTGCAGTTCTTATCAAATCCGCACAGCAGCCGGAACGCCCGAACCGCCTCTGTCATAGAAGCGATATTCGGATTGATAATGGGCAAATCCAGGCCGTTTTCCAGCGCCATAGTGAGGAATGTCCGTGTCACAGCTTCTCGGTTCGGCAGGCCGAAGGAAATGTTGGAGACGCCCAGCACGGTTTTCAGCCCCAGTTCCGTTTTCACCCGGTGGAGCGCTTCCAGCGTTTCCCGTGCGCCCTCCTGCTCTGCGGATGCCGTCAGCGTCAGGCAGTCAATATACACATCCCGTTTCGGAATACCCAGCGCCGTGGCGCGGTCCAGAATCCGCTTTGCAATGGCAAACCGGTCGGCCGCCTTTTTCGGGATCCCGTTTTCATCCAGCGTCAGACCAACTACGGCCGCGCCATATTTTTTCACCAGGGGCAGAATATTCTGGAGCGAAGCTTCCTCTCCGTTGACAGAATTGACAATCGGCTTTCCGTTATAAACCCGGAGTGCCGCCTCCATAACCGCCGGAATGGTGGAGTCCAGCTGTAACGGTGTGCCGCCGATGGACTGGAGTGCCTTTACCGTCCGGATCATCATACCCTTTTCATCAATGCCAGGCATGCCCACATTTACATCCAGCAAATCCGCGCCGGCATCCACCTGCTGCACTGCCTGATCTAGGATATAGTCCATATCATTGGCCTGGAGCGCCGCCTTAAACCGCTTTTTCCCGGTGGGATTGATGCGCTCTCCGATAATCCGGGGCTGGTCGATCTGTACCACCTCTGAAGCGGAGCAGACGGCCGCCGGAATTGCAATGTTGTCCCGCGGTGCAATCTCGGTCTGTTCCAGGAGATCATAGGCCGCCTTGATGTGCTCTGGAGTTGTGCCGCAGCAGCCGCCGTAAACCGTTACGCCCAGCTGTGCAAACTTTGCCACTGCCTGTGCAAATTCTGCCGGATCTACCAGATATTCTCCGGTCACCGGATCCGGCAGGCCGGCATTGGGCTTTACCACCAGAGGCAATGTCGTCCATTTTGCCATTTCTTCCACAATGGGAAACAGCTCATCCGGCCCCAAAGAACAGTTGACCCCGACCGCGTCTGCCCCCAGCCCTTCCAGCGTCATGGCCGCAGATGCCACAGTACATCCGGTAAAGGTACGGAGATTCGGCTCAAAGGTCATGGTACAGATCACCGGTTTGTCTGAATTTTCCTTCGCCGCCAGGAGCGCCGCCTTTGTCTCGTACAGATCGGTCATAGTTTCAATGACAATCACATCGGCATCCTGTCCGGCAAGAACCTCCTCCCGGAAAATATCATATGCTTCTTCAAAGGTCAATGTGCCCAGCGGTTCCAGCAGCTGGCCGATCGGCCCGATGTCCAGCGCCACTTTTGCCTCCGTTCCGGCACACGCGGCACGGGCGCAGCGGATACCGGCTGCAATCAGTTCCTGCACCGAATAGCCGGCCTTCGCCATCTTGTGCCGGTTGGCACCAAAGGTGTTGGCGTAGATAATATCAGAGCCGACTGCAACAAACTGCTTCTGCACCTGGATAATCCGCTCCGGCTCTGTGATATTATAGACCTCCGGCAGCGCTCCCACCGGCATGCCGCCCTTTTGCAGCATGGAACCCATGCCGCCGTCCAAACGAATAAATTTCCGGTGGGGGAATAGAGAAGAAAGCATAAAAATAGTGTCCTTTCCGTTTATCACTTAGGTTTCAAGAGACTGCTTCCGGCATCTCTTTCCGTCAGATGCCTTCTGCCGCTGAAAGCGTATGATAATACACAAAAATATCCTGATATACTCCGGTTTTCAGCAAAAATCCGCCGAGAATTCTGCCCACGCGCTGGAAGTCCAGCTTTTTGTACAGCCGGATGGCACGGTCATTGCCGTCTACCACTGCATTGAAGATCAGCAGTGCGCCCCTCTTTTGCGGAACTGACAGGTTTCCCGCATGCGGCATGTTGCACAGCCCCGTGCCCCCTTTTTCAGCGGTTGCGCCGAAAGTCCGATCAGCGCTGTCACAGATTTCCGGGGGATCAGGATGTGCTCCGGTGTCACAGTCAATCCCAGGCGCTTCTGCGCATCCAGCAACTGTAAAATCTGCGGCTGCAATTCCAGGGGCAAGTCCCCATAGCCAGGGCTGTAGCGCCAGGTAAAATATATGCCCAGCATCTGCTCCCGGAACTGTTCTTCCGCCCGGTTGCAGATCTGTTCAATTGCAGCACTGGCCATGGCATCCATTGCCAGTGCCTTTGTCATATCGGAAATTCCTGCCCGGTGAATCAGCTGATCTGCCTGGCCGGACAGGGTGGCCGCCATCAGCAGCACCCGGCTGCAATCCTGGAGCAACCGGCGGATATCCTCCCCCGGCAGCTCCAATGCGCCTGCCAAAAGCCGGGAATCCTGCCGCTGGAGCGGCAAAACCCGGTAGATCACGCCGGGATGGGTCTTTTGAATAAGTTCCCGTTCACACTGATCGGCCAGCGCCGCCAGATTCGGATCCGGCTCCCCGAAACAGCCCATGTAGCGAAAGGCTTCCTGCCGGTCAATGGGCGCAAGCGTCATACTCAGCATTTGGATGCCTTGATGATGCCGCCTACTGCTTCGGTGATTTTCCGCGCCACATACGGATTATTCATAGTATACAGGTGAATGCCGTCTACGCCGTCTGTCACCAGGTCTACGATCTGGTCAATGGCATAGGCAATGCCGGCATCCCGGAGTGCCTCCGGGTTGTCTTCAAACCGCTGCACCATCTTGGTAAATTTTCGGGGCAGGCTGGCACCGCACATGGTCACCATGCGTTCAATCTGCTTCCGGTTGGTCACCGGCATAATTCCGGCTTCAATGGGAACATTGATTCCGGCGCGTGCGGCACGATACCGGAAGTCATAGAACGAGTTGTTCTCGAAAAACAGCTGGGTGATCAGATGGCTGGCACCAGCATCTACCTTTTCCTTCAAGTGCCGGATGTCTGTATCCATATTGGGTGCTTCCGGGTGGCATTCCGGATAACATGCGCCGGCAATATCAAAGCTGCCCTTTTCCCGGATGTAGGCAATCAGGTCACTGGCATGGACAAAATCATTTGCCGGTTCTCTGCCCTCTACCCGGTCGCCCCGGAGCGCCAGCACATTTTCAATGCCATTTTCCCGGAATTTCTCCAGAATGGTGTCAATCTCCGGCTTGGTATAGTGAATGCAGGGCAGGTGTGCCATTGGCAACACGCCATAGCGTTCCTTGAGCCGCCGCGCAATGGCCAGGGTGTTTTCCCCATTTCCGCTGCCGCCTGCACCAAATGTCACGCTGATGAAATCCGGTTTCAAGTCCTGGAGTGCTTCCAGCGTATCATAGACGGTTTCAATGGGAGAGGTTTTTTTCGGCGGAAAAATCTCAAACGAAAAAACGGTATGATTCTGAAATAAAGATGCAATTTTCATAATATTGTAGGTTCCTTTCCAAAGTTGTCCTGTGCAGACAGATTCTAGCTTCTATCATAACACAAACTGCGCGGTTTGAGAACCCGGAAAATTCGGATTGCATTCCATCAATTTTTTCTATACCGGCTTTCGTATCATGCTTCCGGCGGGAAATGCGGTGGCACAGGCAATGGAGCAATCCATCATGGCGTGGTTTGCCGTCTCAATGGACTGGCCGTCTCCGTCCTGCAACTGTGCCGCCGTAATGGAAACCGGTGCCTGTCCCGGTGCCAGAACCTCCAGCGCATCTCCGGCAAAAAAGCGGTTGCGCTGGCTGAGATACAGCCGGCCGTTTTCCCAGCGCTGCACTACCGCCGCCACATCGCAGTTGCGTACATAGCTGCTGCTTTCATACCGCTGTCCGGCCTGCTCCCGGCCGAAAAAGAAGCCGGTGCAGTACTCCCGGTGGCTGACCTGTACCACCTCCTGCTGTGTCCACGCCGGTGCCGGAGCGCCGGCAATGGCTGCATCCAGAGCACCGCGATAGGCATTGGTAATTACCGAAACATAGTAGGCCGATTTGTTGCGCCCCTCAATTTTCAGGCTGTCTACACCGGCATCCAGCAGTTCCGGCAGATGCTCGATCATGCACAGATCCTTTGCGTTGAAAATATAGGTGCCCTCGTCTGTTTCCTCCACCGGGAAATACTGTCCCGGCCGTGTGGACTCCATCACATGATAGTTCCAGCGGCAGGGCTGGGCACAAGCACCCCGGTTGGCATCCCGTCCGGTGAGATAGGCCGACAGCAGACAGCGCCCGGAAAATGACATGCACATTGCACCGTGCACAAAGACCTCCAGCTCCATCTCAGCCGGGATTTTCGCCCGGATTTCCGCGATTTCTTCCAGCGAAAGCTCTCTGGCCAGAACAGCGCGCTTCACGCCCATTTCATAGAGTGCCCGGCATGTGGCATAGTTGACAATGCCAGTCTGTGTGGACATGTGGATTTCCATATCCGGTGCCTGCTTCCGCGCCAGCGCCAGAAGCCCCAGATCTGCCAGAATCAGCGCATCCGCTCCGGCCTCCACGGCCTCCTGCAAAAATGCGTCAAACTGGGGAATTTCTTCATTCCGCGGCAATGTATTGCAGGTGAGGTATACTTTTTTCCCGGCGGCGTGCGCCAGAGTCACGGCTTCTCCCAGCTGCTGTGCGCTGTGGAAATTGCCGGCTGCTGCACGCATGCTAAAGCTGTCCCGTCCCAGATAGACAGCATCTGCACCGTACCGCAGGGCGGATTCCAGCCGTTCCAGATCTCCTGCCGGCGCTAACAGCTCCGGTGTCCTGCGTCTTGCCGCCGTCATTGCTCGTCTCCTTCCTCATCGCCGCTGGTCTCGGTTTCTGCTTCGTTTTCTTCTCCGTCGGTGCCAGTTTCCGTAGAAAGTCCCTGCTCGGCCGCTACCTTCTGCTGGTTGGCGTTGTGCTCTTCCAGCGTCTTGGCAAAATAGGTCTGCTTGGTGTCGATGTTGGAGTAGAAATAATAGTAGCCCGTATTGGCCGGATACAGCGCCGCCTGAATTGCCTCGCTGCCCGGATTGCAGATCGGACCGGCCGGCAGACCTGTACATTTATATGTATCATAGGAATCATACAGTGCCTGGTCATAGGTTTCGCTGTGGGGCTTAATGACCTCTTCCACATATTTTGTGGTCGGGTCAGACTGTAACAGCGGATATTCAGTGGAATTGTTCAGACGGTTCCAGAAAACAGAGGAAATATTCGCCATCTGATCCACGCTGCCGGCCTCCGCCTGAATCATGGATGCCAGTGTAATGGTTTCGTCCAGGGTGAGGTTCAGCGCCTCCATCCGGTCATAGTATTCCTTTGTGATCTTGCTGTTGAAGTTCTCCAGAATCTTCTGGCAGACCAGTTCCACATCCATTTCCTGATAGAAGGTATAGGTATCCGGGAAGAGATAGCCCTCCATCTGATAGAACTTTTCGTCCTGGAAGCTGGGGAGGCGGTCTTCATAAGCCAGTCCGAACTTGGCATCGTGGTTAAAGTAGTCCAGAAATTCGTCTGCATCACAGACATTGTTTTCTTCCAGCAGATTTGCTGCATCCACCAGACGGATGCCCTCCTGGAAGGTAACTGAAACGGACAGGCCGCTGTCCAGCGGATCGCTGACCAGTTCGCTGAGAATGGTTTCATAGGCCATATCCGGACGCAGTTCATGATCACCCGGCTTGATTGCCGTATCCTTATTGCTCATGCCGGCAATCATCACGAAGAATTTCGGCTTTGTGATAATATCATTATCCGCCAGAATCTGTGAGATTTCGCTCATAGAGGCGCCGTTGGGGATGCTGACGATCTTTGTGGTGCTGTCGCTGTTGATGCCCAGCAAATCCCGTCCGTAGACAATCAGCAGGCTGGACAGCGTTACCGACACGGCAATAATTACAATGGTCATAATCAGGGCACTGGCAACCCGGTGCTGTTTCCGGCGTTTCCGGGGACGTGCGCCGCCGGAGCTGCTCCAGCTCTCTGAAAATGCCGGCTGGCTGTCGCCCTCCAGATCTTCCAGGAAGCCGTCCTCTTCTGCCGGGATTTCTCCGGTGTCCGATATCGGCTTTCGCTCTGATACTGTGGAAACGGAAACGCGCCGTTCCGTGCGTGGTGGCTCTGCCGGACGCACCTTGGGCGCAGCGGTTCTTTCATCCGGCTCCAGGGAAGCCTTTTCCCAGCGGGAAGCCGGCGCTTTCTCCTCAGGGTCCAGCGAAGCAGACTTCCACCGGGAAGCGGCCGCCGTCCGGTTTTCCGGGGCAGACGAAGATGCAGCTGGCTTTGCAGCCGGTGCCGGTCGTGCTGGCACCGGTTTCGCCGGAGCAGCTGCCGGGCGCGCCGATGCCGGTTTTGCCCCGGCCGCCGGTGCAGAAGCGGATACTCCCGGCCGGGCAGTTCCGGTAGCCGCCGGCTTTTTCGGTGCCGCCGTTTCCCGCAGGATTTCATCCAGTAATTGATCTCGGTTCAGTTCTTTTTTATCCATTCCATACCTCCAGCGGATACTCGGTTGCAAGGCCGTCCAGACGCTGGTCTGTTGGCTCCATGGGGACACATTCCGTGAGAAAAGCAGACGCAGCATAGCCAATTTTCAGCATATGCGGAAATGCTGCCAGAAAGCGGTCATAATAGCCGGCACCGTATCCCAGGCGGCCGCCCCGGCGGTCGAAGGCCAGTCCCGGCACCAGGCAAATCACACGCTTTTCCGGATCCGGAGAAAGCACCGGACATGTCAAACGAGGTTCCCGCACTCCATAGGTGCCGCTTTCCGTCTGCTGATCCAGCGGCAGAGCCGGGGACAGCTGATGAAACGCCATGGCACGCTCCGGCAGACACCGGGGAATGGCCACAGTTTTTCCCTGTTCCAGCGCCAGTGCAATCACAGCGTCTGTCTTCGGCTCCTTTGGCAGGGAGAGAAAGCAAAACAGCTGCTCGCACTGCTGAAATGCGGCGCTTTCTGTCAGCGCCCGGCACATCGCCTGATCCAGCTTTTTCTTTTCTTCCGGCGGCATCTCATTCCGTTTCCGGCGCATTTCCTGCCGCAGCTGCGCTTTTGCAGCGCTCAGATCAGTCACAGATAATAGACGCACGGATTTCGGCCGCGGTTTTTTCGCCGCAAAGCACCTGAATCAGCCGGAGTCCGAAATCTACAGCAACGCCTGCGCCTTTTGCTGTAATGAATTTTCCGTCCTGTACCACGCCTTCGGAACCGATGGCCGCCCCGGTGAGCGCTGTTTCAAAGCCGGGATAGCATACGGCAGTTTTGCCTTCCAGCAGACCCTTCTTGCCCAGAATAGACGGTGCAGCACAAATCGCGCTGACATAGCGGTCATTCTTGACGCAGTAATCAATGGCAGCCTGTACCACCGGAGATGCCTCCTCGTTCAGGGTACCCGGCATGCCGCCCGGCAGCACGATCATTTCGCACTTGTCATAGTCGGCATCTTCAAAAAGCAGATCCGCCTCGACCGGTATGCCGTGAGTTCCTGTTACCATTCTGCTGCCCGTTACCGAGACCGTCTTCACATCGGCTTCTGCTCTCCTGAGCACGTCTACGACTGTCAGAGCCTCGACCTCTTCAAATCCCTCTGCAAGATGTACATATATCATTGTGATTACCTCCATTATCATTTTTTCCATACGGCAGTGCCGTTATCGATACTACGATCATTCTACCACATAACCTTCGCCTTGTAGCGCGTATTTACTGTTTTCGTTATTGTTATTTCATCTGTGCTGTGGTACGATTATTCTGTTTGGAAAAACATAGACTTTTCGAAGTTTTCCGTATTGGAAATTTATAGATTCCCTGCTTTGCGGAGTCTTGACAGCTTTCACTTCGGAAAGCGTGCGCTTTTCCACTTCAAAAACAAATATAGTATTTATCAGCAATGAGGTCAATAAAATGAAAACTGTAAAAGATTATGTAACAAGTATTCCCGATTTTCCTGAACCGGGCATCATATTCCGCGATATCACTTCAGTCATCGGCGATGCGGATGGA
>UQYK01000003.1 GCA_900545285.1 uncultured Ruminococcus sp.
GCAGCAAAATTTGCCGAAAAGACACTTGTATACGCTTGTGAAGACAGGTTCTTATTCCCAGATGCGGTCATAGCCGTCCTCTTCATCCATCCATCCCGGCAGAATCCGGGGCTGCATGGCGAATACCAACAGCAGCAGCGCCAGCAGGCAGAGCACATCTCCGCCCAGTGTCCGGGTGATATAGGGGATGAGATAATTTGCCGTGGCATGTCCGGTTGCAGATAACCGTTGAATTCGTTCAATCATGGGCTGCAAAGCGGCGTAAATGCCGATTCCGGCCGCCGCAAGGGCTGCAATCCGGAACACGATCTTTGCCCATTTCGGCAGTCGAAGGAGCAGCAAAAACAGTAGCAGGAAGAACAGCGCAATTTCCATCCAGCGTACCAGATTGGGGGAAAAGCAGCCGATCAGTGCAAAAATCCCTGTTGGAATCAGCAGCAATTCTGACCGCCATTTCAACAGGAAAAAGCAGAATGCGGCCAATAGAAATCCACCGGCCATAGTTACCCAGTAATCGTAGTACTGGGTGTAGTTGGGCATGGCGTATAGGATGTGGGCGGTGTTTGCCCCCAGGAGCAGACCCAGAATGCCGGCCGCAATCGGCAGTTTGGAACGCGGCGGCGTATAATATCGATAACGCAAATGGCGACCTCCTCTTGATGCTGCCGGATTTGCCAGCTGTTGCAGCCAGGAAATCCGGCCTGGAAATATCGTACCAGACGGGTACAGCGTTGTCTATAGTATACCACGTTTCAGGGGTTGCTGTCAAATCTTGAAAACTTTGTAAACAATCAAAAATGCCATTGACTTCTCCAAAAATCGTGGTAAAATAGTTTTGAGATAAACAGTTCGAATATAAACTGTTTTACTGTAAACAATTAAATTGCCAGTTTTGCATCCGGATGTTTTAGGCGCATTGCGCAGAAAGGATGCAAAACAGACGATAAGGAGGAAAATTATGCGGCATTTGGGACTGGAAATCCATCGGCTGGAAAAGCTGATGGCGCGGCAGCGGATTCACTCTGCGGCGCATCAGGATGCAGACCGTCTGACCGGCATGCACGGCTACCTGATCCGGTATCTGTACGAAAATCAGGGACGGGATGTGTTTCAGAAGGACATTGAAAAGACGTTTTCCATCAGCCGTTCTACTGTGACGGTGACATTGCAGCTCATGGAGAAAAATGGCCTGATTGAACGGGAAAGCGTAGCGCAGGATGCGCGGCTCAAACGAATTGTACTGACGCAGAAGGCGCTGGATTTGCACCATCAGATTGAATTGGATATCGCATCGTTTGAAGAGCAGCTTGCAAAGGGTATTTCGGAAGAAGAGCAGGAAATCTTTCAGCGTGTGGCAGAAAAAATGCGGAAAAACTTAGGTGAGGATCTGGAACGGAAGGGCGTGTGCGGCAGATGATCAAAAAGCTGTTGGGTTCTGTACGGGAGTTCAAACTGTTTTCCCTGCTGTCCCCTTTGTTTGTTGTGCTGGAAGTGGTCATGGAAGTGGTCATTCCAATTCTTATGGCAATGCTCATTGACAAGGGCATTGACGGAGACGGCGGCATGGATGCGGTAATGCACTACGGCTGGATTTTGCTGGTGTGCTGTGTGCTGTCGCTGATTTTTGGTGCTCTTGCCGGACATTTTGCGGCGTTTGCCTCTGCCGGCTTTGCGCGGAATCTGCGGCATGATATGTTCTATCGTGTGCAGCAGTATTCCTTTTCCAATATCGATAAGTTTTCTGCTGCCAGCATCGTCACCCGTATGACAACAGATGTGACCAATGTACAAAATGCCTATCAGATGCTGATTCGCGTGGCACTGCGTTCTCCGGCGATGCTGATATTTTCCATGGTGATGGCGTTTCAGCTGAGTGCAAAGCTGTCTCTGATCTATCTGGCAGCCATTCCGGTGCTGGGCGTGGGGCTGTATTTCATTATGACACGGGTGCATCCCATTTTCGAGCGCGTGTTTCAGACTTATGATAAGCTGAACAATGTAACACAGGAAAATCTCCACGGCATCCGCGTGGTGAAATCCTTTGTCCGGGAAGAACACGAGATTCAGAAGTTTTCCGGCATTTCAGAGAACATTTACAAAGATTTTTCCAAGGCAGAAAAGCGCCTGGCCTTTAATATGCCTCTGATGCAGTTCTGCATGTATGCCTGTCTGCTTCTGGTTTCCTGGTTCGGTGCCAGAATGATTGTCAGCCGGACACTGACCACAGGTCAGCTTATGAGCCTGATGACCTATGCCATTCAGATTTTGTCCAGTCTGATGATGCTGTCTATGGTGTTCGTTATGATCACCATGTCCCGTGCTTCCTGCGAGCGTATTGTGGAAATCCTGGAGGAAGAAAGTGATATCATCAGCCCGACAGATGCGGTGCAGACTGTGGCAGATGGCAGCATAGACTTTGACCATGTCAGCTTCAGCTATGGCAAGCGAAAGGACAAGTGCTGCCTGGTAGATGCTGATCTGCACATTCCGTCTGGTTCTACTGTGGGAATTCTGGGCGGCACTGGCAGCGCGAAAAGCTCCCTGGTACAGCTGATTCCCCGGCTGTATGATGTCACAGAGGGCAGCGTCAAGGTAGGCGGCCTTGATGTCCGCCGATATGACGTAGAAGCACTCCGGGAAAATGTGGCCATGGTGCTGCAAAAAAACGTGCTGTTTTCCGGCACCATCAAAGAGAATCTGCGATGGGGCAATCCGGATGCCACAGACGAGGAAATGCAGCGAGTGTGCCGCCTGGCGCATGCCGATGAGTTCATTCAGACATTCCCCGAAGGGTATGATACGTACATTGAACAGGGCGGTACAAATGTTTCCGGTGGCCAGAAACAGCGTCTCTGCATTGCACGGGCGCTGCTGAAAAAGCCGAAAATCCTGATTCTGGATGATTCCACCAGTGCAGTAGATACCCATACGGATGCCTGCATTCGTCAGGCGCTCCGGGATGAGATCCCGAATACCACAAAGCTGATCATTGCCCAGCGTGTTACCTCGCTCATGGACGCAGATCAGATTATTGTGTTGGATGAGGGGCGGATTGACGGGATTGGTACCCACGCAGAATTGCTGGAGACCAATGCCATCTATCGGGAAGTCTATGAATCGCAGCAGAAAGGAAGTGTTCCGCAATGAGTCAAAAACCACAGGGAGGGCCGCTGCGGGGCGTTATGATGCCTGGTGCGACAAAGGGCGCCGGAAAAAGCTTTCGGCGGCTGCTTTCTTATATGAAAAAGTATTGGCTTCAGCTGATTCTGGTACTGATCTGCATTCTGGTGAGTGCTGTGGCCGGCGTGGCTGGTTCCACATTTTTGCAAACCTTAATCGATGATTATATTTCTCCCATGCTGTTAAACGGGAGCCGGGACTTTTCCGGTCTGGCATCTGCGCTGATCAAACTGGGCGTTTTGTATGCTGCCGGCATCCTGGGGACACTGTTCTATAACCGGCTCATGGTAGTTGTGGCACAGGGCATTCTGAAAACCATCCGGGATCAGATGTTCTCCCACATGCAGACACTGCCCATTCGCTTTTTCGACACCCACGCCAGCGGCGACGTGATGAGCCTGTACACCAATGATACCGATACGCTCCGGCAGATGCTGGCACAGAGCGTGCCGCAGATCTTTTCTTCGATTGTCACGGTCATTGCAGTGCTTGTGGCGATGGTGCGGCTGAGCATCTGGCTGACGCTGTTTGTGCTGGCTTTTGTGGCACTGATGATGCTGATTACCAAGTTTGTGGGCGGCAAGAGCGGCGCATTTTTTGTAAAGCAGCAAAACTCCATCGGTGCTGTCAACGGCTATATCGAAGAGATGATTCATGGCCAAAAGGTAATTAAGGTATTCTGCCATGAGGAGGAGACCAAGGAGGGCTTTGATAAGCACAACAATGCCTTGTTCCAGAATGCGGCCTGGGCAAACAGCTTTGCTAATATCCTGATGCCGATCATGAACAATCTGGGCTATGTGCAGTATGTCCTGCTGGCAATGCTGGGTGGTGCACTGGCATTTCACGGCGTTGGCGGCCTGACATTGGGTGCCATTGCGGCCTTTTTGCAGCTGAGCCGAAGCTTTACCATGCCCATCAGCCAGATTTCTCAGCAGGCCAGTGCAATTGTAATGGCGCTGGCCGGTGCAGGACGTATCTTTGATCTTCTGGACGAAGCGCCGGAGACAGATGAAGGCTATGTTACACTAGTGGACGCGGAAGAAAAAGACGGCGTACTCACAGAAACGGATCACCGTACTGGCATCTGGGCATGGAAGCATCCCCATGCAGACGGAACTGTGACCTATACCCGTATGGCCGGAGATGTGCAGTTCTTTGACGTGGACTTCGGCTATGTGCCGGAAAAGATTGTGCTCCATGATGTGAGCCTGTACGCAAAGCCGGGAGAAAAGGTGGCTTTTGTGGGTGCAACCGGTGCCGGAAAGACTACCATTACCAACCTGATCAACCGTTTTTATGATCTGGCAGACGGCAAAATCCGCTATGATGGCATCAATATCAACAAGATCAAAAAGCCGGATTTGCGGCGCTCTCTGGGCATTGTGCTACAGGATGTGAACCTGTTTACCGGAACAGTAATGGACAACATCCGCTACGGCAGACTGGATGCCACGGATGAGGAATGCATTGCGGCTGCGAAGCGTGCCAATGCCCACCACTTTATTATGCTGCTGCCGAATGGGTATCAGACGGTTCTCTCCGGGGACGGCTCCGGCCTGTCGCAGGGACAGCGCCAGCTGCTTTCCATTGCAAGAGCAGCAGTGGCAGATCCGCCGGTTATGATTTTGGACGAAGCCACTTCTTCCATTGATACCCGGACGGAGCGGATTGTTCAGGCCGGAATGGATGCACTGATGCACGGCAGAACTGTATTTGTCATTGCCCACCGCCTTTCCACAATCCAGAATGCAGATGTGATTATGGTGCTGGATCACGGCAGAATCATTGAGCGCGGCAACCATGAAAAGCTCATGGCGGAAAAGGGACGCTACTATCTGCTGTATACTGGTATGCAGCAGAATGCGTGAGATCGCGTCCATTTTTAAAATGAATGGATGTCAGTGATCTTGCCGTCTGCGCCCCCTTTTGGGTGGGATGCTTTGAAAAAGAAAAATGAAGCAGTGTGATTGGTGCAAGTTGCTTATTGACAAACCGGGAAAAATCGCATATAATAAAGAAGAAGCAGCCGGGTTTGCAGAATTGGCATTCGGCTTGCTGTTTTAGAAAAAACAGAACAACGCAGCAGTGAGAGTAGTCTGTCTTTGTGTCCTGTCCAGAGAGCATCGGGGCGGTGGGACGATGTCAGGACGGTCAGATGAAGTGCAACTGCGACAGAATCTCCCTTGACAAAAGGGGATTCCCGTTGATATGGGGAACGGCTCCGGCTCAGTATCTGTATCCGTACTGCACCTCGTTACGGTGCCTTTGAGAGCAGGCATTTTTGTTGCCTGAAAATCAGAGTGGAACCGTGGTAGTATTTCTGCCGCCTCTGTGGATGTCGAAAAAGATATTTGCAGGGGCGGCTTTTTTGCGGGAAAACCAAGCTTTTCTCCGTTTCCCAATATAGCCACGGAACAGACCATAGAAAAAACAGAATCTGTATGCATACAGGTTCTGAGGTGTGGTTCTCCCCGAAAAAAGAGGAGAACAGCTTTTTATTGTGTCGGAGGTGACAATCACAAAGATGCTATTTCGACAGCTTCGAGAAGATATTGCAATTGTAAAGGAAAAGGATCCGGCGGCCCGGAGCAGCTTTGAAATTCTGCTCACATATTCCGGGCTGAAAGCGGTGCGCAGCTATCGCCGGGCACACTGGTTCTATCAGCATAAGTGGTACACCATTGCCCGGATCATTTCACAGCGCGCGCGCCATAAAACCGGAATTGAAATCCATCCCGGCGCGCAGATCGGAAAGGGCTTGTTTATTGATCACGGAATGGGTGTTGTAATCGGTGAAACCACAGTGATCGGTGACAACTGCCTGCTGTATCAGGGTGTTACCCTGGGCGGAACCGGAAAGGATAAGGGTAAGCGGCATCCTACCCTGGGAGATAATGTCATGGTGGGTGCCGGTGCCAAGGTGCTGGGGCCGATCAATATCGGAAATCATGTAAAGGTTGCGGCAAATGCCGTGGTGCTGAAGGATATTCCGGATAACTGTACCGCTGTTGGTGTTCCGGCGCGGATTGCCCGTATGGCAGGCCAGAAGGTGGAGCAGGATCTGGATCAGATTCACATCCCGGATCTGACTATGGAAGACATTACAATGCTGAAATCCGCAGTGACCTGTCTGCGGACAGAGATGTCTAAACTGGAAGGGCAAAAAAAGGAGGCAGACGCATGATACAATGCGTGGTATTCGATATGGACGGCGTGCTGTTTGATTCCGAGGCACTGGTAATTCAGTGCTGGGAGCAGACGGCTCAGGTGCACGGTATCCCGGAAATACGGGAAATCTGTCACCAGTGTCTGGGCATCAATGCAGACCTGACCCGGCAGATGTTTCTGGAAAAATACGGCGCAGACTTCCCCTATGATACCTTAAAGCAGGAAATGTCTGCCCGGTATTGGGAACAGGTGAAGGCCGGGAAGCTGCAATTGAAGCCGGGCGTTCGGGAAATGCTGAAAACACTGCGTCAAAACGGCTGGAAAACAGCCATTGCTTCCTCTACCAGGACGGCAGTTGTCCGGGAGGAGATGCAGCGGTTCGGATTGGAACAGATGTTTGACCAGATTGTAGGCGGAGATATGGTGCGCCGCAGCAAGTCGGATCCGGAAATTTACAGGAAAGCCTGTGAGATGCTGCACGTGCCGCCGGCAGAGGCCTATGCGGTAGAGGATTCCTATAACGGCATCCGCAGTGCACACAGCGCCGGACTGCATCCGGTGATGATTCCGGATCTTCTGCCGTCTACCCCGGAAATGGAACAGCTGACAGAACAAATTTTTCCGTCTATGGAAGAATTCCGACAGTTTTTGTTTGTGCCGGAATCCGGAGAAAGCAGAAACGCAGAATAAAAAAGGAGTGGAATAGTCATGCAGATTTATAACACGCTGACACGAAAAAAAGAAGAACTGATTCCCATGGAAGCCGGGCATGTAGGAATTTATGCCTGCGGCCCCACGGTGTACAACTATATTCATATCGGAAACGCACGGCCAATCTGTGCATTTGATGTCCTGCGCCGCTATTTGAAATACCGGGGCTATACCGTCACCTATGTGCAGAATTTTACGGATGTAGACGACAAGATCATCAAAAAGGCCAATGAAGAGGGCACGACAGCCGCTGAAATTGCCAAGCGTTATATCGCAGAATACAAGACAGATGCTCACGGCCTGAATGTTATGGACGCGGATGTGCATCCTACTGTTACCAACTGCATGGAGCTGATTCTGGATCTGGTGAAAAAGCTGGTGGCATCCGGTCACGCATATGCTGCGGAAAACGGAGACGTTTACTTCCGTACCGCCTCTTTCCCGGAATACGGAAAGCTGTCCGGCCAGCCCATTGAGGAATTGCAGGCAGGCGCCAGAATCGATATCAATGACGGCAAGGAAGCACCCCTGGACTTTGCCGTGTGGAAGGCAGCCAAGCCCGGCGAACCCTATTGGGATTCCCCCTGGGGAAAAGGCCGTCCCGGCTGGCACATTGAGTGCTCCGCAATGTCCTGCCACTATCTGGGAGATACCTTTGATCTGCACTGCGGCGGTCAGGATCTGATCTTTCCTCACCATGAAAACGAAATTGCCCAGAGTGAAGCCGCTACCGGAAAGCCGTTTGCCCACTACTGGATGCACAATGGCTATATCAACATTGACAACAAGAAGATGTCCAAATCTCTGGGCAACTTCTTCACAGTACGGGAAGTGGCCGAGCAGTACGGCTATGAAGTCATTCGCTATATGATGGTGCAGGCACATTACCGCAGTCCCATCAATTACTGCAAGGATCTGCTGGATGCCTGCAAGGCCTCTCTGGAACGGCTCTATGTTTGCCGGGATACACTGGATCGCGCCATTGCTGCGGCAAAGCCCGGCAGCATTGCACCGGAGGCAGAGGAGATCTTCCGGAAGCGGAAGGAACAGTTTGTTACTGCCATGGATGACGACCTCAACACCGCAGACGGCATGACTGCCATCTTTGAACTGGTGCGGGATTTGAATCGGATGAGTGCAGACGCTTCTACTTCTAAGGAGCAGCTGGAAGCTGGCGCAAAGCTGTTTGACGAGCTGACTGGTGTAATGGGACTGCTGTACAACCGGAAGCAGGCAGACGCTATTCCGGCAGAGGTAACGGCACTGGTGGAACAGCGGAAGGCTGCGAGAAAGGCAAAGGATTTTGCAGAGGCTGACCGGCTTCGGGATGCAATCGTTGCCCTGGGCTATACTGTACGGGAAACCCGGCAGGGAACAGAGATTACCAAAATCGAATCATAAAGGAGTATTATGGCGTTTAAGGATCATAAAAAAGGGATTACACGGATTTTTCTGGTAATGGTGATTATGTGCATTCTCTGCTTCGGCGTATTTTCATGCACCACTTATCTGAACCAGCAGAGCAAAACCTATGTGAATATAGGGGATGCCAATCTGGTACAGCTGGATGAACCGGAGGATGATGCGCCTGCTATGCGGATTCAGACCACGGAAGGGAATATTGTGGCAGAACTCTACCCGGAGCAGGCACCCAAGTACGTGGAACAGTTTACCCAGCTGGCGGAATCCGGCTATTATGACAACACCTATGTATTTTCTGTGGAGGACGGCGTGTACTTTGAAGCCGGTACCAAAAAGGCAGACGGCGTGGTGGATGCGGATGCGGCAGAGAAATATGAGCATGTGGAACGGGAAACCAGCGCAGACCTCTGGCCGCTTCGGGGAGCATTCTGCGTGCCGGGCACTTCCAAGGAGGGAAATTTCTGGAATCGCCTTACCGGTCAGATGACCTATTACTGCGGCTCACGTTTCCTGGTGTGCAACTCGATTACCTTTGACGAAAGTGCTAAGAAGGAGCTGGAGTCCGTTTCTGATGATGCCGAGAAGATCAATGCGGCCTTTTTGAAGCAGGGCGGCGTGCCGAATTATTCCCAGCAGATGACCGTGTTTGCACAGGCTTACGGTGACGAAAGCTTTGCAACCATTGATGCCATTACCAGGGCGAAAACAAAGACCGCCTCCGGCGAAGAGGGCTTTACGCCGCCGGAAAATGACATTCAGATTCTGAAAATTGAAATCGGAACCTATCAGGATTTTACATCTGGAAAAAATTGAGTGCATCCATGATAAATTTTATGAAATGCATACAAAGCCTGGACAGGAATAAAAGCGATTTCCGGTAAGGTTGCCAAATAGCCACGAAAATTCATGTTTTTTACTTTACAAACTGGGAAAGTTCGTGTATAATAATAAAGATAGCATGCAAAATAACACTGGTACAGCACTTTGCTGTACGGCTTTTTGCGGCTGTTTTTTGGCGTTTCCGGCGATATCAGTCCGGAATGCGCCCTCGTAAAAAAAGTCACGGGACGGCCGGAGCACCGCGCTCTGCCGCCGCAGCATCCGGAATCCGGCATCTGCGGAAAAATGAAAAGTCCCGGTACGCAGCTGTCCGCGGATTGTTGGTACCTTTCCCGATATCCGGCAGAACGGCCGGCGGCGCACAGACAAAGGAGAGACGAAGTTGGATAAGTTTGTCATTCACGGCGGCCATCGGCTCGCCGGCGAAATAGAGGTCAGCGGAGCGAAAAATGCTGCGGTCGCCCTGATACCGGCAATATTGCTCAGCGATGAACCTTGTATTCTGGAAAACGTTCCGGATATCAGTGATGTTTCCATCAGTCTGCGGATTCTCTACGAGATGGGAGCACAAGTCGAATATTTGAATAAAACAACCGTCCGCATTTCCGCTGCCGGACTCACCAATTACTGCGTACCGTATGAAAGCGCCAGAAAAATGCGCGCTTCCTATTACTTCCTGGGTGCGCTGCTGGGCCGGTACGGAAAGGCACGCGTTTCCATGCCTGGTGGATGCCCGTTAGGCGATCGCCCGATTGATCAGCACCTCAAGGCGTTTTCTGCACTGGGTGCAACATGCAGCATTGATCATGGTATGGTAGATCTGGTGGCAGATCAGCTGATCGGCGGACAGATTTACTTAGACGTTGTTTCCGTTGGCGCTACGATGAATGCCATGCTGGCTGCGGTTCGGGCAAAGGGCCTGACCATCATCGAAAATGCTGCAAAGGAACCCCACATTGTAGATCTTGCAAACTTCCTGAACTCTATGGGTGCCGATATCATGGGTGCCGGAACGGATGTCATTAAGATTCGCGGCGTAGATCATCTGCATGGTGCAGTGTACAGCGTCATTCCGGATCAGATTGAAGCTGGCACATTTATGATTGCTGCGGCTGCTACCCGTGGTGACGTTCTGGTGAAAAATGTGATCCCGAAGCATCTGGAGCCGATTACAAGCAAGCTCCGGAAAATCGGCGTCAATATCGAAGAGTTTGACGACAGTGTCCGCGTGTGGGTAGACGGCCCGTTGGTGCGCACCAACGTAAAGACTATGCCGCATCCTGGATTCCCTACCGATATGCAGCCTCAGATTACCACGCTGCTGACGCTGGCAGAAGGAACCAGCATCATTACAGAAGGTGTCTGGGAACAGCGCTTCCGCTATGTGGATGAGCTGCGGCGCATGGGCGCAGATATCTCTGTAGACGGAAAGGTCGCAGTGGTAGAAGGCACTGGAAAGCTGACCGGCGCACCGGTAAAGGCGTGTGACCTTCGTGCAGGTGCTGCTTTGATTATTGCAGGACTGGCGGCTCACGGCATTACAGAAATCGAGGATATTTACCACATTGAGCGTGGTTATGCAAACCTGGACGCAAAGCTCCGGGAGATTGGTGCAGATATTCAGAAGGTATCTTTCCCGGCTGCGCAGGCAGAACTGAAAGAAGCACTGTAAGCAGATTTGCAGAATGAAGAAAAGCCGTCAGCCTGGTTGACGGCTTTTGTTATGGAAAAAACGGCGGCAGGAGACAGGTACTCTCCATCTGCTGTTTTGGAAAGGGGATTGGAAATTGTCCAAATTTTATTCTCTGTTCAGTTCCAGCAAGGGAAACGCATCCTTCCTTGGAAACCCATCCGGCGGCGTGCTGGTGGATGCTGGGGTTTCCTGCCGGAAGCTGCTGCGTGCCTTAGAAGCGCATGACATTTCGCCGGAAGCGGTACAAGCTGTGTGCATTACCCATGCCCACACCGATCATATTGCCGGGCTGCGGGTGTTTCTGGGGAAATATCCGGTCCCGGTATATGCGACGGCCGATACCATTGCCGCTTTAAAAGGGATTGAAAAAATGCCCGGAGATGCGGAATTTCGGGAAATCGGCTTTTCCGAAACGGTACATATGGACACGATGGAAGTGACCGCTTTTCCCACCATGCATGATGCGACGGGAAGCTGCGGCTATCGCTTTACCATGGCAGACGGTCAGACGTGTGCAGTCTGCACCGATCTGGGCTGTGTGACACCAGAGGTGGAGGCAGGCGTGTTTGGTGCAGATCTGGTGCTGCTGGAGGCAAATTATGACCCGAAAATGCTCCGGTACGGCCCGTATCCGGCGGCGCTTCAGGCGCGGATTCGGGGAGAATACGGTCACCTTTCCAACGGAGACAGCGCCGGAATGGCAGAGGAACTGATTGCCCACGGCACTACGCGAATCGTGCTGGGACACCTGAGCGAGAAGAACAATACCATGCCGCTGGCACAGCAGACAGTGCTGGAACATTTGCAGGAACAGGGAATGCGCCGAAATCAGGACTTTCTGATGCAGGTGGCATCTCCTGAAGGATTGGAACAGGCGGTGATTTTCTGATGCAGACCGTACAAATTCTGGCGCTGGGAAAGTGTAAGGAGGGCTATCTCCGGGAAGCGTGCAGGGAATACGAAAAGCGCCTGTCCCGGTACTGCCGGTTACAGATTACAGAGCTGGAGCCAGCGGCACTCTCCCAGAATCCTTCGGAAAAGGAGATTGCGGCGGCGCTGGAAAAAGAGGGCGCAGAGCTGTTGAAACGCGCCAAGGGCTACTGCATTGCCATGTGCATTGAGGGCAAGCAGCTTACCAGCCCTGACCTTGCCGAAAAGCTGGAACAGGCCGCACAGGGCGGAGACAGCGGCGCCGTGACCTTTTTGATCGGCAGTTCCTATGGTCTGGCACCAGCCGTGAAGCAGCGCGCCCAGCTGCGGCTGTCCATGTCCGCCATGACATTTCCCCATCAGCTGGCACGAGTGATGCTTCTGGAGCAGATTTACCGGGGTTATCAGATTTTGGCCGGGACAAAGTATCATAAGTAGGAGGGAGCTTTTATGAAAAAAGCAATGACAATTGCCTATCCGGTAGGCAAAAATCTCTATTTGAATATCACAAACCGCTGTCCCTGTGCATGTACCTTCTGCATTCGCAGCATGGGGGACACGGTATACGGTTCGGATTCCCTGTGGCTGGAGCACGAACCCTCTCAGCAGGAAATCGAACAGGCGCTGGAGGCGTATGACCTTTCTCAGTATGCAGAGGTGGTGTTCTGCGGCTTTGGAGAGCCGACGGAACGGCTGGAAACCTTACGGGAAACCGCAAAATATCTGAAAAATCACGGTGTAAAAACCATTCGCCTGAATACCAATGGCCTGTCCGACCTGATTCATGGACGGCCGACAGCACAGGAGTTGGAAGGATTGGTGGACATTGTTTCCGTCAGTCTGAATGCCGGCACAGAACAGGAATACCTGGAAGTGACACGGCCAAAGTTTGGTGCAAAGGCCTTTGAGGCCATGCAGCAGTTTGCAGTGGACTGCAAACAATATGTGCCAAAGGTGATGATGAGCGTGGTGGATGTGCTGGAGCCCTCGGAACTGGAAGCGGCAAAGGCACTTTCCCAGAAGCTCGGCATTTATCTGCGCATCCGGACATTTGATAATCCGGGAAGCCGGCGGTAATGCCGGGAAAGCTGTAAGCAGCGGAAACGGAAGAAAAGACGGCTCTTGTCGGGAAAGACCGGCAGGAGCCGTTTTTCTGGCTACTATAGCGAAAATTTGGGGAACAGATTGTGAAGAATTGGCCAAAAAGCGAAAAAATAAAAAATACCATTGACAAGGCAGAAGAGAAATCGTATAATGATATTATGTATTACTGTACGTGATTCCGGGAAAACTGCTCTCAGGGCATGATTTTCTGCCGGAAGCCTGTTCCCGGTGCAGACCAGGGAACAGGGATAAATGCAACCCGATCTGAATCCTGATGGGGGCTGCTTTTCTTTTTGGTTGCGATACGCTGCCTGTTGTGCGGACGAAAAAATTGCCGGCAGGCCGTGTTTTGATACATACGGGACTGACAGGAGCCAAACGTGTGCTCTCTGCTCCCGATTCAATGGGAAACAGAAAACGGACAGGTGCTGACGGAACTTGAATGATAAGATGTATGCACCGCTGTT
Source organism: uncultured Ruminococcus sp. (assembly GCA_900545285.1). Classification (GTDB taxonomy): domain Bacteria; phylum Bacillota; class Clostridia; order Oscillospirales; family Ruminococcaceae; genus Ruminococcus_C. The sequence goes on from UQYK01000003.1 coordinate 13,519, forward strand.
TCCGGAACAATGCATTTCAGCAGAACGATTTTTGAAAACGTTTCGCGGATAGAAAAACGAAACATGAGCAGACGGCATGCCGCATACGCAGAAAAGATGCTGTTTTTGAAACAATAGGGTCGGGCGGCTTGCCGGATCTTCTGCAGCGGAATGGGCAGAAAAGAATCTGTAAAAAAATCCGGTGGAATCGGATAGAAAAAATGTGCTTGTATTTTTGCTTCTGCTTTCAAATACGCAGAAAAAACGGAAGTTTTGTGAGAGAAGGACTGCTTTTGTCCGGGAAAATACGGCGGCTTTTTTGGACTAGTGTGCCACTGCCGGAAAACGGGATTTTCTGTCACGCTGCCTGAAATGGATTTCTGTTTCCTGACAGAAAGTGAGGATATTTGATTGGCTACAGAAAAAGAACAGATGCGGGAACCGCGCAGCGGCTCTCAGACGAGAAAGAGAAACTATGGCGCACGCCCCAGACAGCAGGGGGAAGAACGCAGATCCTCCGGCGGTGTCTACCGGAACCACAGCCGGAACAATAATGCCGCAGCACATGGCTCCAGAAATAATGGGAGACGGGATGCCAAGCGGACACCGGTGAGAATCATTCCCCTGGGCGGTCTGAATGAAATCGGAAAGAACATGACCGTCTTTGAGTGCTGCAATGATATGTTTATCCTGGACTGCGGCCTTGCTTTTCCGGATATGGATATGCCGGGCGTAGATATTGTAATCCCGGACTTCACCTACGTGGAGGGCAACAAGGACCGCATTCGCGGAATTGTGATTACCCACGGCCATGAGGACCATATCGGCGGTCTGGCATATTTGCTGAAGAAAATCAATGTGCCCATTTATGGTACCCGGATGACGCTGGGTCTGATCAAAGGCAAGCTGGAAGAACACGGCCTTTTGAAGCAGGCAAAGCTTATTGAAGTAGAACCGCGGAAAACCGTGAAAATGGGCTGTATGGCCGTAGAATTTATTAAGGTAAACCACTCCATCCCCGGTGCAGTGGGCATGGCAATTCACACACCGGCCGGTATTATTGTGCACACCGGTGACTTTAAGGTAGACTTTTCTCCCATTGATGATGAAATCATTGATCTGGCTCGGTTCGGTGAACTGGGCAGCCGGGGCGTTCTGGCGCTGATGGCAGATTCTACCAATGCGGAGCGCACAGGCTTTACCTGTTCTGAGCGCACAGTGGGCGGCTCTTTTGAAAAGCTCTTTAAACGGGCAGAGGGAAAGCGGATTATTATTGCTACATTTTCCTCCAATGTGCACCGGGTGCAGCAGATCATTGATCAGGCGCAGCACTACGGCAGAAAGGTTGCCGTATTCGGCCGGAGCATGATTCATGTTATCAATACAGCCATAGAACTGGGCTATCTGACCGTGCCGAAGGGCATGATTATTGATATTGACGAAATGAACCGCTATCCGGATGAGAAGATCGTATTGGTTACAACCGGCAGCCAGGGCGAACCGCTTTCGGCGCTGACGCGTATGGCGATGAACAGCCACAAAAAGGTTTCCATCACCCCCAACGACTTCATCATCATTTCTGCAAAGCCCATTCCGGGCAATGAAAAGTTTGTCACCCGTGTGGTCAATGAACTGATGAAATCCGGCGCGGAAGTAATCTACGAATCCATGTATGAGGTACACGTTTCCGGCCACGCCTGCCAGGAGGAACTGAAGCTGATTCACGCGCTGACCAAGCCGAAGTTCTTTATTCCGGTGCACGGCGAATACAAGCACCTGGTGAAGCATGCAGAAATCGCCAAATCTATGGGCATGCCGGAAGAAAACATTCTGATTTGCAGCATCGGTGACGTGATTGAAACAGACGGCCAGAGCATGCGCGTGGTTTCTCAGGTTCCTGCCGGCCGTGTTATGGTAGACGGTCTGGGTGTAGGCGATGTCGGCTCTATTGTCCTGCGGGATCGAAAGCATCTGGCACAGGACGGCCTGATTATTGTTGTAATCGGAATCGAACGGATGTCCAATTCCCTGGTGGCCGGACCGGATATCATTTCCAGAGGCTTTGTCTACGTCCGGGAATCCGAGGAGCTGATGGAAGAGGCACGTCGGGTGCTCTCCCGTGTGCTGGATAACTGCACGGCGCATGATCTGAAGGAATGGGGCTCTTTGAAAACAAAGCTGCGGGATGTATTGTCTGAATTTATCTATGAAAAAACCAAGCGCAGCCCGATGATTCTGCCGATTATTATGGAAGTGTAAGCAGGAAACCGGATTTTTCGGGATTCCATGGCCGCAGCCGGAAAATGCTGCTGTGGCTTTTACACGCCGATTTCTTCATGGAATAGGGGAGAATAGAGCATGAAACGAAAATATGCAGCCATTGGCATTACCTTTGCGCTGTGGTTGATCAGCGTTTTGCTGCCGCTGTTTGGTGTGGTATTCAAACGCGTGCCGCAGCAGGTGCTGACGGCGCAGCTGCTGGTGATTTTGTTAATCAGTGTAGTGATTTGCCTGCAATGGTTCTGGCTGCGAAAGGCCGAGCGGCAGCAGCTGGTGTCTGCCAAGGGCGACATTGAAGGCACAGGTATGAATGCACTCCAGAGCATGACAATTCCCATGCTGTTTGCCGCACACACCGGTGAAATCCTGTGGTACAATACCGCGTTTTCCGCCCGGTTTCTTCAAAGCCGCTCCGCGTTGGGACGAACAGTGCAGGATGTGATTCATCTGAATCTGGCAGCGCTGGATCAGAACCGGGATTTGCTCATGGAGCACAATGGCCTCAGCTATCGGGTACATGCCACATCGAATATTCAGAATCAACAGGAAATTGTTGCGGTACAGTTCCTGGAAATCACAGATATTCTGCGGCTGCAAAATGAAAATACCAATTCTCGTCCCTGTGTGCTGCTGCTGGTGATCGACAGCTATGACGATCTGCTGCAATATGCCAAGGAGAGCGAAAAGGCACAGGTTTCCGCAGAAGTGGAACAAGTGCTGGAACACTTTATGCAGGGAACAGACGGCGTAATCCGAAAGGTGGAAAACGATCTGTTCTATGCGGTGATGGAATCCAGACACCTGCATGAAATTATGCGAAACCGCTTTCATGTGCTGGATGAGGCGAGACAGATTCGGGTCAATGACCGGATGCATATTACGTTTTCCATTGGCGTGGGAGACGGCGCATCCTCTTTGGCAGAAAGTGAAAAATTCGCCAGACAGTCTCTGGATATGGCACTGGGACGCGGCGGCGACCAGGCTGCTGTGAAAACGGAAAACGGTTTTTGCTTCTTTGGCGGTGCGTCAAAGGGCGTGGAGAAGAAGTCCAAGACGAAGATTCGCTCCATTGCGCTGGCAATGCAGGAACTGATTGAAAATTCGGATCAGGTCTTTCTCATGGGGCACCGCTTCGGCGATCTGGACTCCGTGGGTTCTGCCTGCGGCCTGGCAGGTGCGGTGCGTCTGATGCAAAAGCCGTCCTATGTGGTGGTCAACCGGCAGAGCTGTCTGGCCACACAGCTGATCGACCGGATGGCGCAGTGCAGCGACGGCCCCCATTTTCTGGAGCCAGTGGATGCATTGGCGCAAGTTACGGAAAACAGTCTGCTGATTATTGTAGATACGCATAATAAAGATATTCTGGAAAGCGTGGATCTTTACCACGCGGCGCGGTATGTCATTGTCATTGACCACCACCGGAAGAATGTCAACTTTATCGAAAATGCAGTGATTTTCCACCATGAGCCGTATGCCTCTTCTGCATCGGAGATGGTGACAGAAATTATCCAGTATTTCCGGACGGATACAGAAATATCCGCAGCCTATGCAGATGCGCTGCTGTCCGGCATTATGCTGGATACGAAAAACTTTGTGATGCGAACTGGCGTGCGGACATTTGAAGCGGCGGCATATCTGCGGAAAATCGGTGCAGATACCATCCAGGTAAAAACCCTGTTTTCCAACACTATTTCCATGTACTCCATGCGTGCGCAGATTGTTTCCCACGCGGAGCTTTATCGGAACAATGCCATTTCCGTTGTGAAGATGCCCTCTCAGGATGCCAGAGTGCTGGCGGCACAGGCAGCCGATGAACTGCTGAGCATTCAGGGGGTTGAGGCTTCCTTTGTCATCTATGCCGCGGAGCCGGGCGCTGCAATTTCTGCCCGTTCTATGGGAAATGTAAATGTACAGGTGATTATGGAACAGCTGGGCGGCGGCGGCCATCAAACCATGGCGGCGGCACAGCTGCCACGCTGTACCATCCAGGAGGCAAAGGAACAGCTCCTGCTGATATTGGAAGCACAGGAACTGGAACGATAAACGGGAATGTGTTTTCCGCTGAAATCCCCTTGAGAAAGGAAGAAGAAATATGAAGGTAATTTTTGTACAGGATGTAAAAGGCTCTGGAAAAAAGGGCGAGGTCAAGAATGTATCAGACGGCTATGCCCGGAACATGCTGCTGAAAAAGGGTCTGGCAGTAGAGGCAACCCCGCAGAATCTGTCTGAACTCTCCGGTAAGCAGTCCTCGGCAGCCCATAAAATTGATGTGGAAAAGCAGAATGCACAGGCAATTGCCGACCAGCTGAAGGGCAAGACCGTTCACGCTGCGGCAAAGGCAGGAAACGGCGGAAAGCTGTTTGGTGCTGTCACAGCAGCGCAGATTGCAGAATGCATTGCCGCAGAGTACGGCTGTAAGATTGACAAGAAAAAGATCAGCCTGAAATCAGATATCAAGAACTTTGGTACCTATGAGGCAGAAATTCGCCTGTATGCCGGAATCTCGGTAAAGGTGACAGTAGAAGTTGCAGAGGGATAAGCATCCGCTCTGAAATACAGCAGAAATGCGGACCGGTTTTCGGCCCGCATTATTTTTCCCACAGGAGGGAACGATTATGGCAGATACATCCTATTCTCCCAACGAAAGCGCCGAGCTTCCGTATAGTCTGGAAGCCGAGCAGACCATTCTGGGGGCGATTCTCATTGATTCCGCAGTGCTTCCGGTGGTATTGGAAACGATTCGGCCGGACTGCTTCTTCAACGAACAGCACCGCACCCTGTTTCAGATTATCCTGCAAATGTTTACTTCCGGTGAGAAGGCAGATGTCATCACCGTGCTGAATGCGGCTGTGGCGCAGGGCGTTTTTGAAACCGCGGCAGAAGGCCGGAGTTATCTGGCGGCGCTGATCAATATTGTGCCCTCGACTTCCAACATTGAGAGCTATTGCGCCATTGTTGCGGAAAAATATTACGTCCGTTGTCTGGCCTTTGCGGCACGGGGCATTTTGCAGGACATTCAATCCGGCGAGCAGAACGCACAGACGCTGATGGACGCGGCAGAACAGCGCATCTTTGATATCCGGCAGGGACGGGATGCCCAGGGGCTGGTGAAGGTGGGAGATGCCATCTGTGAGGCCTATGACCGGATCGGAAAAATTTCCGGCCCGGATAAAGAAAAGTACCTGGGTGCCAAGACCGGATTCAAGTATCTGGATACGGTGACATCTGGTCTGAACAAATCCGACCTGATTCTGATTGCGGCGCGTCCGGGTATGGGAAAGACCTCCTTTGCCCTCAACATTGCCACGAATGTGGCGCGGCGGGGGGACAAGGAAGTGGCCGTATTCTCCCTGGAAATGTCGAAGGAACAGTTGGCCACCCGTATGCTGTCTACAGAGGCGCTGGTGGACTCCAACAAGCTGCGGAATGGCTTTCTGACCAACGAGGACTGGGTGCGTCTGGCCACCAGTGCCGGTGTACTCAGCGGCCTTCCTATGTTTATTGATGATACTGCCAGCGTGACCGTACAGCAGATTAAGGCAAAGCTGCGCCGGATGAAAAATCTGGGGCTGGTTGTCATCGACTACTTACAGCTGATGGGCTCTACTCTCCGGACGGACAACCGCGTGCTGATTATTTCAGAAATTACCCGGCAGCTGAAAATCATGGCGAAGGAACTGGACATTCCGGTAATTGTGCTGTCTCAGCTGTCCCGTGGGCCGGAAAGCCGTACTGATAAACGCCCGATGCTGTCTGACCTGCGTGAATCCGGTTCCATTGAGCAGGATGCCGATATTGTCATGTTTCTCTATCGGGACGCTTATTATAATAAGGAGAGTCCTACGCCGAATATCTCAGAATGCATTGTGGCCAAAAACCGACATGGTGAAACAGGTACCATTAACTTAGTCTGGGATGGACAGTTTACACGGTTCTCCAATGCGGAGATGCGCAATGAAGGCTGATGGGCTGCCTTTGGCAGTGCACGCGTTCCTGACAGAGCTTGACTGCCTGCGTCCGGAGGATACGGTTTGCTGTGCGCTTTCCGGCGGCGCAGACAGCGTGTGCCTGCTGCGGTGCCTGCTGGCGCTTTCTCAGGAGTGGAAGATTACACTTTCCGCAGTGCACATCAATCATCATCTGCGCGGCGCAGAGAGCGACCGGGATGCGGCATTTTGCCGGGAACTGTGTGAAGCACTGGCAGTGCCGCTGCAAATTCTGGATGTGGATGCAGCGCAGTATGCCCGGCAGATGCACTGCTCCGAAGAGCTTGCGGCGCGTACCTGCCGGTATGAAGCATTTTCTCAGGTACAGGCGGACTGGATTGCAACGGCACACACGGCATCAGACAATGCCGAAACCCTGGTGCACCGTCTGATACGGGGGGCAGGGCTGCATGGCCTGTGTGCAATTCCGCCGCGAAACGGCAGATTCCTCCGGCCGCTCCTGACGGTTACACGGGAACAGGTGGAACAGTATCTGGCGCAGCTTCATCAGGATTTTGTGACAGACAGCACCAATCTGACGGATCAGTATACCCGGAACCGGATTCGGCATCAGATTATGCCCCGGATGAAGGAACTGAACCCCTCGGTAGAGCGTACCGTTTCCTATACGATTCATGGCCTGCGCCGGGATGCGGATTTTCTCTCGCAGCAGGCACAGGAGGCCTATGCCAAGTGCCACGCAGAGAAAAACACGCTTGCCGGGCTGGTGCAGCTGCATCCGGCGCTGCAAGTCCGCTGTATTGCCATGCTTTTGGAGGAGGCAGGGCTGTCCTATGACGCACCCCTGCTGGAACGGCTGCAAAAGCTTTTGTATAAGGGTGGCCGCTGGAATTTGTCCGGCGCAGTGTTTGCGGCGGCAAAACAGGGCATACTGACTCTGGAAGTTCAGAAGCCCCAGACAAAACCGGATCCGGTTTTGCTGCAATGGGGTGAAAATTGTCTGTATCCCGGATGCGTGGTGACTGCGGAACTGATAACGGCTGAAAATTCTGACAGCATTTCAATTGTTCATGGAAAATTTGCAAATTCGATTCTGGATTATGATAAAATAAAAGGTGACGTGTTTCTGCATCCCAGAGAACCCGGTGCCCGTATGCAGCTGTGTGGCTGCAATTTTACATCCTCCCTGAAAAAACGCATTCAGGAGAAGGTGCCGAAAGAAAAACGGAGCACGCTGCATCTGCTCTATGATGCAGCAGGGGTGATCTATGCAGAGGACATCGGCGTCGCAGAACGTGTCAGGGCAGATGCTGCCTCAGAAAGGCTGCTGGTTGTGCAGATACATCGGGAAGCGCCGTGACAGCGGTGCTTCCAAAGACGCAGTCTGTGTGCGCCCATTGGAAACTGATATTCAGAAGTGGTTCGCAGAATATTTCTGAAAAATAAAAAACGAATGGAGTGAATGAGATTGACACCGAAAAAGGGCCGTGGAGTCGGGACTTATCTTATGATCGGGGTGCTGCTGGTGGCAGCGCTGATCTTTCTGCTGCCGAATTTAAAGGGCAGCTCAAAGGAGCCGGAGTATTCCGAAATCATTCAGTATTTTGATGATTATGAGGTAACGGAATACACGCTGGATCTTGGCTCCGGCGAACTCAAGATGGTGCTGGAGGACGGAAAGAAGATCACCTATGATGTGCCCAATGTTGCCGTGTTCCGGGACGATACCAAAAATTATCGTACCAACTATAACCGGAAGCATCCGGACGCACCGCTGAAGCTGGATTACTATAAGATTCGGGATTCCTCCTGGATGCTGACCATTATCCCCACTGTCATTCTGGTGCTCATGATGGTTTTCCTGTTCATCTTTATGATGCGGCAGGCAAACGGCGGCGGAAAATACACCTCGTTCGGAAAAGCCAATATCAAAAACCAGATGAACACCCGAAAGGCCACCTTTGCAGATGTGGCCGGGGCAGATGAGGAAAAGCATGAACTGGAGGAAATCGTGGATTTCCTGAAAAATCCCCGGAAATACGCTGAAATCGGCGCACGGATTCCGAAGGGCGTTCTGCTCATGGGGCCTCCGGGTACTGGTAAAACCCTGCTGGCAAGAGCCGTTGCGGGAGAGGCCGGCTGTCCGTTCTTCTCCATCTCCGGTTCTGACTTTGTGGAAATGTTTGTCGGCGTGGGTGCATCCCGTGTGCGGGATTTGTTTGAACAGGCAAAGAAAAATGCACCGTCCATCATCTTTATTGATGAAATTGATGCAGTCGGCCGACACCGCGGTACCGGAATCGGCGGCGGCCATGACGAACGGGAACAGACCCTGAACCAGTTGCTGGTAGAAATGGACGGCTTTACCGGAAAAGACAATGTGATTGTCATTGCCGCAACCAACAGACGAGATATCCTGGATCCGGCGCTGATGCGTCCGGGTCGGTTTGACCGGCAGATCGTAGTGGGCTATCCGGATGTCAAGGGACGGGAAGCCATTCTGAAGGTGCATACCAAGAGCAAAAATGTCGGCCCGGATGTGGATCTTGGTACCATTGCAAAGTCTACGGTGGGCTTTACCGGTGCAGATCTGGAAAATCTGGTGAATGAAGCCTGCCTGCTGGCTGCCCGGAAGGACAAAAAGGCTATTACCATGGAAGAAATCCAGGAGGCAACCATTAAGGTAATTGCCGGCCCGGAAAAGAAGTCTCATAAGGTGACACCCAAAGAAAAACGCCTTACCGCTTTCCACGAGGCAGGGCATGCAGTCTGCACCTATTACTGCGATCATCAGGATAAGGTGCATCAGGTTTCCATTATCCCCAGAGGGATGGCCGGCGGATATACCATGTCTCTGCCAGAGCAGGATAAGAGCTTTGTCTCCAAAAAGGAGATGGAAGAAAATATTGTTACGCTTCTGGGCGGACGTGTGGCCGAACAGCTGGTGCTGGAGGATATCTCCACAGGTGCTTCCAATGACCTGGAACGTGCCACATCAACTGCGCGCAGCATGGTGACACGCTATGGCTTTAGTGAAAAGCTGGGGCCGGTGGTATACGGCAATGACCAGAACGAAGTCTTTCTGGGACGGGATCTGGGCTCTTCCAAGGATTATTCCGACCGTGTGGCAGGAGAAATCGATGATGAGGTACGCAGCATTATAGAAAAGGCGTATCAGCAGGCAACTGCAATTTTGAATGCCCACATGGATCAGCTGCATCAGCTGGCAAAGTACCTGATCATTCATGAGAAGATTGAACGGGATGACTTTGAAACATTGATGCAGGGCAAAATGGATCCGAAGCTGCTGGAAGAAACGACAGCGACAGAAGAAACAGATGCGCCGGCACCGACGGCAGAACCGGAAACGGAAGCAGAATCGAGTACAGATACACCGGCAGAATAAAAATAAATTGTATAAGAGAAAAGGACATCTTGGGCAAAAACATGTGCAAGATGTTCTTTTTTTCGGATATACTGGAAAATTCATAATTTTGTGTTGTATTTTTGTTGCACATCTGGTATGATAAAATAGAAATATTGGGAACAAAGGAGAAGATACGTATGAAAAAATGGCATGTAATTCTGGCGGCAGCATTGGCTATGGGTACAATGACTGCGCTGACTGGCTGCGGCAGCATTGAGGTCGATCTGAACCAGTATGTTTCACTGGAGTGTGAGGGCTATGACTCTGCCGGAACAGCAACCTATACCATTGATTGGGAAGGTCTGGTAGATGACAACCGCAAGGCATTTGATCTGGAAGAGGATGCTTCCAAGAAGTCTGTCAAGCGTGTTGCACGGAAGCTGGAAGATAAAATCAGCGGCGAACTGGATGAAACAGAAAATCTTTCCAACGGGGATACGGTCACCTTCCAGTGGGATAAAATCGATACGGATAAGCTGGAAGAGCGCTATCCGGTAAAGCTTTCCTATTCGGATGTAAAGCTGGAAGTAAAGGGACTGGATGAACCGGAAGATTTCAACCCGTTTGATTATCTGACAGTCAGCTATGAAGGGGAAGCGCCTCACGGATATGTATATCTGGAGACAGATTCTGACATCCCCTATTATGTCAGCTTTGAAGCAGACCAGTCTGATAATCTGAGAAACGGAGACAAGATCAAGGTGACAGTATCTTCTTACATGGATGAGGATCTGGAAGAAGAGTGCCTGGCAAGCGGACTGAAACTGACGGAAACTGAAAAGACCTATACCGTAGAAGGTCTGGAATCCTATGTGCAGAAGCTGGATGAAATACCGGAAGACATAATGGCAAGAATGACCGCAAAGGCACAGGAAAAATATGGTCAGATCGTGGCAGACAACTGGAACGATCCGACTTCCTATAAGGGCATTACCTTTGTGGGAAACTATCTGCTGACGCTTAAGGATACAGAGGACTACACCTTCTATGAGAATTCTCTGTACTTTGTCTTCAAAATCTCCGCAGAAGCCAATGAGACAAAGGAAAAGTTCGACTATTACTGGTGCGCAAACTTCAACGATCTGCTGCTGAAGGATGACGGTACCTGTGAGGTAGACATGGACTATTTCTCCACAACATGGAATACCTTCGAGAAGAACAATCTGTACTACGATGGCTATGCAACGCTGGATGAACTGTATGCAAATGAAATCACAGAACAGAGTGATGAGTACAACTGCGAATCTAATGTGCAGTAAATGCTTTTGATCGCTGCACGATATATCGAAAAAGGCTTTGGGTTTTCGGAAAATCCAGAGCCTTTTTTGCAAGGACGGCTTGCTTTTTTCCACGTTTTCTGGTAGAATAAGAAAAGACTTTTTGGAACGGCGGCCGCAGGAAGGCGGTGCGGCTGTTCCCGGAATGGAGCGTAACAGAATTTGAACATTACAGAAAAACTGGCCGCAGAATTTCAGCTGCGGCAGGAACAAATTGAAAATACCATTGCCCTGCTGGATGACGGCAAGACGATTCCGTTTATTGCCCGGTACCGAAAGGAGCGCACCGGTTCTCTGGACGATCAGGTGCTCCGGGCAATTGATACCCGTCTCCAATACCTGCGAAAGCTGGAACAGCGGAAAATGGAAATCTGTACCGCGATTGCAGCGCAGGAAAAACTGACACCGGAACTGGAACAGAAAATCCAGAATGCAGAAACCCTGGTGGAAGCAGAGGATCTCTACCTGCCGTATCGGCCAAAGCGCAAAACAAGAGCATCTGCTGCGATTGCACGGGGACTGGAACCCCTGGCGCGGATTTTGATGGAACAGAATCCCGGAACCGTGCCGGAAAAAGAAGCCGCTGCATTTGTACAGCCGGAGGGAGAAGTTCCGGATACAGCGGCTGCATTGCAGGGAGCCAAGGACATTCTGGCGGAGGAAATGGCCAATGATGCCGATCTCCGGAAACAGATGCGCCGCCTGGTCATGATGGTAGGCGTGGTGGAGTCTCATGCCGGAACAGAAGCAGAAGACACGCCATATCAGAATTATGCAGACTATCAGGAACCGGTAAAGCGAATTGCCGGACACCGGGTGCTTGCCATAGATCGGGGCGAACGGGAAGGCGTGCTGAAAGTATCCATTACCTTGCCGGAAGGGCACGGTCCGTCTCTGCTGCTGCAGCGGTTTGTCAAGAATCAAAGCCCCAGTGGAAAACTGGTGCAGGAGGCCGCAGAAGATGCCTTTCAGCGGCTGCTCTATCCGGCAGTGGAACGGGAAATCCGAAAGGCTCTGACAGAACAGGCAGCCAGCGCCGCAATTAAGGTGTTTGCCTCCAATCTACGGCAGCTGCTTATGGCGGCGCCCCTAAAAAATCGGGTTGTGCTGGGGGTAGACCCGGGCTATCGTACCGGCTGTAAGCTGGCAGTGGTGGATGCCACCGGAAAGGTACTGGATACAGGCGTTGCCTATATCACCATTGGAGAAGGCCGCAAGATGGAACAGGGTAAGGAAACCATACGCGGCATGATGCTCCGGCATGGTGTAACTGCGGTTGCCATTGGAAACGGTACGGCTTCCCGTGAGGCAGAATCCGTCGTGGCGTCACTCTTGAAGGAACTGCCCGGACAGGCTGCCTATATGGTTGTTTCTGAGGCAGGCGCGTCCGTTTATTCGGCTTCCAAGCTGGCCGCAGAGGAGTTCCCGGAGTATGACGTTTCCCTGCGTAGTGCGGTTTCAATTGCACGGCGGCTACAGGATCCGCTGGCAGAACTGGTGAAAATTGATCCGCAGGCAATCGGTGTGGGACAGTACCAGCACGATATGCCAAAGGCAGAGCTGACGGCGGCGCTGGATGGCGTGGTTGAGGACTGTGTAAACCGGGTTGGCGTAGACCTGAACACGGCTTCTTTCTCCCTGCTGTCGCATATCGCCGGCATCAATCAGACCATTGCAAAAAATATTGTGGCATACCGGACGGAAAACGGTGCCTTTACCGACCGGAAACAGCTGAAAAAGGTGGCAAAGCTGGGGCCGAAGGCCTTTGAACAGTGTGCCGGATTTTTGCGTGTGCCGGGCGGAAAAAATCCCCTGGACAACACCGCAGTCCATCCAGAAAGCTATGCGGCGGCAGAACAAATTCTGCACGAGTGCGGCTTCGGGCTGACAGACCTTTCCGGTGCCAAGCAGCAGGAAATAACTGCGCTGGTGCAGAAACAGGGCGTTTCCGCAGTGGCAGAAAAGGTGGGCGTTGGTGTGCCTACAGTGCAGGACATTGTCAAGGAGTTGGCAAAGCCCGGCCGGGATCCCAGAGATGAGCTGCCGCCGCCGTTGCTCCGCAGCGGTGATGTCATGGAACTAAAGGACTTGAAGCCTGGCATGGAGCTGGTAGGAACAGTACGAAACGTCATTGACTTTGGCTGCTTTGTGGATGTAGGTGTGCATGAAGACGGTCTGGTGCATATTTCTCAGATTTGCGACCGCTTTATCCGCCATCCGCTGGAAGCGGTAAAGGTGGGCGATGTTGTAAAGGTCTGGGTGCTGGATGTGGATCTGAAACGCAAGCGGATTTCCCTGACCATGAAGAAACCGAAACAGTAAGCGACAAAAGAAAAACGGACAGATTCCGGTGCAGAACATACTGCATCCGGAGCCTGTCCGTTTTTTGTTATGATAAGAAAAGGATTATTTCTTTTCCTGAATTCGCATGGAAATGTCAAAGCACTTTACGGAATGTGTCAGGGCACCCAGTGAAATGATGTCTACACCGGTTTCTGCAATGGCGCGAATGGTCTGTTCGGTGACATTGCCGGAAGCCTCCAGGGGAACCGCACCTGCGGTACGGGCAACGGCCTGTGTCATTTCTTCACAGCTCATGTTGTCCAGCATGATAATATCTGCGCCGGCAGACAGTGCCTCTTCCAGCTCAGCCAGAGTGCGGACTTCCACTTCAATCTTGACCATGTGGCCGATCTTCTTTCGCAGCGCTGCTACAGCTGGTGTAATGCCGCCGTATGCATCAATGTGGTTGTCCTTCAGCATAGCGCCGTCTGACAGATTATAGCGGTGGTTTTTGCCGCCGCCTACGGTTACAGCATACTTTTGCAGCGGACGCAGGCCGGGGAGTGTCTTTCGGGTATCTGTGATCTGGGCATTGGTGCCGGCAACCAGTTCAACACAGCGGTTTGTAGCAGTGGCAATGCCGCTCATGTGCTGTAAAATGTTCAGGGCAGTCCGTTCCCCCTTAAGGAGCGTCTTTGTGCTGCCGGTCATGGTAGCGATGATATCACCCTTCTGTACCTTTTCTCCGTCATGAATCCGGATATCCATGGAAAAATTGCCGCCTACCAGTTCAAAAACGCGCTTTGCAATTTCAATTCCACAGAGCACACCGCTGTCCTTGGCCAGGTAGTATGCCTCGCTGGTGTGCTGATCGTCCAGGAGATTATCCGTTGTCACATCGATATAGTGGATATCTTCCTCCAAAGCAGTTGTAATCAGGCGATCAATATAGGTTTGCTGTAACATGATGAAAAATTTCCTTTCGTGTTTTAGGGGCTGCACTCGCAGAAGATCTGCACAGTCTTTTCCGGAGCACAGCGTGCTTCTTTTATGCGCTTTTTTATAAAACTTCTTTCAGGATAATATAGGCCACTGTTGCCAGAGATTTTGCTTCTACATAATCTGCATCAATGAGATACGGCTCTTCCAGAAGCTGATTGCGGATTTCGGTAATGCGCTTGAAACCTTCCGGCAGCTTTTCCTTGTTGGGAATGACAAAGTAGTTGTCCTGCATGATCTGGCGGATTTCTGTCCGCAGACCCTTCGGCAGCTTCTTGGCACCGGGCTTTACCGGGAATTCTGCTTCTGCAAAGGTTTTCGGTGCATGGGGCAGCTTCTTGGCAATATCCAGCGCAGCCTGTCTGGAAAATACCAGGGCTTCCAGCAGGGAGTTGCTGGCCAGACGGTTGTTTCCGTGTACGCCGGTATGAGAGCATTCGCCGGCGGCGTAGAGGTTGGGAACAGTTGTTTCAGAGTTGTCGTCTACCTGGATACCGCCCATGAGGTAGTGCTGGCACGGGAAAATCGGAATCGGCTCCTTGGTCATATCATAGCCCTGTTCCAGAACCTTTTCGTAAATCATGGGGAACCGGTTCTTGACAAATTCCGGATCCTTGTAGGAAATATCCAGATAGAAGTTATCGGAATTGGTTTCGCGGCTTTCCAGAATAATGGCGTGGGAAACCACATCTCTGGGAGCCAGTTCCAGACGCTCATCATAACGATCCATGAAACGCTCTTTGTGGCAGTTAAGCAGATATGCGCCCTCACCCCGGACTGCTTCTGAAATCAGGAAGCATTCTCTGGTGTGGTGGTCATTGAATGCAGTGGGATGGAACTGAATCAGATGCAGATTCCGGATCTCTGCGCCATTTTCATAGGCAAAGGCAATGCCGTCGCCGGTGGCAATTTTCGAGTTCGTAGTAAAGCGGTATACACGGCCGATGCCACCGGTAGCCAGGATCATAAAGTGGCTGCTGTATACGGTACAGGAGCCGCCCTGCATGACATTGGCGGAGAAGCCGGTTTCGGTTTTCTGCATGCCTACCATCATGGCGTGTTCCAGGATGGTGACATTGGGGAGGGTCTTTACCTTTTTGATCAGCTTGTCCAGAATTTCTGCACCGGTTGCATCTTTGTGGTGGAAAATCCGGTGACGGGAGTGGCCGCCTTCCAGTGTCCGGTGCAGCTCGCCGTCCGCAGTCCGGTCAAAGTCTACGCCCATATCCAGGATGGCCTGAATTTCATGTGCGGCATGTGTGGTCAGAATGTGTACCGTTTCCGGGTTATTCTGGAAACCGCCGGCAACCATCGTGTCATGCTCATGTAGCTCGATGGAGTCTCCCGGAGAGTTGTACACACCGGCGATACCGCCCTGCGCCAGGTCGGAATTGCACAGCGTCAAATCCTGTTTGCACAGCAGCAGAATCCGGCAGTCTGACGGCAGGTTGATCGCTCCATAGAGTCCGGCAGCACCGCAGCCAACAATGATCACGTCAAAATTATTTTCCATAACAAACACGCTTTCTATCCATTTTATCTGCAGTGCAGTGCACTGCAATTTTGTGAATCCTGTCGGCGACAGCAGGATATCGGCACGCCGGCAGGAAGATTTCTTCCGCTATAGTATACCACAAATCCGCTGGTTTGTCACTACTTTTCCCGCGTTTTCGGTAAATTGTGCAAAATGGAAAGCGAAAGCTGTTAAATTTTTGACAAAGTAAAGCGCGAAACCGTAAAAATGCAGGAACAGGCACAAAAAAAGCTGCTGTACACCGCGAAATGTGCGGGTACGGCAGCTTGAAAAGCACGTTGTGATTTTAGTTTACATTTACCGGGAGCTTTGCCTGATAGTCTGCGCTGACGTAGATTTCCATACTGCTGTTGTTGCTGTCATAGAGCGAATAGCCTTCGCCGATAATCTGCGCAATATAGGGCTGTGCATATTCGGAGTTGACGGCAACCACGGCGAAATCTGCCTTGCAGGGGATGCCTACATCGTTGTTGTCCAGCAGGTAAACTTCTTTCCGGTTTGCCAGGTGCGGCAGATAAAACGTGTCGCAGATGACAGAAGCATCGTCCGGAATGGTTTCCAGCAGTTCGTCCTGCTTGGTGAAGAAGTCCTTGCTGTTTTTGTAGTTGTCCTTCATGTCGATTTTGCCGGATTCAAATGCCACAGACATGTAGAGGGAAGCCACTGCGGTATAGGCTGCCACATACTGCCGTTTTTTCGGCCGGAGGTCTGCGGTGTTGATAATGGTTGCATAGATCAGGCAGGTGGCAGTACCAAAGACATACTGATAGCCAATGTCGTGAGAATAGCCGTATGTCATGGACATATTCATAATCAGGAAGGGGACAAACAGGAACAGACGGGAGAATTTCTTCGTAAAGAACGGCATCATTCCCAGCGGCACCAGAACCGTCAGGATAAAGATAAGGTTGTCCTCCCGAATCAGCTGGCTGAAGAAATAGCCGGGATCCAGGAATACCGTTTTAAACACTTCGCCCAGTCCGGCTTCCTGGTCTACCATCAGGTTGGTAAACCGGCTGGTCATAACTCCTTCGCCGAAATGTTCCATCAGCTTGGTGACAACCACAAAGTAAACGGAACCCAGTGCAGCCATAATGACACCGTGCTTGCGGATGCCCTTTTGGAAGGCGAAGCACAGGCCAATGCAGACAATGTAAATCGGTGCGTCTTCCTTTACCAGCAGAACCAGAACGGTGAAAATGTAGAGCAGTATTTTTTTCTGCTTTTCGCCGGCATAGAACAGCCACATAAGCAGCGGCGGCAGGAAGGCGTTTTCGTGGAAGTCATAGAAGCACGGCCCGATAAGCTCAGCGCAGCACAGATAGGTGATGCTGAAGAAGAGGATGGTGCCGTTGCTAAATTTGCGGTTCCGGCAGATGCCCACAAGGGGAATTACACCACTTACTACCAGCGCTGCCTGGGCAATCAGCAGAGTTTCCGGACGAGGGAAAATATAGTAGAACGGCAGCAGCAGATAGTAAATCGGGGAGAAGTGTACGGCGAAATGGGAGAGGAACTTGTCTCGTTCACAGGTTGTTACCAGGGAAAGATCTGTGATCATGGAATGATACATCTGGACGAAAATGCCCATATCAAAGCAGGATGTGCCGTAGACCTTGTACTGGTACACAGTCATGGATGCGATATAGGCAAAGACACCGACACCCAGGAGGCTGATCAGCACAATTACCAGCCAGAACGGAAGCTTTCGGGAAGCGTGCTTTTTGTCATAGCGGATTCCCAGATAGCCAAAAACTGATGTCATAAGAATCATTGCGGCGGCGTAGTAAAAGCTGGGATTTTTCCAGAGCGTTGTGAGAGAAAAAAGGATAAGCCCGGCCAGGAGCACGCCGCTGTCCAGCCTGGTTCGCTTGAATTTCAGCTTGAGCAGGGAGATCAGAACATATCCCACAAGGACAAAAATAACCAGGAGCAGTGTGGGAATCACATCCCGGTAGTCCTGCCAGTTGCCGATGGGGCGTACAGCATGCTTTTTGTTGAAAATGTCATAGTGCATGACAAAGAAAGACGAGATCAGCAGGTAAATGCCTGCAAACCGCATAATATAGTTGGGGAAGGAGAGCCGTTGAAACAGCGCTTTTCCTTTTTCCAGCAGGGTGGGTTTGTGTTCTTCTTCTGCATCCGGTGCGGCCTCTGCAGCAGTATCCGTATCTGTGTCGGGCTGAGCCGGGGTGTCATTTGCTTCGCCGTCAGACGGTGCAGTGTCCGGTGCTGGTGCATCCACTGCTGTATCCTCCGGCGCAGGTACAGCGGAGGGCTGTACTGCTTCTGTGTCAGACGAGTTTTCGCCGGACAGCAGATCCTTGTCTTTTTCTTCCATAGAATCCTCCTTGATTGAAACATGTTTTATAAGGTTATATTTTTCGTTTTTGCCCTATACCGGGTGGAAAGCCAATGCTTATGCCAGGACTTCCTTCGGATATTGCAGCTGTGCTTCTGTCCAGTTTTCCAGAACCGGCAGCATTTCTTCTGCCAGCTTCTTGGCACCTTCCAGATCATGTGCCAGATAGTTGCCGCATTCCTGCCGGGTGCCGCCGGGAATCTCGCCGGTAAAGTCCTTTACAAACGCCAGAGTTTCCTGCACCAGACGGATGGCATCCCGGCCGGGGAGGGTGTCCCGGGTCAGAAAATAAAATCCGGTACGGCATCCCATAGGGCCGACATAAATAATCGTATCAGAAAATGCAGTGTTGCGTACATAGGTGGCGAAGAGGTGTTCCAGCGTATGAAGCGCATTGTCCTCCAGATAGTCCCCTTCCGGGTTGTTGGGCATTTTCATGCGGATATCATAGGTGATCACATCGCCGTCAATCCGCGAGATGTACATACCACGCTTCAGATAGTCGTGATTTATCGTAAAACTGGTGATTTTTTTCATATGGTTTTATCCTCCTGATAAAATTCGATATCTCATTCATTATAACAAATTTCGATTCCTTTTGTCAAGAGAATTTCACGATATTTCAACAAGTTATAGAGAAAATACGGCTCGACAAATCGGTGCGGCTGTGTTATAATGCATGGGTATTCAACCGGATTCCTGTAAAAAATCTTGCGCCAACTTGACAAAATCCTGAAAATATCGTATGATAAAAGGGAAAGAAACTCGATTTTTCCAGGAAGGAAGAGACTATGCACGAACACACGCATGAAAAATTATGCCCGTTGCCGGAAATGCCGCCGGAAGAAACATTGGCGGATGTTGCAGAATTGTTCAAAATTTTCGGAGATCTGACCCGGGTGCGCATTATATTTGTGCTGTTCCGGCATGAAGAATGTGTACGGGACATTGCCCAAAAGCTGGATATGACCCAGTCTGCCATTTCTCATCAGCTCCGGATTTTAAAGCAGTCCCGTCTGGTGACCAGCCGCCGGGAAGGAAAGACGATTTTTTATGCCCTGGCAGATGCGCATATTTCTTCCATTTTCGGACAGGCATTAGAGCATATTCAGGAGTAGACCTGTATTTTTTATCAGAAAGTACAGAGCAGACAGCTCTGCAAATCAATAGGAACGCTGCACCTTGGCTGCTGATTTTTTCAGTGCCCGGGTGCAGCATTTTTGTCTGTTCCCGAGAATTTAACGAAATTCAGAGGCTTCTTTTGCAAAAGCTTCAAAATGAATATAGAATAATTGCACAAAAAGTACATTGGTATGTGTATTGACATTGTGCATAAAATGCTATATAATAAAATAAACTTTTCCAATTGGCCTATGTTTTCGGAGGAAAAAAGCCTGGGAATTGGCAATGTTTATTTTTGAGGTGATGGAGTGTATGAAGAAGAAAATAGTATCCTGGCTGATGGCTGGCCTGGTGGGAGTCTCTGGAGTGGCCGGGGCTTTCTCTGCTTTGCCGACTGAGGTGGTATCAGCTGCCGGCAGCTGTCAGGTGGAGTATTTGGACAGAGGCATTTCAGCCATCAATACTGGTGCAGGAATGCTGGTGAGCTGGCGGTTTCTGGCCAATGATGCAGACAATGCAGAGTTTCAGCTGTATCGGAACAATACTTTGATTTACACAAGCAAGGCAGGCGGTTCCACCTGTTATCTGGATGCCGGCGGAAAGAGCACGGATCAGTATCGGGTAGACACCTTGGAAAGCGGAAAGGTCGTGTCCACGGCAAATTGCAGTTTGATTTCTAATCAAAACTACTTTCAGTTAAATCTGGATCCGCCGACCGGAAGTGGCTGTACCTACTCGCCCAATGACTGTTCCGTCGGAGATGTGGACGGAGACGGCGTCTACGAAATTTTCATGAAATGGGATCCCTCGAATTCCAAAGACAATTCGCAAAAGGGAAAGACCGGGAATGTTTTCATCGATTGTTACCGGCTGGACGGCACACGGCTGTGGCGTATTGATCTGGGAAAAAATATTCGCGCCGGCGCCCATTATACGCAGTTTTTCGTTGCCGATTTTGACAGCGACGGAAAGGCAGAAATGACCTGTAAGACTGCGGACGGCACAGTGGACGGAACGGGAACGGTTATCGGAGATGCATCTAAGGATTACCGGAATTCAAACGGCTATGTTCTTTCCGGCCCTGAATATTACACATTATTTGACGGCAGCACCGGTGCCGCTCTGGATACTATTGATTATGAGCCGGGGCGCGGGACTGTTTCGAAATGGGGAGACAGCTATGGCGGACGCGTTGACCGTTTCTGGGGTTCAGTTGCGTATCTGGATGGTGTACATCCCAGCGTGATTACGGGACGCGGATATTATACACGTATGACTGCCACTGCGTATGATGTGGTAAATAAAAAGCTGGTAAAGCGTTGGGCGTTTGACACAGGAAATGACAAAAACGCTGCCGGTTACGGTGACGGTAATCATAACAGCATGGTTGCCGATGTAGACGGTGACGGCAAGCAGGAAATCATTACCGGTTCCACCTGCATTGATGATAATGGAAAGGTGCTCTGGTGCCTGAACAAGGGACACGGTGACGCAATACACTTAGGGGATCTCCTTCCGGATCGTCCGGGACAGGAACTGTGGATTTGTCACGAAGATAAGCCCTATGGCGTATCTCTGGTGGATGCTTCCAATGGCAAGATTATTTTCCACAAGGATGGCACCGGCGATACCGGCCGCTGCTGCGCCGACAATGTCTGGACCGGAAATGACGGCGCAGAATTCTGGGGCTTGAACAATGACGTGTTTGACGGAAGCGGCAATACCTTGAATTGCCGCCGGCCGGCAATCAATTTCCTGTCTTATTGGGACGGCGATCTGGAGCGGGAGATCTTAGACGGCTACACGGATTCTCCGGCAACCATTTCAAAGATGGGTGCAGACGGAAAGCTGACAAATCTGCTTACAACGGACGGCTATTACACCTGTAATACCACAAAGGGTACGCCTTGTCTGTCGGCGGATATTTTTGGCGACTGGAGAGAAGAACTGATTGTCCGCAGTGCTGACAGCAAGTCCATTCGGATTTACTGCACACCGTATGATACCGATTACCGCATTACAACACTGATGCAGGATCCGCAGTACCGGGCGCAGGTATCGGCACAGCAGACCGCCTATAACCAACCGCCGCATGCCAGCTTTTATCTGGGATCGGATCAGCCGCTGCCGGCACGTCCCAATGTAACGGTACTGGGAAAAAATACAAATCCGGTTCCTGTTCCGGATCCAGAACCAGTAACGCCTACCGCAGCTGTTCTGCCGGAAGGCACCGTGTTTATGCTGAAAAACGTGAACAGCGGTCTTTATCTGGAAGTGGCAAATGGTACAGCAGAAGCCGGCGCCAACCTTCAGCAGTGGGGCGCAGATCAGTCGGGAGCGCACAATACCTGGCGCGCTGTTTCTGCCGGAGACGGGTACTACTATTTATATAGCCAGGTGGGGAATAAGATCACCTACCTTATGGATGTATCTGGCGGAAAGGCTGGGAACGGCACCAATCTGGCACTTTGGACAAAGAGCAGCCGGGAGCAGGCACAGCAGTTTTTGTTCGCAAAAAATGCAGACGGTTCCTATACGATCTATACCAAGGCATCGGATTTAAAGAGCTGCGTGGAAGTGGAAAACGCCAGCAAGTCCAGCGGCGCAAATGTACAGCAGTATGCAGTAAACGGAAACAGCTGCCAGCACTGGAATCTGGAAGCCGTAACAGATCCGGGCGTTGTCATGAATACCAATGTAGTATACCAATTCCGGAATGCAAACAGTGATCTGAATCTGGAGGTAAAGGATGCCAACGCTGCTGCCGGTGCCAATGTACAGCAGTGGGGCGAGAACGGCAACGATTGTCAGAAGTGGACACTGGCAGATGCCGGAGACGGGTATTACTATATTCTCTCCAGATTAGGGGACGGCAAAACCTACTATCTGGATGTAACTGGCGGAAAAGCTGCCGATGGCACCAATGTTGAAATTTATACCGCTTCCGGCACTTCGGCGCAGCTCTTTAAATTTGTGCCGAATCCGGATGGAACATATACCATTCTGACAAAGTCATCCAAAGACAAGGGCACAGTCGGTGTCTCTGCGGCTTCAAAAGAAAGCGGCGGTAATGTAATCCAGTGGAGCAGAAACGGCAGTGCCGATCAGAACTGGTATCTAACAGAACTGGGCGAAATTCCGCCGGTTGTCACGACAGAGCCGGTTGTCACGACAGAGCCGATTGTCACGACTGAACCGATTGTCACGACAGAACCGGTTGTCACGACAGAACCAGTTATCACAACAATTGTAACCGAATCGCAGACAATTTTCTCGGATACCACAGAATCTGTTCCCAACACAGTGACAGAAACAACCGTAACGGAACCGGTTCCTACGGAAACTGCTCCGCCTGTAACAACAGGATCCACAAACTCTGAAACAGTTTCTGTCACAGTTACCACCAATACCATACATACAGCAACCAGTGTTACTACTGCTTCTGCCACCAAGCCAACGGCTACAGCAGCACCGGCCAGCGTCTTGTATGGAGATATTAACCTGGATGGAAAAATTGAACTGGCAGATGCTGTGCTGTTAAACAAGGCCACTGCGGATGTGATTGTTCTCAACGATACCGCCAGAACCAATGCAGACTGTGTTGCAGACGGCGAGGTAAACGGACGGGACGCAATCGCCCTGCTGCAATTCCTGGTACAAATTGTAGATACACTGCCATTACAGGCATAAGTGCAGAAAATATTTTTTTGTGAAATGACATTGTTTTCGTAAAACTGCCGCTTCGGACGGAATCTCCGTTTTTTGGAGAACTGTTCGGGGCGGCGGTTTTTTTGCGCCAAATTTTTCTTTTTGCAAAAAGTACTTGACAAACCGGAATGGATTTGTTATAATAGTTCGAAAACTGAAATTCATTCTCATTTTTGTTTTCAAAATGAAAGAGACTTTACACCCTGTGTGCATATGTCGATGCATACAGATTCTGAGAGAAAGCGAAAGGAAGGGGCAGTCTATGAAACGATTTCTGGCCGCATTTTGTGCGTGTCTGTTTGGTTTTTGCGGTTTAATGACCGGGTGCAGCCGCGATCAGGCCAATACTGCTGCTGTACAGGTTGTCTGCACTATTTTCCCGGAATATGACTGGGTGCGGCAGATCGTGGGAGATGTGCCGGACGTTGCAGTAACGCTGTTGATTCAGGGCGGCACAGATTTGCACAGCTATCAGCCGTCCGTGAAGGATATTGCGGCAATTGCAAAGGCAGATCTCTTCTGTTATGTAGGCGGTGCTTCGGATGAATGGGTGACCAATGTGCTGCATACGGCCGAAAATGAGCAAGTACGCGTGGTTTCTTTGCTGGATGTGACAGATGCAGACGAAGAACTTGTAACCGAGGGAATGCAGGATGAGGAGCATCACCACGAACATGCTCATAATACATCTGCTGCGGAGGCACAGGCAGAGCCGGAGCTGGACGAACATGTGTGGCTGTCA
Organism: uncultured Ruminococcus sp.; assembly: GCA_900545285.1. Taxonomy (GTDB): domain Bacteria; phylum Bacillota; class Clostridia; order Oscillospirales; family Ruminococcaceae; genus Ruminococcus_C. Next base: position 37,179 of record UQYK01000003.1, read on the forward strand.
CTGCGCCGGGCGCAAATGGCGTGTACCGCAATCCGGGACGCTCTTTGTGCCCAGGACCCGGCACATGCTGCCGTCTATCAGGAAAACTGTGCGGCCTATCTGAAAAAATTGCAGACGCTGGATCAGACTTATGAAACTATGGTACAGCAGGATGCTGTGCGGGATACGATTCTGGTGGCCGACCGGTTTCCCTTCCGCTATCTGGCGGAGGACTATGGAATCCACTATTACGCGGCATTTCCGGGCTGTTCTGCGGAGACAGAGGCAAGCTTTGAGACCATTGCCTTTTTGTCAGAAAAGCTGACACAGCTGGAACTGCCCTGTGTTCTTACAACGGAGAGCAGTGATCAGTCCCTGGCGCGGACCATTCTGGAAAGCGCTCATTCAGACAGTGTGATTCTGACTATGGATTCTCTCCAGTCTGTCACAAAACAGCAGCTGGAGGACGGCGTATCCTATCTGGATCGCATGGAAAACAACTATACCATCTTAAAAGAAGCGCTGACAAGCGGAGAAAAGGAGATGCAGTAAATATGGCACAGCTTTTTTGTGAAGATATCACGTTGGGATATGAGGGCATTCCGGTAACGGAGCATCTCTCCTTTTCTGTACAGGCAGGAGACTATCTGTATATTGTGGGAGAAAACGGTTCCGGAAAAAGTACACTGATGAAAACGATTCTGCGGTTGAAAACCCCGATGAAAGGGAAAATTGAAACTGGTGACGGCCTGAAACCGGATGAAATCGGCTACTTGCCCCAACAGACAGCAGTACAGCGTGACTTTCCGGCATCAGTGCTGGAAATCGTTCGTTCCGGCTGCCTGAACCGGTGCGGTCTGCGCCCGTTTTACCGCCGGGAGGAAAAACAGCGTGCCCTGGATAACATGGAACGCCTGGGAATCCGGCATTTGGCCAAGCGGTGCTACCGGGAACTTTCCGGCGGCCAGCAGCAGCGCGTACTGTTAGCGCGCGCCCTCTGCGCAACGGAAAAAATGCTGCTGCTGGACGAACCAGTGACCGGACTGGATCCGAAGGCGCAGGCAGAACTGTATGAACTCATCGGGCAGCTGAACCGGGACGGCATCACCATTTTGATGGTGTCCCATGATATGGAAGCGGCAGTGAAATACGCCTCCCATATTTTACACATCAGCAAAACGCCGCTGTTCTTCGGTACAAAGGCAGATTATCTCAAAAGTAAAATCGGACAGGCGTTTACACAGGAAGGGACGGTGTGACAGCATGCATTTCTGGGAAGAATTAACAGGATATCTTTCATTTTCGTTTGTACAATACGCGCTGATTGCCGGCGTACTGATTGCGCTTTGCTCCTCGTTGCTGGGCGTAACACTGGTATTGAAGCGGTTTTCCGTTATCGGAGACGGCCTGTCGCATGTGGCCTTTGGCGCATTGGCCATTGCGACTGTGCTGCACCTGAGCAATTCCATGATTTTGGTAATGCCGGTGACAGTTGTTTGTGCGGTACTGCTGCTCTGCGCCAGCCAGAGTGCGAAAATCAAGGGAGATGCGGCGATTGCCATGCTCTCTGTCAGTGCGCTGGCGATCGGTTATCTGGTGCAAAACATTTTCTCCTCCTCTGCCAACATTGCCGGGGATGTGTGCAGCACCCTGTTTGGCTCTACGCTGATTCTCACACTGTCCAAACTGGATGTGTGGATCTGTGTTATTATGTCGGTAGTGGTAATCGGTATATTCCTGCTGTTTTATCACAAGATTTTTGCGGTCACCTTTGATGAAACATTTGCGGCGGCAACCGGTATCCGGGCGCGGCTGTACAACTTCCTCATTGCAGTGGTAACAGCGGTAATTATTGTGCTGGCCATGAATCTGGTTGGCTCGCTGCTGACCTCGGCGCTGATCGTCTTTCCGGCGCTGTCTGCGATGCGTCTGTTCCGGAGCTTTCGGGGCGTGATTTTCTGCGCTGCCGTGATCTCTGTGGTATGCGCCGTGGGTGGTCTGCTGATCTCAATTCTGGCATCTACGCCGGTGGGCGCTACAATTGTAACTGCCGATCTGGTGGTTTTTCTGGGATGCTGTGGTGCAGGCACTTTGATGCGCCGCCGTATAGTATAAAATATATTTACGATTTGTTCACTCTAAAATAGAATTTTTATGATATTATGGAGAAAATTATAAAAGGGGGATTTTAAAAGGATGAAACACAAAAACAAATTGCTGGCACTGGCAGCAGCCGGAGTATTGACCGTAACAGGAATGACCATGCCGGCGGTGCAGGCAGCGTCTGATGATATGTACGATATGTACGGGGATTTGGATGGTGACGGTGCGGTGACCATTTCCGATGCTTACCGGGCGCTCCGGGCATATTCCAAGGTCAGCGCAGGAGGCGATTCTGGTTTGATGGATTTTCAGCTGACTGCAGCGGATGTAAACCGGGACGGTTTTGTTACCATTGAGGATGCGTATTATATTCTGAAGTATTATGCGGAACATTTTGCCGGAAACCAGGTGACTTGGGAAGAAATCACCAGAGAAACTGTGGTTGTGGCAAGTGAACTGTATCAGGAGTATTATGAACCTTTTCTGCGGAATATCAAGTATAAGATTTCAGATACGCTGGGCAGCTATTACTTTGCAGACCTGAATCGTGACGGCATCAAGGAACTCATTATACCGCGCTGTACATATGCCTATGATTCCTCTGCCAATGTCTATACGATTTCAGGAAACCGCGTGGTATATGCAGGCACGGCAGGGGATGCTTACGCTACCTATTACTGCAAAAATGGCATTTACTACGGGTATTTCATAAAGGGCGGTAACAGAATAATTCATAAGATCACCATGAATCAGACTACTGTAACGACTACTGTTGTAACGCAGGAATACAGTCCCGGAGAGCAGGAAGCAAAGTGGATGCAGGAAATCAAAGATCTGGAAGAACAATGCGGCCTGCCTACCTATAAACTGGATGATTTCTCACCGTTCTACGAATAACCAGACCAATTGATAAAACAAAAACGGCTGTCTGTCGCTTGCCCCTCTTTCAAAAGAGGGTGAGAAGCGGCAGACAGCCGTTTTTTAAAGTGTTAAACTGGTTTCGTCTATTGTTTTAATATGGCGGCTAAAATCCGCAGGATGGCCGATCCGTAATTCTTTCCGGCCGCCCAGCCCCGGTGCTGGGGATTTTCCTGGATGCCCAGCCAGTCTACATAGGGGGCGCAGCCACGAATGACATAGGAGAATCGGGGGTCAATTTGTGCCTGATTCAGCGGCGCAGTGTCCGCATAGGCCTTCAGATGCTGAATCTGTGCCCGGATTCCCAGCTGGGGTGTGGCAAAGGAGTTGCCCTTCATGCCGTTCTGGGTGACGCCCAGGCCGCAGAAATTGTTCTGGTCTAAGGTGACGGCAGAGCCGCGGAAGGCAAAGTTTCCGGTTTCCAGACAAGCCTGTGCAAAGGCAATGTCGCCCCGTACTCCTTCGGCTTCACCTTCGCTGAGATAATACGGGATCATATCCAGAACGCTCTGTGCTACATTGGGATTGACAGAGCGGATATATGCCTGCATCTGTTCTACAGTTGTCCGTGCCTGTCCCATGACATAGGTGCGGCCGGCGGCATCGGTTTCCGGTGTCAGTATCTTTTTTGTCAAAATGCCGTCTGCATCGGCGGTGTATTCCGTTCCATCAATGGTAATGCTGTCATCGCGGAATAAAGTGCCGTCCTCCTGGAAAAAATACAGGTTATCCCCGATGGTTTGCAAGCCTGTTTCCATGGCACCCTCTGCATTAAAATAGTAGGTCTCATCTCCTGCGGTTTGCATCCCGGTCTGCACGCCGGTATTTGTGATGTAATAGATGCTGTCGTCTATGGTGCACAATCCCTGACGGCACATGCCGGTGTCGCTGTCGAAATAGTAGCGGCCGCCCTGAATGGTGACCCATCCGGTGACCTGCTTTCCATCATCGCCGAACTGATACCAGGTGTCGCCGATCTGCACATCCCCTGTGACAATCACACCGGAAGCATCTGCATAATACCGTGCGCCGTCCTCATAGGTAAAATAGCCGGTTTGCAGTGCACCATGGGAATCCAGCAGGTATACAGCATCCTTTCCGGAGTCATTGCCGTCCAGATCTACCAGGCCGACCTGTCTGCCGGTGTATTTTCCGTCCCACCGGTCTGCATAATAGATCTGATCCCCAATGTGAATCCAGCCCCACTGGCGTTCGTGGGTTTCTGCATTATAATAGAAGCGTGCGCCGTCTACTGTCTGCCATCCGGTGCGCAGAACGCCGTCCGGTGCGAACAGATAAACCTTTCCGTCAATGGTGGTTTCGCCGGAAACCGCATTGCCGTCTTCATCAAAGTACTGCCACTCGCCGCCTATGGTTTTTTCCCAGGTTGCAGGCGTGCCAGTTGCACGAACCTGGGTCAGCGGTGTGCTGCCGGTAGCCAGTGGGGGCGTGTCGCCGGCATCTGCTGCCGCTGCGGAAAATCCGCCGATGCAAAGTGCACCGCAGACTACCGCCAGAGAAAGTAAAATGGTATGTAGTTTCAATCCGATGCCTCCTAAAGTGTCTATTTTTTTGGTGCAGCAGCGCTGCTGCACGCGTATCCATTTTATTATATCACATTTTGTTCAGAAATGCAACCTTTTTTTGTGCAAATAGCTGGTTTTCAAAAGGAAAACGCGAGATCTGCCGTATTCTGTACAGGGAAGCGAAGATTTTCGTCACTTTTACAGAAAAACGCTATAGAATATGACTGCTTTTTGGAATGGATAAGAAAAAAATAACGTAGAATTTGTTGACAATACCTCGAAAATTCGGTATAATGTTGATAGGAAAGACGCAGGAGGCGTTTTCTGCGTGACTTTCCGGATGCAGAGTCTGTAGGGGATTTCAGCAGATGCGGACAAGATGTATCTGCTTTTTTGGGATGAAACAGATTCTCAGGGAGGAGACTTATGTCTTTACAGGAAAAAGAACGTACAGAAGAACTGCGGCAGTATATGATTCCATATCTGGAAAATGAAACCGTTTGTTCCATGGATGAATATGTACAGCATGGCACCACCTCTACCTTGCAGCATTGTCTGTCAGTGATGCGTCTCAGCTGTGCGCTTGCGTCCCAGCTGCATATCCGGGTAAATTATCATAATCTGGCAATTGGTGCATTACTGCATGACTTTTATTTGTATGACTGGCACAATCATCAGGATGAGGGACCGCTGCACGGCTTTGCGCATCCGCACATTGCCTGTCGGAATGCAGTGCTGTATTTTCAGGTGTGCCCAGAGATTCAGCATATTATTTCCACCCATATGTGGCCGCTGACACTGCGGAACGTGCCGCGTTCCAGAGAGGCTGTCATAGTTTGCCTGGTGGACAAATACTGCTCTACATTGGAGACGCTTGCCGGAATCTGGCACTTTGCCAGAAGCCGTTGTTTCAGAAGGGAGATATAAAAATGGTAACAAGCTTAGCGGAGTATGTTCTGATCTTTTTTGCATATTCCACACTGGGCTGGTGTATGGAAATGGTTTATATGGGAGCGCGGGAAAAGCGGATTTCCAACCGTGGATTTCTGTTGGGGCCTTGCTGCCCGATTTATGGAATTGGATTAGTCGGGATTACAGCCTTATTCCAGAACAGTCCGTATGGATATTGGATGGTATTCTTCTCGATCATTTTGCTGTGCAGTGTGTTGGAGTACTTTGTCAGCGCCCTGATGGAACGGCTATTTCATACGCGCTGGTGGGACTATCACGACATGAAATTTAACATTCACGGCCGGGTTTGCCTGGAAACCATGCTGCCGTTTGGCCTGCTGGGCACATTTGCGCTGTATCGGATCAATCCGTTTTTGATGGCGATGTATCACCGGATATCGGGGACGCTTTCTAATATGCTGGTGGCCGGAATGCTGCTGCTATTGCTGATTGACCTGATTGTTTCGATTTCTGTATTACATACCCTGAATCTTCCGGAGGGAGAACAGGATCACACCGCCGAGATTTCCCGCCGGGTCTGGGAAGATTTGAAAAAGCGCCTGGGATAAAGTGGACAGGCTTTGTGTCTGTTTCGCAGAAACAGGGTGTTTTCCCGTGTTTTTTCACAAATTGAATAAAACTTTTTCGTGCACTTTGCGGTTCTTTGGCAGGGTGCACTTTTTTTGTGACGGCTGTGTGAAAGTTGGAAAAAACCGCTTGACAAATTGCATGACAATTGTTATAATAGAACAAAGTTATTTCATAACAATGTTATGCGATAGAGCTGGAGGTGAGATGGATTGGAGTGTGAAGCAAATACATTTTTTGGTGTGATGAATGCCTTTCGCAGCATCAATATGTTTTCGCTTCTGCCGCTTTCCCGGCAGGAGTATATGGTGATGTTCGTCATTTCCAAGAAGCAGGAGACGGATCCGGAGGGGTGTACAGTGTCTGCTGTGGCAAAAAAAATGCGTGTGCCCCAGCCGGCAGTGTCCCGCACGCTGCGCGGCCTGGAAAACAACGGCTATATCCAGCGGGAAGTTTGTCGGACAGACCGCAGGAATACCTATGTGACACTGACAGAGACCGGAGAGACGGAGGTCATGAGGGCCAATCAGCTGCTGGAAGAATTTCACAAGGGAATACGAGAGCGCTTTACACAAGAAGAAGCAGACCAGCTCATGGATCTGCTTCGTCGGCTCTGTGCGGCGGCATCCGAGGAACTGGATGCGATGAAGGCCGCAAGGGCGGCATGTACGAAAGGAGTGAAACATCCCGATGGGGAAACTTTTTAAAAACCTGAAACCGTATTGGAAATCGGTTCTGATTATCGTTGTGCTGCTGGCGGTGCAGGCGTTTTGTGACCTGTCTCTGCCCCAGTATACCTCCGATATCATCGATGTCGGAATCCAGAACAGCGGTGTGGCGCATATCCTGCCGGAAAAGATTACGGCAGAAGAGCTGGAGCGCGCACAGCTTTTCATGACAGATGCAGAGCAAAAGCAGTGGCAGAATGCCTATGACGGAGAAGACCGCAGTGCAGATCTGTCGGAAAAGGATCTGGACGAACTGGACAGCGATCTGCTGGTACCGATTCTGCTCAACTACCAGATGTCCATGATGAATGAGGATAGCTTCCGCCAGATGCTGGCGCAGCAGCAGACCGACCCCAATGCCGCAGAGCAGATGCAGCAGATGTCCATTGCGGATATCGGCGCATCCATGGGTGTGGAACTGAAACCGTTCCAGCGTACCGAAGAGGACGATGACGGCAATGAAACCACAGTGACCTGTGTGGATGTTCGTCCGCTGTTTGCAGCAATGCAGCAGAGCGGTCAGCTCAGCGAAGAGACGATAACTGAGATGCGTTCTCAGCTGGAAGAGATGCTGGACACCATGGGCGATTCCCTGGTGCAGTCCATGGGTGTGGCCTACGCGGTACAGTGTGACAAGGATGCCGGCCTGGATGTGGATAAAATTCAGACCAGCTACCTCTGGCGCACCGGCGGAAAAATGATGGCTATGGCATTTGCAATGATGGCGGCTGCCATCTGTGTGGGCTATGTGGCATCCCGCGTGGGTGCCGGTGTCGGACGCGACCTCCGCGGCAAGGTATTCCGCCGCGTGATGCAGTTCTCCAGTGCAGAAATGGATCAGTTCTCTACAGCATCTCTGATCACAAGAAGCACCAATGATGTGCAGCAGGTGCAGATGGTAACGGCAATTTTCCTGCGGATGCTGCTGTATGCCCCGATTCTGGGCGTTGGCGGTGTGCTGAAGGTTGTGCATACCGGTGCCGGCATGGGCTGGGTTATCGTACTGGCAGTGCTGGTCATCCTGGGAATCGTCGGTGTGCTGATGTCCATTGCCATGCCGAAGTTCCAGAAGATGCAGACATTGGTGGATAAGGTAAACCTGGTGTCCCGTGAGATTCTGACCGGTCTTTCCGTCATTCGTGCCTTTGGCCGGGAAAAGACAGAAGAAAAGCGCTTCGATCAGGCAAACCGGGATCTCACGAAAACGAACCTGTTTGTCAACCGCGTCATGACCTTTATGATGCCGATTATGATGCTGATTATGTATAGCCTGACCATTCTGATTGTATGGGTTGGCGCACACCGGGTAGACGGCGGCTCCATGCAGGTCGGCTCCATGACCGCATTTATTACGTATGCCATGATGATTGTGATGTCATTCCTCATGCTGACAATGATGTCTGTTATGCTGCCCCGTGCTTCTGTGGCAGCCGGCAGAATCGATGAAGTCCTGCAAACGGAAACCTCTGTCAAGGAGCCGGAAGCACCGAAGCATCTGGAATCCTGTCAGGGTGTGCTGCGGTTTGATCACGTCAGCTTCCGTTATCCCCATGCGGAAGAGGATGCATTGTCCGACATCAGCTTTACCGCAGAACCGGGCAAGACAACGGCCATTATTGGCAGCACTGGCTGTGGAAAATCCACACTGGTAAATCTGATCCCTCGGCTGTATGACATTTCAGACGGCAGTCTGACCTTAGACGGCATAGAGTTGCGTCAGCTTCCGCTGGAAGATCTGCGGCGGCAGGTGGGCTTTGTACCGCAAAAGGGTGTGCTGTTCTCCGGTACCATTTCCAGCAATCTGCGCTTCGGCAATCCGGATGCAGCAGATGCAGAGGTACAGCAGGCAGCTGCCATTGCACAGGCAACGGAATTTATCGAAGAAAAGCCGGATCAATATGAAAGCTCTATTGCACAGGGCGGCACCAACGTTTCTGGCGGTCAGAAACAGCGTCTGACCATTGCCCGTGCAATTGCAAAGCATCCGAAAATCTTTGTGTTTGATGACAGCTTTTCTGCACTGGATTTAAAGACGGATGCGGCACTGCGAAAGGCACTGGGTGAACAGGTGCAGAACAGCACCATGATTATTGTGGCACAGCGCATCAGTACCATTCTCCACGCCGATCAGATTCTGGTACTGGACGAAGGCAGAATTGTGGGAAAAGGTACCCACGCAGAACTGCTGCGCAGCTGTGAGGTATATCAGCAGATTGCAAAGTCTCAGCTTTCTGCATCAGAACTGGGGCTGGAAGAGGACACAGAGAAAGGAGTGGTAACAGATGACCAATGAAAAACGGCACATGGGCGGCCCGCGGGGCAGGCAGATGCCGGTGGAAAAGGCAAAGGACTTTAAGGGTTCTATCGGAAAACTGTTTGTCTACATGAAGAAATATCATGTGGCAGTCGTTGTGGTAATCCTGTGTGCCATTGTCTCTACGGTGTTCAGTGTCATCGGCCCGGATATTCTGGGTAAGGCAACCACAGAACTGGCAAACGGACTCATGGCGAAAATCCAGGGGACCGGAAACATCAATTTCACCAAGATCGGACAGATTCTGCTGTTTGTGCTGGGCTTGTATCTGCTCAGTACCCTGTTCAATTTTGTACAGGGCTGGCTCATGACCGGCGTAACGCAAAAGGTGTGCTACCGGATGCGAAAGGATATCTCGGAAAAAATTAACCGGATGCCCATGGCGTATTTCGAGAGCCGCACCTACGGCGAAGTATTATCCCGTATCACCAATGATGTCGATACCCTGGGACAGAGCCTGAACCAGAGTATCACCCAGATCATCACTTCCGTTGCCACAATGGTCGGTGTGCTGGTAATGATGCTCCGGATTTCTCCTCTGATGACATTGATTGCAGTGATTATTCTGCCAATTTCAGTGACTCTGATCTCTTTTGTGGTGAAAAAGTCACAGAAATACTTTAAGCAGCAGCAGGAATATCTGGGACACATCAATGGCCAGGTAGAGGAATCCTATGCCGGTCAGACAGTAATTCAGGCGTACAATAAGGAAAAGGACACCGTGCGCCAGTTCCAGGAAACCAATGACACGTTGTATCATTCCGCCTGGAAATCCCAGTTCCTGTCCGGCCTTATGCAGCCGATTATGATGTTTGTGGGAAATCTGGGGTATGCCGCAGTGGCACTCTCCGGCGGCCTGCTGGCAATCCGCGGAACCATTACCATTGGTGACATTCAGGCGTTTATCCAGTATGTAAAGAACTTTACCCAGCCCATGCAGCAGATTGCACAGGTGCTCAATCAGGTACAGTCTATGGCGGCTGCAACAGAGCGTGTTTTTGAATTCCTGGAAGAAACCGAAGAGACACCCAGTGCAGAACATACGGTACAACTGGAAAATGTCCAGGGCAGCGTTGATTTTGAACACGTTTCCTTTGGCTATAAGCCGGAACAGTGCATCATTCACGATTTCAGCGCCATGGTAAAGCCGGGACAGAAGATCGCCATTGTCGGCCCTACTGGTGCCGGAAAAACCACCATGGTAAAGCTGCTCATGCGGTTTTATGATGTAAACGGCGGTTCCATTCGGCTGGATGGCCACGACATCCGGGAGTTTGACCGCCATCAGCTGCGGGAATCCTTTGGCATGGTTTTGCAGGATACCTGGTTGTTCCAGGGAACAATTATGGAGAATATCCGTTATGGCAGACTGGATGCCACTGATGAGGAAGTCATTGCAGCAGCGAAAGCAGCGCATGCAGACAGCTTCATTCGTCAGCTTCCGGACGGCTATCAGATGGAACTGAACGAGGATGCCAGCAATGTATCGCAGGGACAAAAGCAGCTCCTCACCATTGCCCGTGCAATTCTGGCGGATAACCAGGTTATGATTCTGGATGAGGCGACCTCTTCAGTAGACACCCGGACAGAAACCTTGATTCAGAAGGCAATGGATCACCTGATGGAGGGCAGAACCAGCTTTGTCATTGCCCATCGGCTTTCCACCATCCGGAATGCAGATCTGATTCTGGTGATGAAAGACGGCGACATCATTGAGCAGGGCACCCACGAGGAACTCCTGGCGAAGAATGGATTTTATGCCGATCTCTATCAGTCGCAGTTTGCACAGACTGCATAACCTAGATGTGTAACATCTCCCCAATCGAAAAAAAGCGGTTTTCAGCCGCCTGTCCGAAATGGCAGGGCAAGGGCTGAAAGCCGCTTTTTGTGTAATATGGTTCTGAAATTACGGGGAGACAAAGTCCGGCGCAGATGCTTTCTGGAGCCGTCGGTTGAGCCAGTTCAGCAATTCCTCTTTGGACATGGCACCCTGGTGTGCCGGCTGTGCCAGAATGAAGTCTAAGGGTTCCAGCTCCTGAATCAGCTGCTTTAGCTTGACGGGACCTTCTTTCCACACATCATCGATCAGCTGTTGATAGATGCAGTCTCCCAGAAATACCATGCGTTCTGACGGAACAAAGACAATCACTGTATCCCTGGCATGTGCACTGGTAACGTGCTGAAAAATACACATGCAGTTCCCCAGATCCAGCCGCATGGAGCCGGAAAAGATCAGAGAAGGGAGGGCAATCCGGATTTTCTCCGGCTCCGGAAAATGCGCCTGAATCCGCGGCACGCACAGTCGGGGCACAATGCCCTTTTCGGCATTTTCGTGCAGTGCCTCCGGTGTCCAGCGCAGACGGGATACCATTTCCAGTGAGGCTCTGGTTTCCGCACAGGCAATGGCCGGAATTTGCAGCGCATGCAGGCCGAAGCAGTGATCCCAGTGGGAATGGGTGAGAACGGTAAACTGGGGCAGCGGAAGGCCGGCCTCCCGGAGTGCCTGCTGATAGTCCCGGACATGCTCCGGGGAGTTTCCGGCATCCACCATCAGGGAAAACCGTTCACCCCGGATATAACCCAGACAGGGACGATCCTCCGCCTCCGAAAAGGGAAGCTGATAAATACGCGGTGTCAGCTGTTGTAACGGCATATGATTTCATCTCCTATCCATTATCCATGGTGCAGTACGATCAGTTCAAACAGTGCCATCCATTCCCGTACCCAGTAGGTGGGAACATACAGAGGCTTGGTGTAGGCGCTGTATGCCCAGGTTTCCAGGCCGGCCTGCTTTGCCAGAAGGCTGGCGCGGTATTCGTGAAAACCGTCTGTGATAATGACAGCCTGATTGCCCAGTTCCTGTTCTGCAAGAATGGCTGCGGAAAATTTCAGGTTTTCTTCCGTATCCTTCGACTGGTCTTCCACCAGAATGCGGCTTTCTGCAATGCCGTGTTCCACAAGCCAGGTTTTCATGGCCTGTCCTTCCGGAATATCTTCTCCGGCCCCCTGTCCGCCGGAGGTGATGCACTGAACTTCCGGATGCGCTTCCAGGTAGCTTAGCGCCGCTTCCAGCCGCCTGGTCAGCATGGCGCTGGGACGTGCGCCCCGTACCTTGCATCCCAGTACAATCACCGTGTGCGGCTGTTCCGGCTGGGAAGCAATGGTGCGCGCCATTTGTACGGACATGGCGGTGCAAAAGATCAGCCCGGCTGCAATACACACACTGAGAACAGAAAGACCAATTTTTCCGGCCAGATGCTGCCATAGCTGTGCAATCAGATGCGCAAATTTTTGCGGAAAAACGGTAATGAAAATCAAAAGCAGGCACACCAGTGCACCGCCCAGATTGCCGGGATTGCAGATGCGCTTATAAATCGGAGCCAGAAAGAAAAAGAGCAGAACCAGTTCTGGAATCAGGAAAAGATAGCGGAATCGCATAGAAACTCCTTTCAGAAATTGTGTGTCGTTTCGTACCAATTAGACTTGTCTGTGAAAAATGTCAGGATATCCTTATTATAATCAAAATGGAAGCGCTTGTCAAATGTTTCAGAGTCGGTTTGATATCTTGCAGTGCAGAAAGCACGTTTTCTAAGGGTACAAAAAAGCTGCCTTCTGGAGAAAAGTAGCTGATTGTGATATTAGAACCTGTCTTCACAAGCGTATACACGTGTCTTTTCGGCAAATTTTGCTGCATACTGCGTGAAAAATACTTGCCGGGCGACAGCCCGCCTGCGTATTTTTGCCTTGTCTACAACAAAATTATGCTCGAAAATCCACATATATTTCTTGTGAAGACAGGTTCTTACTTGCGTCTGGAGCGGTTTTTCCGTTCCGTATTTCGTTTGATATCGCACATCCGTTCTTCGCTGTTCTGCTTAAAACGGGAGAGCATATCTTCAAAGGTCATTTCAGAGGGTGCCTGTTTTTTCTTCGGCTCCCAGACGTTGGCTCTGCCGCCGCGTCCGCCGCGGGGACGGCCGCCTTCGCCGCCGGGGGCATTGCCGCCGTGACCGCCGGAACGGGGCGGACGTGTATTTCGTGCAGGCGCACCGGCAGGCGCTTCTTCTGTTTGCTTCATGGAAAGGCTGATTTTCCCCTGCGGATTGGTGCCGATGACTTTTACCCGGACTTTTTGGCCTTCTTTCACAAAATCACCGATCTCATTGACATAGCTCCGGGAAATTTCGGAGATGTGCACCATACCGGTGGCATGCTCTCCGTCTTCCTTTTGAAACTCCACAAAAGCGCCGTATTTTGCGATGTTCTTGACGATTCCTTCATAAACTTTTCCGATTTCGACCTGCATGTAACTCTGTTTCCCCTTCTTTTGATGGTGGCGGTATCGAATGATGTTCCCGGCAGTGCTTTTGTAAAAATAGATACCGTATTTTTATGGGAACCCGTGTAGGCAACGCGGCACAGAGCGCGCCAGATGGCTCTGTACCATGTGCTGTATTTAAGGGCGTGCTGACATTATATCTGACGTGTGCCTTTTGGGTTGATTTCCTTCGCTTGCCGTGTGAAAGCACGCCTGCAAATTTTTGCCGAAAGCGGAGCAAAATCATCTCACAAAATTTGCCTGTCAGGATGTGTCAACGCATCCTAATTTCTGGATGTGTCGTAGAAACGCAACTCATCCGGATAAGCGTAGTTGTACTCTTCCCGTGCCAGGCGTTCCATATAGCTGTCAATGTCGCCGCTGTCCAAAATCCGTTCCAGATCTTCGTTTTCAGCGGTAAGGTTGTCGATCTGTTTCTGCACCTGTGCCAGTTCCGTTTTCTTCTCCGCAATATTGGACTGGATGGATACCACACTGACGGTACATCCGATAATTGCGACAATTACTGCGGTCCGGCTGATGACCCGAAAGATCCAGCGTGACTTTTTTTTCGGTTCCTTTTTCGTCTTAGCCATTTTCGTGTCACCTCCTGCTTTGTTTGATCTTTCTTATTATACAACATTTTTCTCTCCCTGTTCAAGGGCAAATGCGAAAAAAATAAGGGCATCCGAAAAAGTTTGGCGAAATGGCCAAATTTTTCTTTCAAAACACCGGTAATTCGCACAATGCCGTGGAGAATCGGCCGAAATGCCCATTTGCCGCAGCGAAAGATACGGTGCAGAATACGCCGCAGCAGGGGGACAATCAAAACGCCCAGGGTACAGCAGTACAGCAGAAATCCCAGGATGCTGCCCAGTACGTAATATCCCCGTATTTCACCCCGTGCCAGAACGCAGGAAAAGCAGACCAGTGCGCCGCTCCAAAGCAGCAGAAATGCAATATCCTCCAGCGCCGCGGCCAGCTTTCCATGGGGGAGAACCGCGCGGATGCTGCGCAGCAAGTCAAAGCAGAATCCAAGGGGAAAGCCCAGAAATACGGCATACAGCAGCAGGCGAATCTGCTGGGGGACTGTGAAAAAGGTTTCCAGCTCCATCATCGAAACAGCTTTCCCAGCAGAGAAAGCGGCCCTTTTCGGTCTTTTTCTCCGTATTGCAGTAGCCAGATGTCCCCGGTAATGGTCATGTTGCCGCTTTCTACACTGACATCATTGATGTGCAGATTGCGTCCCTTGATGACCAGCTCTCCCAGGCCGGTAAACAGGTGAATGACCCGTTCATCAAAGCAGTCTACGTCCGTTACACCGGTGAGCGTCAATTTCTCCCGATCCTCTAAGATCAGGTTGTGGTGGCTGGTCTGTGCCGGCAGTTCTTTCTTTCCGATATCCATAAAGCACCTCAGTTCCTTTCCCGTTGGCTTGCACGCACAGAAACAGCCGGCGGACGGAATGGCACAAAGCTGCATGCGCCGCCGCTGCTTCTGCATCGTGTTCTTTGCAGAAAGGATATGCAGCGGTTTCATAAAAAATAACCAGATTCCCGACTGGTTCTTTGTGAAAAATTCCGAGAAAAAAGGCTTGCAATCGGACAGAAAACATGGTATAATAATAGAGATATTGATCAAATACCCATGGGAGGAGGGATTCCTGTGAACACATTAGAGATGATCCTGGGTGCAGTAGTACTGCTGATCAGCATTGTTCTGGTTGTGATCTGTATGATGCAGGAACAGAAGCCGCAGAATGCGACTGCTGCTCTGACCGGTGCAAGCAATGATTCATTCTACGACAAGAACCGGGGACGCACAAAGGAAGCACGTCTGAAGAAAATCACATTCTGGTTTTCACTGGTGTTTTTCGTTCTGATTCTGTTTTTGGATATTGTGATGCCGCTGCTGATGAAAAAGTAAGAATCGCTGATATTCTGTCCTGTGTTTCGGTGTGTGCCCGGCTGATCGGGAAACGCGCCGGGGTACAGGATGTTTTTTTGCCGGGAATTTTTTTCGGTTTCCGGTGTTCCGGATAGATTGCAGCTGGCGGCAATGGGTCTGCCGGCTGCGCGGCGCTTTCTGTATGCTCCATGAAACGGAGGTGGGAAGCGCACTTGTTGGAAAAGAAGGAAGAGAGAAAGAGGATGCCGCACAGGGCGGCGAAGAGAAAGGAATGGATTTATGGCAAATACGCAATTTGGCGGTGCAGAGAGCATCGACAGCTATCGCAAGAAGATTCTGACAATTCTGAAAAAGAACGGCCGTACCCCGCTCAGTGACCGGGATCTGGCGACAAAGTGCCGTACCAACCGGGGCGGTGCTGCCAATTTTCGGAAGGCAGTAGAAGAACTCTGCAAGGAAGGTGCCATTTGTGAGCGACGCCGGGGCTATGTTTCTTCGGCCAATATGGGATATTATCCGGCCACAATCGTTCGTCTGAGCCGCACATTCGGCTTTGCACGGCCGGAGGAAGAGGGCGCCGCTGACGTCTTTATTCCGGGCAAATTTTTACAGGGTGCCATGACAAAAGACCGGGTGCTCATCGGAAATATTCCCTCCCGGAGCGGAAAGCCAGAGGGTGAAGTCCTGGCAATTCTGGAGGAAGCCGACAATCGCCTGACTGGTGTTATTGTCAATGAGGACGGCCGGCTGATGTTCCGGGCAGACACAATGTCCAAGACACCGATTCAGATTCAGCGCAAGGATAGCGTGCTGTATGAGGAAGGGCAGAAGGTTCTGGCAGAGGTGGTATACCGCGGACACCGCCACGCAGAGCACAAGGTGAAGATTGTATTCAGCTTTGGTGCTTCTACCCGTGCCAGCGTCTGTGCCGAAGCCATGGTTGCGCTGCGCGGCGTAACTGAGGAGTTCCCGGAAGAGGTGATTCGGCAGGCAGATGAAATTGCCAACGCACCGATTCCTAAGGAGGCCTATGAAACACGGCTGGATCTGCGCAGCACACCGATTTTTACCATTGACAGCGCCCATTCCAAGGATCTGGACGATGCTGTTTCTCTGGAAAAGACAGAGAACGGCTATCGGCTGGGCGTGCATATTGCAGATGTTTCCCATTATGTACAGCCGAAAACACCGCTGGATGAAGAGGCACTCCGCCGGGGCACCAGCATTTATTATGCCGATCATGTAATTCCCATGCTGCCGAAGAGCCTGTCAAACGGGGTGTGTTCTCTGAATCCCTGTGAAGATCGTCTGGCTTTCTCTGCCCTGATGGAACTGGATGAGAATGGGGAAATCGTTTCCTATCAGTTCCGGAAAACCATCATTCGTTCTGCGGTAAAAGGCGTTTACAGCGAAGTAAACGAGATCTTAGCAGGCACCGCAGCCCCGGAACTGCTGGATAAGTACAAGGACGTTATCCACATGATTCCCCTGATGAATGAACTGTGCGATATCCGCCTGCGGGAGCGGAAGCGCCGGGGCGCACCGGAACTGGAAACAGCAGAAGGCGCGTTGATTCTCAATGATGAAGGCGTTTGTGTCGATGTTGTGGCACGGCAGCGCGGCAAGAGCGAATGCATCGTAGAAGAAATGATGCTCCTGGCCAATGAAGCCGCTGCAAAAATGGCACGGGAAAAGAATCTGCCCTTTGTCTATCGGATTCATGACAAGCCCACACCGGAAAAGATTGAAAAGCTGGAACACGTTCTGCTGCGTCTGGGCGTTGAGGTACCGGTATTTACAGATATCAAGCCGCGTCACCTGGCAGAAATCCTGGACGGCGCACGGGGCACAGATCTCTATCCGGTACTGAATGTTATGGTGCTGCGCTCTATGGCAAAGGCTGCCTATAGCCCGGAACCGATCGGACATTTTGGTCTGGCACTGGCGGATTATGCCCACTTTACCTCTCCCATCCGGCGTTATCCGGATCTGGCAATTCACCGGATTCTCAGCAGCTACTGCGAAAATCCGGATGCCGGCGAGATGCAGAAGCGCTACGGCACCTTTGTTGCCGATGCTGCAACCCAGTCCAGCGAAACCGAAGTACAGGCAATTATGATTGAGCGTGACTGCGATGACTGCTACAAGGCAGAATATATGCAGCAGCATTTGGGTGAGATCTTTGACGGCATTGTTGCCGGTGTGACAGACTTCGGCTTTTATGTGGCTCTGCCGAATACGGTAGAAGGTCTGGTACATGTGGCTTCTCTGCCGGACAGCGACTGGATCAATGATGACAGCATCGCCTTCCGGGAAGAGCAGGGAGACAAGTGCTATCGCCTGGGTGATACCGTTCGGGTACAGTGCACTAAAATCGATGTCAACAGCGGCAATGTAGACTTTGCACTGGTAGAAGAAAATCAGGAAGCCGCTTCCTGAGTGTATCTGAAACAATAGAAAATCCATTTCAAAATACAAAAAACGGATGCCATCGTTCCGGCAGCAGGGTTCTGCGCGGTGATGGCATCCGTTTTTTACGTTTTGTACTTAGTCCTCGGCGGCGGTGCTGTCGGCAGTGCCGGAACGGAAAGCTTTCCGGCCTTCCTCTGCATAGCCCTCAATCATTTCCTGTGTAATCACCGGGCTGCCCCATGCGGTTTCATAGGATTCCACAGAGCCGTCTCCCCACTGCTCAATCCAGTCTCCGCAGGATTCAAAGGTATTGCCCAGATTGATGCCGATTCCCATATCCTGCACCAGCGCAGTTGTGGAGATATCGCGCATTTCCGGTACTTTTGTTTCAGCAGAAGCGGATTCCGGCGCGGCAGAATCCGCAGAATTGCTGCATCCGGAAAAGGCACAGAGCAGTGCAGCGGTAATGAAGAGAGAAAAGAGTTGTTTTCCCAGCATGATTTTTGCAGTCCTCCTGATTGAAAAAGATACGGTGTCTTAAAACATGTTCTTCTACAGTATACCATAAAGTGTGCAGAAACTGCAATATCTATTTGTGTCAAAAAAACTGGCAAAACACAGAAAGGCCGCTGCTTTTGAAAAACAGCGGCCTTTTCAGAAGGGGAATTTGCAGATTTTGTGATGTGTGAAATTATGCTTCTTCTTGCTGTGTGATCAGCGGACGATTGAGAATCTGCATAAATTCATCACCTGTGATTGTCTCATGTTCGTACAGATACTTAGCGATTTCGTGAAGTTTTGCCATATTCGATTGCAGCAGTTCTGTTGCACGGTCGTACTGTCCCTGGATAATTTCTGAGATCTTCTTATCAATCTTGGTCTGTGTCTCCATAGAGCAGCTAAGGCTGGAGTCACCGCCCAGATATTGATTTTGCATGGATTCCATGGTCACCATACCGAATTCCGAGCTCATGCCGAAGCGGCTGACCATCGCATGTGCCAGCTTTGTGGCCTGTTCAATATCGTTGGAAGCCCCCGTTGTGATTTCGTGGAAAATCAACGCTTCTGCGGCGCGTCCGCCGGTGAGGGTAGCAATCTTGTTTTCCAGTTCGGTTTTTGTCATCAGGAAGTGCTCGTCTTCCTCTACCTGCATAGTGTAGCCCAGCGCGCCGGAGGTACGGGGAATAATGGTGATTTTCTGTACCGGTGCCGACTGTGACTGAAGCGCAGCCACCAGTGCATGTCCCACTTCGTGGTAGGAGACAGTGAGTTTTTCCTTGTTGGAAAGCACCCGGTTTTTCTTTTGATATCCGGCAATTACGACTTCCACGCTTTCCATCAGATCTTCCTGTGTTGCACAGGAGCGCCCCAGACGCACGGCACGGAGTGCCGCTTCGTTAATAATATTTGCCAGCTCTGCGCCGGATGCTCCGGCAGCTGTCCGGGCAATGGCACCAAAATCCACGTTTCCGGCCAGCTTGATCTTTTTGGCATGTACTTTCAGAATATCAATTCTGCCCTGCAAATCCGGCAGTTCTACCGGAATCCGGCGGTCAAACCGTCCCGGACGAAGCAGCGCCGGATCGAGAGATTCCGGACGGTTGGTAGCAGCCAGAATGACAACGCCCTTAGAACCATCAAAGCCGTCCATTTCGGTCAGCAGCTGGTTCAGCGTCTGTTCCCGTTCGTCATTGCCGCCCATCTGTCCGCCGTCACGCTTTTTGCCGATGGTGTCGATTTCATCGATAAAGACGATACAGGGAGCCTTTTCGTTGGCTTGTTTAAACAAATCCCGGACTTTTGCAGCACCCATACCCACGAACATTTCTACAAATTCCGAACCGGAAATGGAGAAGAAGGGGACATTGGCTTCGCCGGCAACAGCCTTTGCCAGAAGGGTTTTACCAGTACCCGGAGGGCCTACCAGCAGCGCGCCTTTCGGCATGGAGGCGCCGATTTCCTTGTAGCGGTCGGGGCGATGGAGAAAATCCACGATTTCTGCCAGCAGTTCCTTGGCTTCCTCTTCGCCGGCAACATCGCTGAACTTGATTCCTGTTGTGGATTTAACATAGACCTTGGCGTTGCTTTTTCCCATGCCGAACATCATGGAGCCTTCGCCGCCGCCCATGCGCTGTGCCATTTTTTTGCTGAAGAAGTGGAACACCAGCACCATCAGTGCAATCGGCAGGATATAGCTGATCAGAATATACAGAATCGGGCTGGTGCCGCTGTCGATCTTCGATTCAAACTTTGCGCCGGAATCATACAGCCGTGTGATTAAGTCCTTGTCCTCCATCACGCCGGTGCGGTAGAGCTTTTTTTCCGATTTATCCGTAAATGTGATCTGGCTGGATTCAATTTGTACAGAGCCGATTTCTTTGTTCTCCGTCATGGAAATAAAGGTATCATAGCTGACCTCTTCCACCCGGTGGTTAAACAGATTGGGAAAGACAAAGGCCTGTAACAGCATGAAAATGCATAAGGCAATTACCCAAAAGGAAATATAAGACTTTCGGTTCTTTTTTGGTTCTTCCATATACTGTCTCCTTTTCGTGCAGTATAAGAGCTTGTATCCGCCGCGAAAGGCATGCGCAGCAGCAGATGGGTACAAGTCCTGAAATCTTCCGGCATCTGCGGCCGGAAATATTGGTGGTAAAGCGCTTTTTCACAGCGCCGCTTTTGGATATAATCGATTGTTCCGGAATACTTGTCCATACAGGTGTTTTGCATTCCTCCCGGAAATACAAAACATCCACGAAAACATAAGAACGAGAACGGATTATGTGGATTATTATAGCACACTTTTTTGTTGGATGCAAGCGGAGATTGTGAAAGTTTCATGATAGCTTAGAAGCGTCGTATTCCCTGGCTGCCGCGCCGAATTTACGGTGCCAGAAACATGCCGAACCGGGGCGGCCAGAGAGAACAGATGCCGAAGCACACGGCAACCGCTGCAAAGAGCAGCACGCCGATCCAATCCCGTTTCGGAGTGCACCTTTGAAAATTGCGCCAGGTATATCGGGCAGTGACCGTTGTTCCCAACAGAAATACCAGAATATCCGCCGGGAGAAAGTTTGTGCCGCAAATGCCGGTATACGTATAAAATAGTGCGAGAATCGTAAGCATCCCCAGAACAGTTCCCTGAAACCGCCTCAGAACATAACCGGGATAGCGGTGGCCAATCCAGAGATATTCCCAGATGGTGTATGCCAGAGAGGGGAAAAACAGGAGCTTTAAATGTTCCCAGGTGCTTTCGCTGATTGCAGAGTACAGGCCGACTACGCGGTTTTCCTGTGTCCACGCATAGAGAAAATGCAAAAGTGTGCCAGCAATTACGGTAAAGCACCATCCCAGCCACACACTGCGCTGAAATTCCTTCATAGTGTCAATCACCTCTGCTGTTATTTTATGCAGAAAAAGGAAAAACTTGCAGCGCAGCATAGAAAAAGCGTCAGCAAACAAAAATTTACTGACGCTTCAAAAGAAGATACGTTGTGTGAATGGGCAAAATCAGCCCATAACGCCGTAAACATCGCCCCGTTCTGTCACCAGAATTTCCAGGTCACTCATAATGGAAATGGCTTCGCCGCTGCTGTTTTTGCCAGTGATGTTGAGCACAACATCATAGAGTGCATCGGTGTCCTGCTTCAGCTGTGTGGTAAAGTCCTCGCCCAGCACCTGGGTAAAGGCGCTGAGGTATTCTTCCACAAAGTCTGTATCGGTATCATAGTTGGCGGCAAGCGCTTCATCAGCCATGGACATTTCGATTGCAGTGATGCTGCAATCGTCTGTGCCGGCAGCGCTGATCAGACTCTGATGGTACATTTCCATGCTGGTTTCCATGCCGTATCCATACTGTTCCTGGAGCATCTTTTCCGTTGCAGTCTGATAATCGGAGTCCAGATTTGCCGTGTAGAGATCATAGTTTTGTGTTTCAATGGCGTAGAAATAGGTGGCGATGGTTTTTGCCATCGCATCCGGAATGACGTTGCTGTCATAGTCCAGCTGATAGTTCATATCTGCGGGATCTGATTCCGTGACCGGCTCTGCTGTGTCGTCGGAATTGTCAGCGTTTGTATCCGTTGCCACGGGAACAGCATCGCTCTCACTGCTGTCAGACTGCGCGGACTTCGAAGAAGCCTCCGAGCTGGAAGCCTTGTCCTCTGTATTGCCGCAGGCGGACAGAGAAAGTGCCATGCAGACGGCCAGAAATACAGCCGGGAATTTGGTTCGGATTTGTTGTAACATAGAAACAGGTTCCTTTCTGCTGCAATCAGCTCAGCGGCTGGGTGGCAATTCCGTTTGCGTTGGCCCAGGTCTCAATGGCAGAGCCGGCAGGACAGGTGATTGTAACGGCAAGGGGTGCGCTGCCTTCCACCAGTCCCCAGCGGTCATAGGCCAGAGAAGGGTTGGCAACTGTCAAACTGGTAAGGCTGGCACAGCCGGTAAAGGCCTCTTCCAGCACAGTGGAAACGGCTTCCGGAAGGGTCAGACTGGTGAGGGCACTGCATCCGGCAAAGGCGGCACGGTCAATCTGTGCCACGGTTTCCGGGATGTTGATCGTAGTCAGCGAGCCGCAGTCCATAAAGGCACTTTCTCCGATTTCGGTCAGGCCATGGGGCAGGGTCACGTTGGTGAGATCCCAGTTGGCTTCAAAGGCGTGATCTGCAATGGCGGAGACTACATAATTATCCAAGGTGGCCGGAATGTTCAGATCGGTATCTGTTCCGTTGTACCCGGTAATAGAAACGGTGCCGTCATCGTTCATCTGATAGTTGAATACATTTGTTTCCGGTGCGGTGTCACTGCTTGCTGCGGCGCTGCTTTCTGCCGCAGTTGTGCTGTCGGCAGATGAGCTGCTGCTTGTGTCATTGCCGCATCCGGCAGCGGTCACAGCGAACGCTGCCGTCAAAAGTGCAGCCCAGAGTGCTTTTTTCCAAAATTGTTTCATGTTTGAATTCCTCTCTTGGACGGGGGAATACAGAATTCTGTCAGATAAAATAACAGATTCTGATGGATTTACTTGATTTTTCCGCGCATCTTTGCACGCTGCTGGTTGCTCAGAATCTGCTTGCGGATTCGCAGAGATTTCGGTGTGACCTCCAGCAGTTCATCGTCTGCCAGGAATTCCAGGCAGTCTTCCAGGCTCAGATTGCGGGGTGGTACCAGACGCAGTGCATCGTCACTGCCGCTGGCACGGGTATTGGTCAGGTGCTTCCGCTTGCAGACATTTACTACCAGGTCTTCTGCCTTGGGAGAAGCGCCGACAACCATGCCTTCATAAACCGAAACGCCTGCGCCGATAAACAGCGAGCCGCGCTCCTGGGCGTTAAACAGACCGTAGGTGACTGCTTCGCCGGTTTCAAAGGAAATCAGGGAACCAGTGCTGCGGCGGGGAATATCCCCCTTATACGGTGCATATTCATAGAATACGCTGCTCATAATGCCTTCGCCCTTGGTGTCGGTCAGGAACTCACTCTTATAACCGAACAGACCACGGGACGGAATCAGGAATGTCAGACGGGTACGGCTGCCCTGGGGATGCATGTCCTGAAGCTCTGCCTTACGGGAACCCAGCTTTTCCATAACGGAACCTACACATTCCTCCGGCACGTCAATAGACAGCTCTTCAATCGGTTCATACCGTTTGCCGTCTACTTCATGGTACAGGACACGAGGGGTAGAAACGCCCAGCTCATAGCCTTCCCGGCGCATATTTTCAATCAGAATGGACAGGTGCATTTCACCTCTGCCGGCAACGCGGAATGCGTCTGTACTCTCGGTTTCGGTCACACGCAGAGAAACGTCCCGGAGCAGTTCCCGCATCAGACGGTCACGCAGCTGACGGGAGGTGACAAACTTGCCTTCCTGACCGGCAAATGGGCTGTCATTAACGCTGAATGTCATTTCCACAGTCGGCTCGCTGATCTTGGTGAACGGCAGCGGCTCGAAGCATTCCGGCGCACATACGGTGTCGCCGATGGAGATATTTTCAATACCGCTGATCCAGACGATGTCGCCTACAGTAGCAGACTCTGCCGGAACACGCTGCAAGCCCTGAATCTGGAGCAGGGAGACAATCTTGTTGCGGCGTGTGTTTTCCGGATCGTGATAATTGCCCAGCAGTACCTGCTGTCCCACCTGGATGGTACCGCGCTCAATGCGGCCGATGCCGATTCTGCCTACATATTCATTATAGTCAATGGAGGAAATCAGCATCTGGAGCGGCTCGTCCGGGTTGCCCTCCGGCGGATTGACATAGGACATAATGGTATCAAACAGAGGCTTCAAATCCTTGCCTTCGCCGTGCGGCTCAAAGCTTGCCGTACCTGCACGGCCGGAGCAGTACAGGAACGGTGTGTTTTCCAGCTGCTCTTCGCTGGCATCCAGATCCATCAGCAGTTCCAGAACCTCATCTGCAATTTCATCCAGACGTGCGTCCGGACGGTCAATTTTGTTGACAACAACAATAATTTTCAGGTTCATTTCCAGTGCCTTGGACAGAACGAACCGTGTCTGCGGCATCGGGCCTTCTGCAGCATCTACCAGCAGGATTGCGCCGTCTACCATACTGAGGACACGTTCTACCTCGCCGCCGAAGTCAGCGTGTCCCGGTGTGTCAATGATATTGATTTTGGTGTCGCCGTAGCGAACGGAGGTGTTCTTTGCCAGAATGGTAATGCCGCGCTCCCGTTCCAGGTCGTTGGAGTCCATGACACGTTCTGCGACTGCCTGGTTTTCCCGGAATACGCCGCCCTGCTTCAGCATTTCGTCTACCAGGGTTGTCTTGCCGTGGTCAACGTGGGCGATAATGGCAACATTTCTTAAATCTTCTCGTACCATAACTTCTCTTCCTCTTTCTCATGTCAGAGCATTCCAGTGTGCGGAGAATGCTCAGGATTTAAAAAGAACTGCCGTTTCTGTCTGAAAGCTTGCTCGCATTTTGAGGCAGCTGACAAAAGGCACTTCTTTTTCTTGGTATCTACAAGACCATACACATGAAATCGAAAAAAAGAACAGGCAAACTCCCGAAGAGTCTGCCTGTTCTCTGGTGGGGGAGGACGGATTCGAACCATCGAAGCAAGAAGCAACAGATTTACAGTCTGCCCCCTTTGGCCACTCGGGAACTCCCCCAAATTACATATGTAGGTTGTAGAATATTGGAGCTGGTGGACGGACTCGAACCCCCGACCTGCTGATTACAAATCAGCTGCTCTACCAACTGAGCTACACCAGCGCTGCAACGATAATTATTATAGCACATGTCCACCCTACTGTCAAGCATTTTATTTTTGAAATGTGATAAATAAAGTTTTGCGAATCCAAACAGACTAAAAGCAACGTACAGTATACACATATTGCTCTGATGTATTCTTTTGAAAAAATAAAATAAAACCGAGCGAAAATCGGATCGTGTATAAAAAGCGCGAAAATCGTCTGCCTTTGCGGTGAAAATCCGCAAAAAAGTTCCAGAGGGGATGCAATTCTTCAAAGGCATATTCGCCTTATACATTATAATAGAAAAACAACAGCCGGAATGCCTTTTGGGGCTATATCGATACGCAAAAATGTCCCGGCTTTTCTGAAAAAAACATTTCTGCTTGTCGTTTGCTTCACATTTCAAACCATACTCACGCAATTTTCACCAAAAAATCAGTTGCAATTCCTTCTTATTTGTGCTATAATCTATAGTATGTGACAGCCGGCCGCTTTTTCACGAACTGCCGGCTCCTTTTAAAATGATGAAAGTGAGGCACGTTTATGTGTGGAATTGTTGGATATGTAGGAAAACGAAATTGTACAGACGTTCTGATGAATGGTCTGTCCAAGCTGGAATACCGGGGTTATGATTCGGCCGGCATTGCTGTATTTGAAAACGGCAAAATCAAAGTTGCTAAGGCAAAGGGCCGTCTGCAAAACCTGGAAGACCGTATGGAACAGAATGGCCGTCCTGCTGGTTTTGTGGGAATCGGTCACACCCGGTGGGCTACCCACGGGGAACCGTCTGACCTGAACGCCCATCCCCACAGCGGCGGCAGAGTTACCATTGTCCATAACGGCATTATCGAGAACTATAAGGAACTCAAGGATCACCTGGCATCCAAGGGTGTGACCTTTGCCAGCGATACCGATACAGAGGTTGTGGCAAAGCTGCTGGATTATCGCTATAACGGCAGCCCCATTCAGACCATTTCTGAGGTGATCCGGGATCTGGAAGGCTCCTATTCCCTGGGTATTCTGTTTGCCGATCATCCGGATCAGGTTTATGCAGTGCGTTGTGAAAGCCCTCTGATTGTGGGTGTCGGTGACGGCGAAAGCTTCATTGCATCTGACGTGCCGGCAATTATTGAGTACACCCGAAATTATTATCTGCTGGAGCATGATGAAATCGCTGTGCTGGGCAAGGACGGCGTGCACATTTATGACGTATTCGGTCAGCTGGTGGAAAAAGAACTGAAAACCGCTGACTGGGATGTAGAGGCCATCGGAAAGGGTGGCTATGCTCACTTTATGCTGAAAGAAATCCACGAGCAGCCGGCTGCAATCCGGAACACCATTTCTGCCCGGATTCAGGATGGCCTGCCGAATCTGGAAGAATGCGGCATCACACCGGAGGTGCTGCGCAGCTTCCGGCATATTCAGGTTGTTGCCTGCGGTACTGCAATGCATGCCGGCACAGTAGGAAAATATGTCATTGAAAAGCTGGCACGTGTCCCGGTAACAGTGGATATTGCCTCCGAGTTCCGCTATCGGGAACCGCTGGTGGGTGAGGGCGACCTGGTCATTATCATTTCTCAGTCCGGTGAAACCGCAGACAGTCTGGCAGCAATGCGTCTGGCAAAGTCCCTGGGTGCAAAGACACTGGCCATTGTAAACGCTATGGGCAGCTCTATTGCACGGGAAGCAGATATGCTGATCTACACCCATGCCGGTCCGGAAATTGCCGTGGCTTCTACGAAGGCGTACATGGTGCAGATTGCAGTGATGTATCTGTTTGCGTTTGAACTGGCGCTGGCAGTGGGCAAGATTGATGCGGATGAGTGCCGCCGCCTGGTAAAGCTGCTGGAACAGACACCAGACACCATTTCTGAGATTCTGGAGCACAAGGAGCAGACACAGTATATTGCTTCCTCTCTGATTACCGCAGACAGCCTGCTGTACATCGGACGCGGTCTGGACTATGCCCTCAGCATGGAAGGCTCCCTGAAGCTGAAGGAGATCTCCTACATTCACTCTGAGTCTTATGCTGCCGGGGAACTGAAACACGGTACCATCTCTCTGATTACAGAGAATATGCCGGTCATTGCAGTTGCAACACAGACAGCACTCCGGGAAAAGACCATCAGTAACATTAAAGAAGTAAAAGCACGCGGTGCGCGCGTAATTCTCATTTGCCGGGAAAATGACACCGTTGATCCGGATGCAGTGGATCTGAAATTCGGCCTGCCGGAATTCGATGATCTGCTGATGCCGATGATTGCCGTAGTACCGCTTCAGCTGATTGCCTACTACACTTCTGTACTAAAGGGTAATGATGTGGATAAGCCGCGGAACCTGGCAAAATCTGTAACTGTGGAATAATGCAGCATAAGGGAAGGTGTTTTGGAATGAAACAAACAAAAATTGCTTGCACACTGGCAGCAGCGCTGACACTGGGCTGCCTTGCACTGCCGTATGGTGGCAGCGTCTCTGCGGAAGAAGCAGATGACGCTGTTGCAATTGCAGAAACAGCAGAGAGCAGTGCAGTTGACAGCAGCGAAGACAGCTTGATTTCAGAGGACGACCTGAATTCAGAAGAATCGGCAGAAACCTTTACCAGCGGTGACTATACCTATACACTGACAACACAGGGAACAGTCTGCCTGACCAAGTACAGCGGCTCGGATACGGAGCTGGTCATTCCGGATCAGCTGGACGGAAAGGATGTTACGGAACTCGGCGGCGGCATTTTTGCCGGAAAGAGCAGCATTACTGCAATTACACTGCCGAAAAAGCTGGACACCATCAACGATTCCTGCTTTTACGGGTGCGCTTCTCTGGAAACCTTTCAGGTTCCGGCAGAGAACACCGCTTTTACGGTAAATAACGGCATTCTGTTTTCCGCAGACGGAACAGATCTGATCTGCTATCCGCCGGCTTATACCCAGACTTCTTATGTGATTCCGGACGGTGTCGCAGAGATCTGGTCTTCTGCATTTGCCAATACCAAGCTGACTGCGGTAACGTTCCCGGACGGCTTGCTGTACATTGACGACTGGGCATTTTCCTATGCCGCACTGGAAAGCCTGGAACTGCCGGATTCACTGCTGGAAATCGGCCAGGACGCATTTGCCTATTGTGAAGGGCTGACAGATGTTGCTTTTCCGTCAAGCCTGGAGCTGATTGAAGCAGAAGCCTTTGCGGCCTGTGAGAACCTGACGAATATCTCCCTGCCGGACGGCCTGCAAACAGTGCAGATGTCCGCCTTTGCCGGAACAGGACTCAAAGAAGTCACCATTCCGTCCAGCGTGCAGGAAATCGGATTTGCTGCCTTCGGTTATGAAGTGGATACTGTAACACCAGTGGAAGACTTCGTCATTTACGGCGAAGTCGGATCACAGGCACAGAGCTATTGCACTGCGTCTGATGAAGAAAACAACTATGAAAACCACTTTACCTTCCGCAGCGTCATGTCTGAGTCCGTAGACGAACCGGAAAAGACGGTGCAGGTGGAGAAAAAAGAGCAAAGCGCCTTCCAGAAATATGGCAAGTGGATTCTGATAGGCGTGGGCATTCTGATTGTCCTGGCGGCCGGCATCCTTTTGATGATCAGCGGCGGCAGGGGAAAAAAGAAGGCCAGTGCAGAAAAAAAGGCAGAAACGGAAAAAACAGAGAAATCAGCGGAAAAGGATACTGCTGATTCCACAGCGGATAAGGACGCAGAATAATGCAAAAACATTGGAAACAATGGGCGGCAGTGGGATGCGCCCTGTCCGTGTTCTGGCTCTGTCCGCTGCATGCGGCGGCAGAAGCACAGACAAACGGGGAAGAGTCCTCAGACAGCGGCATCTCTATTGATACATCCGGAGACGAAAAATATGACGTGTTCACCTATCGGTCGAATGCAGACGGCAGTCTGACCATCACTTCCTGTGATACATCTGCTTCCAGCGCAGAAATTCCCGGAGAAATCGAGGGAAAGACTGTGACGGCAATCGGAGACGCGGCCTTTATGAGCTGTAGCATGCTGACATCGGTAACCATTCCAGACAGCGTGACGACAATCGGCGAGAGCGCCTTTTCCTCCTGTTCTGTGCTGGGGAATGTTACGCTCCCGGACGGTGTTCTGACGCTGGGAGACGGTGCCTTTGAATCCTGCACGGCTCTGCAAACTGTAACCCTGCCGGATTCCCTGGAAAAAATTCCGCAGGCCGCGTTTTATCAGTGCGAGCAGCTGAGCTCTGTTCAGATTCCGGATTCCATAACGGAAATCGGGAATGAGGCGTTTTACAGCTGCACTAAGCTGAGTGTGGTTACACTCCCGGAGCATCTGACCTCTATCGGAGAATATGCTTTCCAGAACTGTCAGCTGCTGACAGAGGCGGCGATTCCGGCTTCCTGTACCGCCATCGGCAACTATGCCTTTGACGGATGTCAGGCGCTGCGCGCTTTTTCCGTGGCAGAAGGCAACACGTCCTTTTCTGCGCCGGACGGCGTGCTGTATACCGCAGACGGCGAGACACTGATCCGCTATCCGGAGGCACGGGAAGAGACAGGCTATGTGGTAGCAGATACCTGTAAAACGCTGGCAGACTGGAGCTTTATTGGCTCAATGACGCTGGAACAGCTGGATTTGGGCAATGTAACCCAGATCGGAGAGGACTGCTTCTATTATTGCACCGCGCTGAAAGAAATTACCATTCCGGAGGGCGTAACAGAACTGCCCGGCGCTGTATTCGGCTATTGCCTGGCACTGCAAAAGGTAGAACTGCCCTCTTCTATGAAAGCACTGGGAGATCACTGCTTTTACGCCTGCACGAAACTGGAGTCAATCACGATTCCGGAAGGTGTATCCAAATTGGGTGACCAATGCTTCTACAACTGTGTGGCACTGCTGGATCTGACGCTTCCGTCTACTATTACCGAAGTTGGAGATCAGGCACTGGGGTACTACGTCTCCGCAGAAAACAGCCAGACAGAGCGCATTGGAAAGCTGCGGGTACACAATGCCGGAAGCAATGCCGTTCAGAAATATCTGCGGCACTGGAAATCCGGCGTATATCGGGGATGGATCATTGCCGGGGTTATCATTCTGGTGGCTGCCGGCGCAGTGACAGCGCTCGTTCTGGTGCACCGCAGCCGCAATCGGATTCGCCCTGCCAGCCGCCAGACCGCGCCTGCAAAGGGGAATGCGGCTAAAAAACGCAGAAAGGAATCAAAAAAATCATGAGTCGATCCAGGAATTCCAAATGTTTTTCACGCATTGCTGTCGGTGCAGCTGCCATTTTGCTGGGAGCGAGTCTTTGCCTGTCCACCACAGGCGGCACTACGGCAGTTCTGGCTGCAGAAAGCAGCAGCAGTACGCCGGAGAGCAGCACCGATGACAGCAGTACTTTTGATGATGGTACGCTGACCTATAAAATTCTGAACAGCAAAGAGGTTTCTGTTGCCAAGTGTGACGCTTCGGCAACACATGTCAGCGTCATGCCGGAAATCGATGGTTATATTGTAACGCAGATCGGAGACGAAGCATTTGCCAACTGCACCAGCTTGCAGGCAGTTTCAATCCCCACATCAGTGACTACACTGGGAGACGGCGCGTTCTACGGCTGTACCGCGCTGGAAACTGTAAGCCTGCCGGACGGTGTCACCGATTTGCCGGACGGCGTGTTCTGCGGATGCAGCTCCCTGAAAGAACTAAAACTGGGAAATGCTGTGCAGAGCATTGGCGATATGGCATTTGCCTACTGTACCGCGCTGACGGAAATCAGTCTGCCGGATACGCTGGAAACCCTGTCCGACCGGGTGTTCTATTCCTGTACTGCTCTGGAATCGGTTTCCATTCCGGAAAAAGTGACGGAACTGGGCGGTTATACGTTTTATAACTGTGCTTCTTTGAAGGAATTTACCATTCCAAAAACTCTGGAAGATATGGGACAGCTGACATTTCTGGGCTGTCAGAGCATGGACACCATTACGGTAGAGGACGGCAATCCGACCTATACGGTAAAGGATAACGTGCTGTACAATACCGACCAAGATATCCTGTATTATTACCCGGCCGGCCGGGAAGACACCACATTTGCAATTCCGGACGATGTTCTGGTGGTATATGCCGGCGCATTCTTTATGTCCCGGAATCTGACCGAGGTGACATTTGGTGCCAAGACACAGTATATCGGAGAAATGGCGTTTGATTTCTGCGACGCGCTGAAAACGCTGACCATTCCGGAAACGGTTACAGCCATTAAGGACAACGCATTTTCCTATTGTTCCAGCCTGGAAACACTGACCTTTTCCGGCGCAGACGATGTGGACAGCGATGCAGACAAGGCACTGGAAATCGGAGATTTCTCCTTCTTCGCCTGCGAAAAGCTTATGGATGCCCGTCTGCCCAAGCGTGTCAGCAGCATTGGCAAATATGCCTTTGGCTGCACCTTGTGGAGTGATGGGGACTCCGAGTCCTCTGTTGCCGTAGAAACCAATGACGGAAGCTCGCTGTCTGTAAAGGCGGTAGACGGCTTCCTGCTGACTGGTTATACCGGTGCAGCTGCGGATTATGCAAAGTCCTGCGACCTGAAACTTAATTTCAAGTCGCTGAATTTTGACTGGGCACGTCTGGTGTTCTACGTGGGCATTTGTGCAGCAGCACTGGCAGTTGTGTTTATTGCCGTGCGGATCGTTCGCCACAACATGATGACAGCAGAGGAAAAGAAGGCACTGGCTGCGGCACAGGCTGAACAGAAGGTTCCGCTGTCACAGCGCGGCGATTCCGATAAAGCAGAAATGCCGGATGCAGAACCGGATGACGGTTACCGGAGTATTCTGGCAGATGACGAGGATGAGGAAGATGCCGCAGAGGCAGTTCCACAGTATGAAGATACCATTTCTCATAGTCAACTGCATCAGATCGGACATGCATCTTTGGAAGAATCGGGAGATGTCGGAGAACAGAAGGCTGCGGAAGATCAGAAGTAAATCCAACATATTTTTAGGGAAAACCGCAGTAAAGATTTGTGTTTTAATCTGTGCTGCGGTTTTTGCCGCTGTGATAAATTTTAAATCATGTGACCATTTCATGGGCTGGTGTGTTATGATAGGTGAACGGCCGTTCAGAAGGAAAGTGTCTGCCGCTTTGGACAGGCACTGAAAGGAGTGAACCAGCGTGCAGGAACGAAATCTGATACGCAGACTCAAACAACACCAGCCGCAGGCTCTGGAAGAATTGATTCAGACCTATAGCCCCTATGTGGGAACCATTGTGCGCAATATTATTGGAAAATACCTGTCAGAATCGGATGTAGAGGAACTCACCGCGGACGTATTTGTTGCCGTGTGGGAGCACGCCGATCAGGTAAAACCGGGAAAACTCACCGGGTTTTTGGCCGCAATCGCCAGAAACCGGGCGAAAAACCGGATTCGGAGCTATCACGAAACTGTTGATCTGGAAGATCTGGTGCAGGTGTGCGCCGCAGATGATGTGGAGCAGTCCATTGACCAGAAGATTCTGGCGGAAATGCTACAGGATGTGCTGAATATGCTTTCTGCAAAGGACCGGGAAATCCTGGTGCGGTATTATTACTATGATAGATTGTCAAGTCAAGTGCAACACAATCAGAGAAAAAATTTTTGAAGCACCT